>NZ_JBXQQB010000007.1:0-318179 GCF_057220535.1 Kitasatospora sp. NEAU-CNBT7 | reverse complement strand
CCCCCCGCCGTCGTGCTCGGTCGCCTCGGTCAGAGGGTGCCGAAGCCCACCTTGCGGGCGGCCGGCTCGCCGATCTCCACGTACGCCAGGCGCTCGGCCGGGACGAGGACGCGACGGCCGTGCTCGTCGGTCAGGGAGAGGAGCTTCTCGGTGCCCTCCAGCGCCTTGGCGACGGCGCTCGCGATCTCGTCGGCGCTCAGCGAGCTCTCGATGACGATGTCGCGGGGCGCGTTCTGCACGCCGATCTTGACCTCCACGGCTTCCATCCCTCCGGGGTTGCAACAGCCATGCGCACCACCTCGAACAGGTGTCCGCGGTCCTTGCGCCGTACGGCTTCACCATAGAGCACGGTCCGGGCCGCGCGGCGAAGGTCCGCTGATCAGCTGTCCGCCGGGCCCTCGTCCCCGTCGGCCTGGTCCTGGTCGTTCGGGTGCATCGGGAAGCCCTTCAGGCCGCGCCAGGCCAGGCTGGCGACCAGCCGGACCGCCTCGTCCCGGGGGATGTCCCGGCCCTGCGAGAGCCAGTAGCGGGCGGTGATCTGGGCCAGGCCGCAGACCCCGGCGGCCAGCAGCTTGGCCTCCGCCTCGGGCAGGTCGGTGTCCTCCGCGATCACCTTGCTGACCAGGGTGGCGCTCATGTCGCTGGCCCGCTCCACCCGCTCGCGCACGGCCGGCTCGTTGGTCAGGTCGGACTCGAAGACCAGCCGGAAGGCGCCGGACTCGCTGGAGACGTAGTGGAAGTACGCCTCCATGGTGGCGGCGACCCGCTGCTTGTTGTCGGTGGTCGCGGAGAGCGCGTCGCGGGTGGCGTCGACCAGGGCGTCGCAGTGCTTGTCGAGGAGCGCGAGGTAGAGCTCGAGCTTGCCCGGGAAGTGCTGGTACAGCACCGGCTTGCTCACCCCGGCCCGGTCGGCGATGTCGTCCATGGCGGCCGAGTGGTAGCCCTGGGCGACGAACACCTCCTGAGCCGCGCCGAGCAGTTGTTCACGGCGGGCGCTTCGCGGCAGGCGAGCACCGCGCGGGCGCTCCTGCGCCTCCTGGATGGCCGTCACGGCGCTCCTCACTTCACGGTCGGACATGGTCGCTGCACGGTCGGTCGGACCGCTGGCAGGGCCATTGATTCTACTTTTCGGTAACCAGGTCTGCTCCCGGTGAAGCCGAGTAAAACGCAGAAACGGCCTTGTCGGGAGCCCACAATACGGTCCGGACCTGCACTGTCCACAGGGTGAGATCCGGCCGGGCCGCCTCCCGGCCGCCCGGCGGCTCACTACCATCGTGCTCCATGAGCGCCGATCAGCTGCAGCCCGAGGCCGAATCGTTCAGAACCGTCCTGGTCCCGGGCGCCGAACTGGCCGTCCGCGGAACCGTCGACGGGAACGGGGACGGCCTGCCGCCCGCCCTCTACGTGCACGGGCTGGGCGGCTCCGCCGACAACTGGACCGAGCTGATGGCCGAGCTCTCCGGGGAGGTCGCGGGCGAGGCACTGGACCTGCCCGGCTTCGGCTGGTCCGCGCCGCCGCAGGACGGCAACCTCTCGGTCTCCGGCCACGCCCGGGCCGTGATCGGGTACCTGGAGCAGTGCGGCCGCGGTCCGGTGCACCTGTTCGGCAACTCGCTGGGCGGTGCGGTCTCGGTCCGGGTCGCGGCCCTGCGGCCCGACCTGGTGCGCAGCCTGACCCTGATCTCCCCGGCCCTGCCCGAGCTGCCGCCGCAGCGCAGTGCCTGGCCGACCGGCCTGCTCGCGGTGCCCGGCCTGCCCGCGCTGCTCGGCCGCGCCCCGGACCGGCGGCGCAGCGTCGAGGCGGCCACCGAGAACCTGCTCCGGCTGGTCTACGCCGACCCGTCGGCCATACCGGCCGAGCGGCGGGCCGCAGCGGTGGCCGAGTACCGGCGCCGGATGGCCCTGCCCTACGCGCTCCCGGTGCTGGCCGGCTCGGCCCGCGGGGTGGTCACCGCGTACACCGAGCGCGGCGAGCAGTCGCTGTGGCGGCAGGCCGCGCAGGTCCGGGTACCGGTGCTGCTGGTGTACGGGCTGAAGGACAAGCTGGTGTCCTACCGCTCCGCCCGGCGGGCCTGCGCGGCGTTCGAGGACGCCCGGCTGCTGGTGCTGCCGGACTCCGGGCACGTGGCGATGATGGAGCACCCGCGGCAGGTGGCGCGGGCGGTCCGGGAGCTGCTGGCCGGGTTCTGAGCGGACCCGCGCGGGGCCGACGGGTACGGGAGGGGCGGGCCGCGGCGCGGGTGGTGCGGCCGCGCTGCCACGGGCCTGCCACGGCCGGGTGAACGCCGGAGGTCCGGCCCGGTCACGCCGGTTCACTCGATCAGGTGGCTACCAGGCAGGTGAGCGAGGTGATGCGCCTCGCTCGTTCTACCTTCGTGGTGTCAGACCGAACAGGTGTGGGGGAGCGGTCGTCGCCGGATGCCCGGTGGCGCCGCACGGCGGCGCCGGGTGCCGAGGCCACGGGGAGTGGCCTCGGCACCGCCCGGGGCCGCCGCCTTTCTGAGCATTGGTGTCACTGGTTGATCAGGCTCCCTGTGTCGTAGTCGTCGAACCCGTCGAACGCTCTGCTCTGGAGGCGTCGTGCGCATCGCCCTGCTCACCGAGAGCACCTATTCGAACGCGCAGCGTGGTGCCGGCTGGTGCGGCCGACTGGCCGACGGGCTGGTCGAGCACGAGTTCCAGCTGTACCTGCTGGCGCGCGGCGAGCGCCCCGGTCCGGCCGGGGCGGAGCCGGGCCCGCCGGTGCGCGGCCTGACCGCCGTGCACACGCTGCCGATGTGGGGCCGCCGGCCCGCCGGGCGCGGCCCGGCCGCCCACCGCCGCGGGCCGTACCGCAAGGCCTACGAGCAGCTGGTCCGGGCCCTGGTGCTGCCCGGCGAGCGGGCCTCGTTCGGCCCGGGCCTGTACCGGCTCGCCGAGCTCGCGAGAGCCGACGGCGCGCTGCCCGCCTTCCTCGCCTCGGGGCACGCCCAGCGGGTGCTGGAGCGGGTCTGGCGTTCGCCCGGCGCCGACACCGCGGCCGGCCGGCCGCTGGTCCGGGACGTCCTGGTCGCCGGTGACCTGCTGGAGCAGTGCCTGCGCCCGCTCGCCGCCGACTGGTACGGCACCGGGCCCGGCGGGCTCGGCGCCGCCGACCTGTGCCACGTGGTCGGCGGCGGCCCGGCGGCGCTGCCCGCCCTGGCCGCCAAGCAGCTGCACGGCATCCCGTTCGTGGTCACCGAGCACGGGCTGCACCTGCGGGAGCAGTACCGCAGCTACCGCACCGCGCCCTACCGCTGGCCGGTCCGGGCACTGCTGCTGTCCTTCTTCCGGCTGCTCACCGAGGAGACCTACCGGCAGGCCGCCGCCCTCACCCCCGGCAGCGCCTACGACCAGCAGTGGCAGCAGCGCTGCGGCGCCGACCCGGCCCGGATCAGGGTGGTGCCCGAGGCCAGCCCGGCGGTCGCCGGGGAGGCCGCCGGCCCGGAGCCGGAGCGGCCGACCGTGGTCTGGGCCGGCGCGCTGGAGCCCGGACGGGACCCGGAGCTGATGCTGCACGCCTTCGCGAAGATCCGCGCCGAGCTGCCCGGGGCCCGGCTGCGGATGTACGGCGAGGAGGGCGTGCCCGGCTACCGGGCGCACTGCGCGGCGATCGCCGCCCGGCTGGGGATCACGGCCGCCGTCGACTTCGAGGGGCGGCCCGGCAGCCCGGCCGAGGCCTGGCAGGCCGGGCAGGTGGTGGTCTTCTCGGCGCTGGCCCAGCGCAGTCCGCGGCTGCTCGCCGACGCCATGCTCAGCGGCCGGGCGGTGGTGGCCACCGACGTCGGGGTGGCCCGCGAGGTGGTCGGGCCGAGCGGCCTGCTGGTGCCGCCGCGCAATCCGGCGGCGGTCGCCGGTGCCTGCCTCGCCCTGCTGCGGGACGAGGAGCGCCGGGCCCGGCTCGGGCTGTCCGGGCGGCTGCGCGCGCAGGAACGGTTCGCGGTGGAGCCGGAGGTGACCGCCTTCCGGGAGATCTACCTGGAGCTGGTCTCGCGCTGGCCGGCCTTCCCGGCCGGCTCCGGCCGGCGGCTGCAGCCCTTCGCCCGGCCCGCCGAGTACTGGGTCGCCGGATCGGCCCGGCCGGAGCCCGCCGCACCGGCGGGCGGCGACCAGGAGCCCGCCACGGGGGCCGCCGCACCCGGCGCCCTGGCCGAGGCGCTCTGATGGCCAGGCACGGGCCGCAGGCCGCCGGGGCGGGTCTGCGGGGTCCCGCCGGGGCAGCGGCTCCCACGGCCTTCGGCCGGGAGCCCGGGTACGGCCCGGGGCGGGGACGATCCGGGCGTACGCCCGGCCCGGCGCCCGACGCCGCGGCCTCCGCCGACCCGACTCCGCAGGCGCGCCCCGGCAGCGCGCCGCGGCCGGCCGTTCCCGCAGCTGTACCCGCAGCCGCAGCCGTACCCGCAGCCGGAGCCGCGGGCGGCGATGCGCCGCCGGCCGACCCGGTACGGGAACTGATCGTCCGGCACCGCGCCGTCTGCGAGCAGGCCGTCGACGCCCTGGAGATCGCCGCCGCACTGGAGGACGCCGGGATCGGCGCCGGCACGGTCGGCCGGTACCGGCACGCGGACGTCTTCGCGCTGGCCGAGGAGCTCTACGCCCGGGTCCCGCGGCGGCTGCCGGAGCCGGAACCGCCCGGACGCCCGGAGCCCTGGGCCCGCAGCGGCCGTCCGGTCGTGCGGGGCGTGCTGGGCCACGGGCTGCCGGCGGTGCTGCTGTTCGGGGCGGGCCTCGCGCTGCCCGACCTCACCGGCCCGGCCGTGCTCGGGCTGCTGCTGGCGGCCGCCGCCGCGCTCGCGCTGGCCGCCCCCGCCGGGAGCCGCCCGGTGCGCGGCGGGTACGGGCTCGGGCTGGCCCTGCTGCTGGCCCCGGCGGTCGGCCAGGTGCTGGGCCCGGCGTCCGGCGGGCCGGACGGCCCCGACGCGCTGCTGGCCGCGGTCGCGGTGCTGGGCGCCGCGCCCGCCGCCTGGGCGGCGGGCTGGCTGCGCCGGACCGGGCTGGGCCACCTCGGCGCGGCCCCGACGATGGCCGAGTTCCGGGCGCGGATGCGGCCGGTGCTGCCGGTCGCCGTGCTGGCGCAGCTGGCCGTGCTCGGGGTGCTGACCTTCGCGGCCCTGGCGGCCGCCGGGCCGTCCCCGGGCCCGGCGGCCGGGGACGGCCCGCTGCACGGCGCCGCGCACCGGGCGAGCCAGGGGCAGTGGGCCGCGCAGGCCGCGGTCGGGCTGCTGCTGGTGCTGGTCGCCGCGCTGCTGCGGTGCGGGCGCCCGGTCCTCGCCGCGACGGCGCTGCCGGTGGCGGCGCTGGCCGCGCTGGCGCTCCCGGCGGTGCTGCCCGGTGTCGGTGCGGCCGAGGCCCGGTTGCTGGCCTGCGGCGGGGCGGCGGCGGTGCTGCTGCCGTACGCCTGGTCGGTGTTCGGCCGCCCCGGGGCGTACCGCGGGGGTGCCGGGGAGCCCGGCGGTTGAGTGCCGGGCGGCGGCCGCGGCGGTCGGGCCCGCCGCGGCCGTCGGCCCGGGCAGTTCGAGCAGTTCGTCACAGACCCGCCCCGGCGACCGTGTCCGGGGCCTCATGGAAGGACACCCCCGATGAGGGTGCTGCTGTTGGGCGCCGACGGTTTTATCGGCCGCCGCGTCGCCGAGCGTCTGCTGGCCGATCCGGGCATGCAGGTCACCGTGCTCGGCCGGCGGGACTCGGCCGACATCCGGTTCGACCTGACGGCGGGTAGTCCCGGCGCGCTGGCCCGGTTCCTGGACGCGGTCGCCCCGCAGGTGGTGGTCAACTGCGCCGGGGCGACCTACGGCACCTCGCGGCTGCTGATCCAGGCCAACACGCTGGCCGTCGCCACGGTCTGCGAGGCGATCCGGCGCAGCCGGGAGCCGGCCCGGCTGGTGCACATCGGTTCGGCGGCGGAGTACGGCCCGGTGCAGGCGGGCGGCCCGATCCCGGAGAGCGCCGAGCCCCGGCCGATCGGCCCGTACGGGGTGTCCAAGCTGGCCGGGACGGAGCTGGTGCTGGCGTCCGGGCTGGACGCGCTGGTGCTGCGGATCTTCGACGTGGTGGGGCCGGGCTCGCCGACCGCCTCGCTGTTCGGCCGGCTGGCCGAGGGGCTGCGCCGGGCGCTGGAGCAGGACGAGCTGCAGGTCCGGATGCCGGACCTGTCGGGCTACCGGGACTTCGTGGACGTCCGGGACGTCGCGCGGGCGATCCAGGCGGCCGCGGTCTCGGCGGCCACCGGGGTGATCAACATCGGCAGCGGGCACGCCGTCCGCGCCCGGGAGGCGGCCCACCTGCTGGTACGGGCCTCGGGCTTCGAGGGCTCGGTGACGGAGGACGCCCGGCAGGTGCTGCTGCCCGCGCAGGCCGGGCCCGGCCACGCCGAGGGCCCGTACCGTCCGGTGGAGGCGGCCCGGCCGGTGCTGGAGCCGGTGCCGTGGCGGCAGGCGGACGTCCGGACCGCCCGGGACCGTCTCGGCTGGCGGACGCACGTCCCGCTGGAGGAGTCGCTCGGGGACGTCTGGCTGGAGACGGCCTGCCGGGTCTGACGGGGTCGGAGCGCTGTGGCGGCACGGGTGTTGGGCCTGATGGCGGCCCCGGCCGGTGGTCCCACGATCCGGTGGGCGGTGTCTCGCCCATCGGACGCGCTGTCTCGGAATACCGGGGGCACGTGACACTGTTGGCGTAGGCAATACCGATCTGACGACCATCGGAGTTTCCGTGTCGCTGCCACCCCTGGTCGAGCCGGCCGCCGAGCTCACCGTCGACGAGGTCCGCAGGTACTCCCGCCACCTGATCATCCCCGACGTGGGCATGGACGGGCAGAAGCGGCTCAAGAACGCCAAGGTGCTGTGTGTCGGCGCCGGCGGCCTCGGTTCGCCCGCGCTGATGTACCTGGCCGCGGCCGGCGTCGGCACGCTCGGCATCGTCGAGTTCGACACGGTCGACGAGTCGAACCTGCAGCGCCAGATCATCCACGGCCAGTCCGACATCGGCCGTTCCAAGGCCGAGTCCGCCCGCGACTCGGTCAAGGAGATCAACCCCTACGTCGAGGTGATCCTGCACGAGGACCGCCTGGACAACTCCAACGTGATGGAGATCTTCGCCGGCTACGACCTGATCGTGGACGGCACCGACAACTTCGCCACCCGGTACCTGGTGAACGACGCCGCGGTGCTGCTCGGCAAGCCGTACGTCTGGGGCTCGATCTACCGCTTCGACGGCCAGGCCAGCGTGTTCTGGGCCGAGCACGGCCCCTGCTACCGCTGCCTCTACCCGGAGGCCCCGCCGCCGGGCATGGTGCCGTCCTGCGCCGAGGGCGGCGTGCTGGGCGTGCTGTGCGCGTCCATCGGCTCGATCCAGGTGACCGAGGCCATCAAACTGCTGGCCGGGGTCGGCGAGCCGCTGGTCGGCCGGCTGATGATCTACGACGCCCTGGAGATGAACTACCGCCAGGTCAAGGTCCGCAAGGACCCGAACTGCGCGCTCTGCGGCGACCACCCGACCGTCACCGAGCTGATCGACTACGAGGCCTTCTGCGGCGTCGTGTCGGAGGAGGCGCAGGCCGCGGCCCAGGGCGCGACCATCACCTCCAAGCAGCTCAAGGCGTGGCTGGACGAGGACGAGGACATCTTCCTGATCGACGTCCGCGAGCCCAACGAGTACGAGATCGTCTCGATCCCGGGCGCGACGCTGATCCCGAAGAACGAGTTCCTGATGGGCACCGCGCTGGAGAAGATGCCGCAGGACAAGAAGATCGTGCTGCACTGCAAGACGGGCGTGCGCTCGGCCGAGGTGCTGGCCGTGCTGAAGTCGGCCGGCTTCGGCGACGCCGTCCACCTCGGCGGCGGCGTGATCGGCTGGGTCAACCAGATCGAGCCGCACAAGCCGGTGTACTAGCCGCACCCGCTCCGATCCGAAACGCGTAGGGCCCCCGCCGCCGGCGGGGGCCCTACGCGTGTGTCCCGGGGGCGCAGGTCAGAGGGCGCCCTTGCGCTGGAGCACGTTGTAGGAGATCCAGCCGGGCAGCACCGGCAGCCAGAAGGTCAGCAGGCGGTACAGGAAGACCGCCGGGGTGGCCGCGGAGGGCGGGACGTTGCCGACCGTCAGGGCGCCGATCAGGGCGATCTCGACCGGGCCGATGCCGCCCGGGGTGGGGATCGCCGAGCCGGCCGCGTTGGCGGTCAGGAAGACCACCGCGACCGCGGAGAAGGTCATCGACCCGCCGAAGGCCTGCACGGAGGCGTAGAGGCAGGAGGTGAAGCTGAGGGTCAGCAGCAGGATCCCGCCGAAGCCGCTGACCAGCTTGGAGGGGGTCTGCATCAGGTCCAGCATCCGCGGCACCACGCCGAAGAACAGCGAGCGCACCCGGGTCACCACGAACCGCCGCAGCGGCGCCACGGCGGCCACCACCAGGGCCAGCACGGCGGCCGTCAGGACACCGATGATCACGGCCCGGGAGGCGCCCAGGTCCCCGTTGGTCTGGGTGCCGGTGATCAGGCCGAAGCCGAACAGCAGCAGCAGGTGCCCGGCCAGGCCCGCCAGCTGGGAGGCGCCGACGCTGGCCACCGCCTGCCCGGGACGGATCCCGGACTTCTGCAGGTAGCGGGTGTTGAGCGCGATGCCGCCGATCGCCGCGGGGGCCACCAGCTTGACGAAGGAACCGGCCAGCTGGGCGGCCACGGTCCGCTTGAACGGCAGCCGCTCGGGCACGAAGCCGGTCAGGCTCATCGCCGCGGCGACGTAGCTGGCCGCCGCCGCGAGCAGCGCGACCGACGCCCACGCCCAGTCCATCTGGGAGAGCTTGAGCTGGCCCGGCTGGATGGTGGTGAGCGCCAGGTACGCGGCGAAGGTCAGCGCGATGACCATGATCAGGGTCTTCGGCTTCAGCCGCTCCAGCTTGGCCGGGGCCATCGGCGCCTCGGGCGCGATCTGCAGGATCTGGCCGCGGATCCGGCTCAGCAGATCCTCGCCGGCCACCGCGATGTCCTCCTCGGCCTGCTCCTGGGTGCGCTCGCCGGCGGCGACCTGCTCCAGGGCCAGCGCCTGCGCGGCGGCCTTGCGCTCCTTGGTCATCCGCTGCAGGTCGACCCGGGTGGAGCGGCTCAGCCCGACCGGCTGCAGCAGCGGCAGCGCGGCGGCCACCCGCTCGGGCCCGAGCACCGCGTTGGCGACCGAGACCGCCCGCTGCGGGCCGACCCGCAGCGCGAAGGTGGTGAGCAGCTGGGCGACGTCGATCCGCAGCGTCAGGTCGCCGGCCGCGATGTCGCCGCCGGAGAGGTTGACCAGGCAGCCGGTCTTCTCGTCCATCACCAGCAGGGACTCGCCGGTCAGCCGCCGGTGGGCGATCCGCCGCTCGTGCAGGGCGCCGACCGACTCCCAGAGCGAGGCCATCACGTCGTCGGTGATCTCCTCCTCGGTGAGCTCGTCCAGGGTCCGGCCGAAGACGTTCTGGTAGACCAGGATCGCCGCGTCCGGGCCGAGCTCCGAGGTCGCCACCAGCTGCGGGGCGCGGGCCCCCGAGGCGGCGGCCGCGTACGCGATCAGGGCCTCCTGCTCCAGCGCCTGGCGCAGCGACTGGGGGCTGCGGCGAACGGCCACCGAGCGCAGCCGCAGCCGCCGCCAGGCCCGGTAGAAGAAGCCGGAGGCCTGCTGCTCGCGGTCGATGATGTGGACGTCCAGCAGCGGCCCGTCCTGCTGGGTGACCAGGTAGCGGCGGGTGTCGCCCGGGGCGTCCGGGGCGCGGTGCGCGGTGGACGGGCTGAAGCCGACCTTGCGCAGTCCGATCAGCAGGGTCTTGCCGGTGGGCCGGATGTTGGGCGAGCCGATCGCGTACAGCGTCCCGTACGCCACCGACCAGCCGATCAGCACGGTCAGCAGCAGCGAGAGCGGGGTGGTGTAGCCGCTGATCAGCTCGGTGGTCCCGCTGAGCACGACCACTATCCACAGCGCCACCCGCCAGCGCGGGCGGCTCGACATGCCGACGGCGGTCATGTAGGCGATCACCGGTGCCAGATAGCCGTGCACCGGGTCGGTCAGGGTGCCCCCGGCGCCGTCCCGCAGCTGGGTCAGCGCGTCGCGGACCGCGTCGGGCGCGCCCGCGGCGACCCACCAGTCGATGCCCAGCGAGACGCCGTAGGCCAGCACCGAGGCGAGTACGCCGTCGGCGACCCGCAGGCCGTCGCGTTTGATCAGCCGTTCCACCGCGAAGGCCAGCGGCACGGCCAGCACCGCGACGCTGGAGACCAGCGCGGCGATGGTGCTCAGCAGCCCGGGCACCTTGTCGGCGTTGATCTTGATGTCGTTCCCGATGCCGGTGGTGGTCGCGACCGCGACCTGGGCCAGCACGAAGACCGCGATGATGCCGAGCACCCCGGCGATGAAGCGCAGCAGGTCGGACGGGCGGTGCGCGCGGGGCGGCAGCAGCGGCTCGTCGACGGCCAGCGGGTGGTCGCCGGTGGGCTCGGGGGAGGGCGGCAGGTCCTTCCTGCGGTGGCTCTCGAAACCGTTCTGGCGCGGCGTCTTGTGCAGCGACACCGCATCCGGATCGGGGTGTTCCGGTCCCGCGGCGTTGTCGGTGGCGGACTCGTCCGAGCCCTTGTCCACGTTCACGTCTGCCGTCCCGGTCATCTGGTCTTGTCCTTGTATCACCACGCGCTGCCCCGAAGATGCTGCCATGCCCGGGCGTCCGGTGCTGGACAGGGGGCGCATCGGGCGCGGCGGATCATCCGCGCGAGGCCCCGAAATCGACCGGATGCGGAAGAATGCGGCAGATGAGCGAGCCCACCGGCCGGGCGGCCGGCCCGGAAGCCCAGGACGACCAGCACGGCCTGCCCCCCTTCGCCGAGGCCGTCCTCGACCTCACCGAGCGGATCCCGCCCGGCCGCGTGATGACCTACGGCGACGTCGCCGAGTACCTCGGCCAGGGCGGCCCCCGCCAGGTCGGCCGGGTGATGGCACTCTACGGCGGCGCCGTGCCCTGGTGGCGGGTGATCCGCGCCGACGGCCGGCCGCTGCCCGGCCACGAGCACCGGGCGCTGCCCGAGTACCGGACCGAGGGCACCCCGCTGCGCACCGTCGCCGGCGAACCCCGGGTCGACCTCCGGCAGGCCCGCTGGGACGGCCGGTAGCGCGGGCACCGCAGCCCGCCCCCGATCCGCCGGAACCGGGTGCGCGGAGGGGAATGACGGGGCAGGATCGTAGGCTCGATACGGGCGGGCCCGCCGCGGCCCGCCCCGACGCTGACCGGAACACCACCCCCGTACGACCTCATCGGACCGCATTGACCTCCCCTTTCCGCCTGGTGCGCAACCCCCTGGCGCAACCCGCCCCGCCTGTGCTCGACCAGTATCAGCAGGCGGTGGTCGAGCACGCCTCGGGCCCGCTGCTGGTGCTCGCCGGGCCCGGCACCGGGAAGACCACCACCCTGGTCGAGGCGGTCGCCCGGCGGATCGCCGACGGCACCGATCCGGAACGGATCCTGGTGCTGACCTTCAGCCGCAAGGCCGCGATGGAGCTCCGCGACCGGATGACCGCCCGGGTCGGCGGCGGCCTCGCACCGCAGGCCACCACCTTCCACTCCTTCTGCTACGCCCTGCTCCGCGCCCACCAGGGCCCCGAGGAGTACGCCGAGCCGCTGCGCCTGCTCTCCGGCCCGGAGCAGGACGTGATGGTCCGCGAACTGCTCGCCGGTGACGCCGAGGACGCCAAGCACGGGGTCGGCAGGATCGGCTGGCCGCTGGACCTGCGGGCCTGCCTGACCACCCGAGGCTTCGCCGACGAGGTCCGCGCGGTCCTCGCGCGCAGCCGCGAGCTCGGCCTCGGCGAGGCCGAACTGGCCCGCTTCGCCGACGGCGTGCAGCGCCCCGACTGGGCCGCCGCCGCCCACTTCCTCGCCGACTACCTCGACGTGCTCGACCTGCGCGGGGTGCTCGACTACGCCGAGCTGGTCCACCGCGCGGTGCTGCTCGCCGAGCGCCCCGAGGTCGGCGCCGAGCTGCGGCAGCGCTACGAGGTGGTCTTCGTCGACGAGTACCAGGACACCGACCCCTCACAGGTGCGGCTGCTGCGGCAGCTGGCCGGCGAAGGCCGGGACCTGGTCGCGGTCGGCGACCCCGACCAG
The DNA here is from genome assembly GCF_057220535.1 of Kitasatospora sp. NEAU-CNBT7. NCBI lineage: Bacteria > Bacillati > Actinomycetota > Actinomycetes > Kitasatosporales > Streptomycetaceae > Kitasatospora > Kitasatospora sp. NEAU-CNBT7. The sequence goes on along the minus strand of NZ_JBXQQB010000007.1, from coordinate 306,052 downwards.
TCGATCTACGCCTTCCGCGGCGCCGACATCAACGGCATCCTCGACTTCCCGCAGACCTTCCGGCAGAGCGGCGGGGCGCCCGCCGAGGTCAAGGTGCTCCGGGTGTCCCGGCGCTCGGGCGCCGTGCTGCTGGCCGCCTCCCGCGAGCTGGCCCGCCGGATGCCGATGGGCCGGCTGCCCGCCGACAAGCTCGCCCAGCACCGCTCGCTGCTGCCCGGCCGGGAGGGCGGCCGCGCCGAGGTGTACACCTACCCGACACCCGGCGCCGAGCTGGACTCCATCGCCGACCTGCTGCGCCGCGCGCACCTGGAGGACGGGGTGCCCTGGGGCGAGATGGCGGTGCTGGTCCGGGCCGGCGCCCGCTCGATCCCGGGCGTCCGGCGGGCCCTGACCTCGGCCGGGGTCCCGCTCGAGATCGACGGCGACGACCTGCCGCTGCGCGAGGAACCCGCCGTCACTCCGCTGCTGCTGGCCCTGCGGGTCTGCGCCGAGCCCGCCGACGCGCTCACCGCCGAACTCGCCCACACCCTGCTCACCGGCCCGCTCGGCGGTCTGGACGGCTCCGACCTGCGCCGGCTCGGCCGGGCGCTGCGCGAGGAGGAGCGGCACGCCCTCCGGGCGGCGGACCGGCGGCCGGCGGCCGCGGAGGCGTCCGGGCACGGGGACGTGCACGGGGACGGCGGCGAGGACGGGGAGTGGGACCTCACCGAGCCGGAGTTCGCCTTCGAGCCGGAGCCGGAGCTGGAGATCGCGCCGGACGAGGGGGGTCCCGGGCAGTGGGCCCGCGAGGAGTGGGAGTCCGCGGAGCCCGGCCCGCAGGAGCTCGCGGCGCAGTTGCACGCCCCCGAGGAGCGCACGGTCGAGCTGCCCGCCGACGCGGCACGGGCGGCCGGGCCGCGCGTCGACGACGAGGTGCAGGGCGAGGTGCGCGACGGCGAAGGGCGTGCCGACGGGGAGTGGACGGTCGAGGAGCAGGGCCCCGACGAGCACGCCCCCGAGGTGCGGGTGGCCGTGCCCGGGCAGCGCCGGGAGGGGGAGCGCGGGCCGGGCCGGCGGGCCCCTCGGTCCGCCGAGGAGCTGATCCGCGAGGCGCTCGCCGAACCGGAGAGGCTGGTCGCGATGGAGCCGCTGTACGCCCGCCGCGCCCGCGACCTCGGCATGCTGCTGCGCAAGGTCCGCGAACTGCTGGCCGGCGGCGGCAGCGCCGAGGAGGCGCTCTGGGAGCTGTGGGACGGCAGCCGCCGCTGGCGCGAACGCCTCGAGCGGGCCGCCCTGCGCGGCGGCGCGGGCGGCCGCAATGCCGACCGCGACCTGGACGCCATCTGCGCCCTGTTCGAGACCGCGGCCCGGGCCGAGGAGCAGGTCGCCGGGCACCGCGGCGCGGCCGAGCTGCTCGCCGAGCTGGAGGCGCAGGACATCGCGGCCGACACCCTGACCGTCCGGGCGGTGCGCCCGGACGCCGTCCGGCTGATGACCGCGCACCGGTCCAAGGGCCTGGAGTGGCGGCTGGTCGTGGTGGCCGGCGTCCAGGAGGGGCTCTGGCCCGACCTGCGCCGCCGCGGTTCGCTGCTGGAGGCCGACCGGATCGGCCGCGACGGCCTCGCCGAACCGCTCTCCCCGGCCGCGCTGCTCGGTGAGGAGCGCCGGCTGTTCTACGTCGCCGCGACCCGCGCCAAGGAGCGCCTGATCGTCACCGCCGTCAAGGCCCAGGCCGAGGACGGCGACGAGCCCTCCCGCTTCCTGCGCGAGCTGTACCGGGAGGAGCTCGACCCCAGGACCGGCCGGGTGCTGCGCCGCACCCCGCAGGTCACCGTCGAGGACGTGACCAGCCGCCCGCGCCGTCCGCTGTCGGTGGCCGCGCTGGTCGCCGAGCTGCGCGCGGTGACCGTGGACGGCGCCGCGCCGCCCGGTCTGCGGCAGGCCGCCGCCGAACGGCTGGCGCTGCTGGCGGCCGCCGCCGACGAGGACGGCGCCCCGCTGGTCCCGGCCGCCCACCCCGACCGCTGGTGGGGCCTGGTCGACCAGAGCGCCGCCCCCGAGCCGCTGCGCGAGGCCGGGGTGCCGGTCCGGCTCTCCGGCAGCGGCCTGGAACAGCTCGACAGCTGCGCGCTGCAGTGGTTCCTGGACAAGGACGTCAAGGCGGCCACCAGCACCACCGCCGCCCAGGGCTTCGGCAACGTGGTGCACGCCCTCGCCGACGAGGTCGGCTCCGGCCGCACCCCCGCCGACCTGGCCGTCCTGATGGAACGCCTGGACACGGTCTGGGACGCGCTCGCCTTCGACGCCCCCTGGAAGTCCCAGCAGGAGAAGACCGAGGCGCGCGCCGCCCTGGAACGCTTCCTGCACTGGCACGTCCTGGAGCGCGAGCGCACCACCGTCGCCACCGAGCACGGCTTCGACCTGACGCTGACGGTCGGCGGGGTCGCGGTCCGCATCCGCGGCTCGATGGACCGGGTCGAGCAGGACGCCCTCGGCCGGGCCTACGTGGTCGACTTCAAGACCGGCAAGAAGATCCCCACCGACAAGTCGCTGCCCGAGCACCGGCAGCTCGCGGTCTACCAGCTGGCCGTCCGCAACGGCGCGCTCGACGGCCTGCCCGGCTTCCCCGACGGCGCCGCCGTGGGCGGAGCCGAGCTGGTCCACCTGCGCGAGCCCGCCAAGCGGGACGCGGACGGCCCCAAGGTCCAGCACCAGGGCCCGCCGGAGGGCGAGCCGTGGATCGAGAACCTGCTCGCCGACGCGGCCGGCCGGGTGCTGGCCGAGCGGTTCGTGCCGACCGCCGGGGAGAACTGCGCCCGCTGCTCCTTCAGGGCCAGCTGCTCCGCCCAGCGCGACGGCCGCCAGCTGCTCGACTGATCCGCGCCGCCCGGCCGGTCCGCGCCGTCCGCTCCACCGGTCCGCGCCGCCCGCTCGACCCGCGTTGTCGGCGGCACCGGTTAGCGTTGTCGGCGTGCAAGCCGTGCTCACCCACCCCGACCAGCTGAAGGAGATCCTCGGCGTCCCCTTCAACCGGGAGCAGATGCTGGCCATCGGTGCCCCGCTGGAGCCCGCCGTGATCGTCGCGGGCGCGGGGTCGGGCAAGACCACGGTGATGGCCGCCCGGGTGGTCTGGCTGGTCGGCTCCGGCGCGGTCCGGCCCGAGCAGGTGCTCGGTCTCACCTTCACCAACAAGGCGGCCGGCGAGCTGTCCGAGCGGGTCCGCAAGGCCCTGGTCCGGGCGCGGGTGCTGGAGCCGGACGAGGACGCCCTCGGCGAGCCGGAGATCTCCACCTACCACGCCTTCGCGGGCCGGCTGCTCAAGGAGCACGGTCTGCGCCTGGGCATCGAGCCGGACGTCCGGCTGCTCGCCGACGCCACCCGCTTCCAGCTCGCCGCCAAGGTGCTGCGCGCCGCCCGCGGCCCGTTCCCCGCGCTCACCGGCACCTTCTCCACCCTGGTCGCCGACCTGATCGCGCTCGACGGCGAACTCGCCGAGCACCTCACCGAGCCGCACACCCTGCGCACGTACGACGAGCAGCTGCTCGACACCCTCGCGACGGTCAGGCTGACCAACGACGACCTGCGGTCCGTGCCCGCCGCCGCCCGGGCCCGGCAGGAGCTGCTCCACCTGGTCGAGGACTACCGCCGCCGCAAGGCCGCGGCCGGGCTGATGGACTTCGGCGACCAGATCGCCGCCGGTGCCCGGCTCGCCCAGCAGCGCCCCGAGGTGGGGCGGCTGCTGCGCGAGCAGTTCCGGGTGGTGCTGCTGGACGAGTACCAGGACACCTCGGTCGCCCAGCGGCTGATGCTGGCCGGGCTGTTCGGCGGCGAGGGCGGCGCCGGCCACCCGGTCACCGCGGTCGGCGACCCCTGCCAGGCCATCTACGGCTGGCGCGGCGCCTCGGTCGCCAACCTGGACGACTTCCCGGTGCACTTCCCGCGCCGCGACCGCACCCCGGCCGCCCGGTACGCGCTCAGCGAGAACCGCCGCAGCGGCGGCCGGCTGCTCGACTTCGCCAACCGGCTGGCCGCCCCGCTGCGGGCGATGCACGAAGGCGTCGAGGCGCTGCGCCCGGCGCCCGGGGTCGAGCAGGACGGCTCCGTGCGCTGCGCGCTGCTGCCCACCCACACCGAGGAGATCGGCTGGCTGGCCGACTCGATCGCGCACCTGGTGCGCACCGGCACCGCGCCCGGCCGGATCGCGGTGCTGTGCCGGGGCGGCGCGGCGTTCCCCGACATCCACGCCGCACTGGTGGCCCGCGAGGTCCCGGTCGAGGTGGTCGGCCTCGGCGGGCTGCTGCAACTGCCCGAGGTGGCCGACCTGGTGGCGGTCTGCGAGGTGCTCCAGGACCCGACCGCCAACGCCTCGCTGGTGCGGCTGCTGATCGGCCCGCGCTGGCGGATCGGCCCGCGCGACCTGGCCCTGCTCGGCCGGCGGGCCGCCGACCTGGTCCGGACCGAACGGCTGCCGGGCGCCGACCCGCTGGCCGCCGCCGTGGCAGAGACCGACCCGACCGAGGTGGTCTCGCTCGCCGACGCGCTGGAGACCTTCCTGGAGCCCCAGCCGCCGGACGACCTGCCGTTCTCCCCGCAGGCCAAGGTCCGCTTCGCCCGGCTCGCCCGCGAACTGCGCGAGCTGCGCCGCGCGCTGGCCGAGCCGCTGATGGACGTGCTGCACCGGGTGCTGTCCGTCACCGGCCTCGAGGTGGAGCTGTCGGCGTCCCCGCTCGCCCTGGCCGCCCGCCGCCGGGAGACCCTGCACTCCTTCCTGGACATCGCGGCCGGCTTCGCGGATCTGGACGGCGACCCGGGCCTGTCCGCCTTCCTGGCCTTCCTGCGGGCCGCCCAGGAGTACGAGCGCGGCCTGGACACCAGCCTGCCCGGCGGCGAGGACACCGTGAAGGTGCTCACCGTGCACAAGTCCAAGGGCCTGGAGTGGGACGTGGTCGCCGTCCCCGGCCTGGTCAAGGACGTCTTCCCGAGCGGCAAGGGCCGCGAGCGCTGGACCAGTACCAAGAAGGTGCTGCCGCACGCGCTGCGCGGGGACGCGGCCACCCTGCCCGCCGATCCGCAGTGGACCGCCAAGGGCATCGGCCTGTTCAAGAAGGAGATGGCCGCGCACGCGGCCACCGAGGAGCTGCGGCTCGGCTACGTGGCCTTCACCCGGCCGCGTTCGCTGCTGCTGGCCGGCGGCCACTGGTGGGGGCCGAGCCAGAAGCGCCGCCGCGGCCCGTCCGACTTCCTGCACCAGGTGCGGGAGTTCTGCGAGCGGGGCGGCGGCGAGGTCGAGCACTGGGCCGAGGAGCCGCTGCCCGACGCGCAGAACCCGGTGCTCGCGGTGTCGGTGGAGACCCCGTGGCCGCTGCCGCTGGACCCCGCGGCGCAGTCGGCCCGGCGCCGGGTGGCCGAGGTGGTGCGGGCCCGGCTGGCCGGGGCGCCCGGACCGCAGCCGCCGGAGCTCACCCCGGAGAGCCGCCGCACGGTGGCCTCCTGGGACCGCGACCTGTCCGCGCTGCTGGGCGAGTTGGAGAAGTCCCGGCGCACCGTCCGGGAGGTGCCGCTGCCCGCCTCGCTGTCCGCGTCCCAGCTGATGCGGCTGGCGGCCGACCCGGACGGCTTCGCCCGCGAGCTGGCCCGGCCGATGCCGCGCCCGCCGCAGCCGGCCGCCCGCCGCGGTACCCGCTTCCACGCCTGGGTGCAGTCCAGGATCGAACCGCTGATGCTGATCGAGCCCGGCGAGCTCCCCGGGGCGGACGAGGACGGCATCGAGGACGAGCGCGATCTCGAGCGGCTCAAGGAGGCGTTCCTGCGCAGCCCGTACGCCGCGCGGCGGCCGCTGCGGGTCGAGGCGCCCTTCCAGCTGATGCTGGCGGGGCGAGTGGTGCGCGGCCGGATCGATGCGGTCTACCGGGAGAGTGACGGTGGCTCAGCGTCACCGGGCTCGTCACGCTACGAGGTCGTGGACTGGAAGACGCACCGCGAGGAGACGGCCGACCCGCTGCAACTGGCCATCTACCGGGTGGCCTGGGCGGAGCAGGCGGGGGTTCCGGTCGAGCAGGTCACGGCTTCGTTCCTGTATGTCCGCAGCGGCCGGGTGGAAAGACCATCAGGACTTCCCGACCGAAAAGAGTTGACCAGGCTTCTGATCGGGAATAGTGAAGAATGAGTCACTCAGAGCATCCAAGTCGTCACGGGATCATGCGAAACCTGTGCGGTGTGCACGTTTCGCGCCTATTGTGGGGTCGGTAACCGGTCACCTCCGTACTCCGGCCCACCGGCAGGGACGCAGTCCCTGACTTTCCGTCATCACTGCAGGTGTCCCCTGGCACCGGCCACCTTCGCTGGAGAGACCGACGTTGAGCGCGACCGGATGGATCAGAGAACGGATCGCCGGGCCGGCCCCCGGGCCGCTGCCCGGAACGGCGACAGGAACCTGGCCGAGGCTCTCCCACGCACTGCCGCTGATCGGCATGCTGCTGGTGGCCTCACTGGACTGGTTCAGCAACAACCGGGTGACCCTGGAACCCGCCCTCACCGCGGTCCCCGCCCTCGCGGCCGTGGTCAGCCGCCGCACCTGGTACCCGCTGTTCATCGGCGTGGTGGCCGAAGCGGTGGCCTTCCTGATGGCCGCCTACAACCACGTCCTCGGCGAGTCCGTCCACACCGCCACGGTGCTGGCCATCGCCCTGGTCGCCGGCATCGGCTGGATCAGCGCCACCCTGCGGCTGCGCCAGGAACGGGCGCTGGCCGAGGCCCAGCTGGTCGCCGAGATCGCCCGCCGGGTGCTGCTGCGCTCCGTCCCCGACCGGGTCGGCAGCGTCCGCGCCGCCGTCCACTACGCGGCCGCCGCTGCGCACGCCTCGATCGGCGGTGACCTGTACGAGGTCGTCAACACCCGGCACGGCGTCCGGGCGGTGGTCGGCGACGTCCGCGGCAAGGGGCTCAACGCGGTGGAGACCGCCGCCGCCGTGCTCGGCGCCTTCCGCGAGGCCGCCCACCAGGAGCCGTCGCTGCAGCGGGTGGCCGGCTGGCTGGCGGACAGCCTGGACCGGGCCCTGCACGAGAACGACCACCCGGGCGTCGAGGAGGAGTTCGTCACCCTGGTCCTGATCGGCGTCTGCCCGGACGGCACCGCGGAGATCGTCAACTGCGGCCACCCCGGCCCGATGCTGATCCGCGGCGGCGGCGAGCTCGAACTGCTCGAACCCGCCGAGCCGGTACCGCCGCTCGGCGTGCTCGACCCGGCGGACGTGCGGCCGCCGGTCCAGCAGGTCTCGTTCGGGCCCGGGGACCGGGTCCTGCTCTACACCGACGGCGTGATCGAGGCCCGCGACGACGACGGCCGCTTCTACCCCCTCGCCGACCGGCTGCCGGACCTCGCGGTCGGCGGGCCGGTGGAGGTGCTGCGGCGGGTGCACGAGGACGTGGTGCGGCACGTCGGGCACAAGCTCGGCGACGACGCGGCCATGCTGCTGCTCCAGTACGAGCCCCTCGGCTGCCAGCTCCCCCACCAGAGCACCCAGCGGGCCGCCACCGTCACCCCCTGAGGGGTACCCCCGGCCGAGGGCCGGGGGCGCAACTGCGCGGAGCGGGAGGGGGCTGCGCGAGACGGACCCGGAGGTGCTCCGGACTCTCGGACGCCGTCCTCGACTCCTGCCCTCCCGCCTCGCGCAGTTCCGCCCCCAGCCTCCGGCCGGGGGTACCCCCAGCGCCCCTGAGGGGGCGCCCTCTGGCGCCCCTGACGTAGTCGTCAGAGGGTGACGTCGACGACCAGGGGGCGGTGGTCGGAGACCGCCGTGCGCGGGGCGTCGGCCGGGCCGACCGCGCGGCGGGGGACGCCGACCGCGAGGACGTGGTCGAACTGGACGGTCGGGCGGTGCGACGGGTAGGTGGGGGTGCGGGCCAGGTCGTACCAGCCCTGGAGCCGGGGCCGCGGCTCCCGGACCCGCCTGCGGCGCGGCCCCGGCTGGGCGGCCCGGGCCCGGCGCGCCGCCCGCGCCTCCCTGATCCGCTGCTGCGAGGTGGAGCGCTCCAGCGCGCTGGCGCTGCCGAGCACCGTCCGCGGCACCGCCCCGACCAGGTTGAAGTCGCCGAGCACCAGGTAGGGCTTGGGCAGGTCGGAGATCCACCGGCGGATCCCGGCGAGCTGGGCGACGTTCCACCCGGGCACGAAGGACAGGTGGGTGGCGACCACGGTGAACGGGCCGTGGACGCCTTCCAGGACGGCGGCCAGCGCCGCCCGCGGCTCGTCCGGCACGGGGGTCAGGCCGCGGCGTCCGGCCACCCGCAGCGGCAGTCCGAACGGCGCGGGCGCGAACCGGCGGGCCCGCCAGTGGTGCACCGGCAGCCGGGTGAGCAGTGCGGTGCCGTAGGCCGGCCGGTCGGTCCGGGTCTCGACCTCGGCGGGGCCGTAGACCTGCAGGCCGCTGACGGCCGGGTCGGCCACCCAGCCGGCCACCGGTGCGGGCCGGCCGTGCACCGCGGCGGCGAACCGCCAGTCGGCGGCGCCCATCGCCTTGGCGGCGACGGCGCTCTGGTCGACCAGTCCGGAGCGCTCCTGGTGGCGGTCGACCTCCTGGAGGGCGAGCACGTCCGCGTCCAGCGCCGCGACGGCCTCGCCGAGCGGACCGCCCGGGTCGCCGCCGGTGTCCGGGAACGGCAGCGGGCTGCCGTCCGGGGCCAGGGGCTGACCGTGCAGCAGGTTGAAGGTGGCGATGCGCAGCTGGCTCACACCGTACGACGGTACCGGGTGCCGGGCTTGAGCAGTTCGCACATACCGGGTATACATACGTGGTATGTCCATCCGACACGGTCTTCTCGCCCTCCTCGACCAGGGCCCGCGCTACGGCTACCAGCTCCGCACCGAGTTCGAGGCCCGGACCGGCGCCACCTGGCCGCTCAACGTCGGCCAGGTGTACACCACCCTCGGCCGGCTGGAGCGGGACGGGCTGGTCGCCCCGGCGGGCGAGGACGAGGAGGGGCACCTGTTCTACGCCGTCACCGAGGAGGGACGCGCGGAACTGCGTCGCTGGTTCGACACCCCGGTGCCCCGGACCAACCCGCCCCGGGACGAGCTGGCGATCAAGCTCGCGATGGCGGTGACCGTGCCGGGCGTCGACGTCCCGGCCGTGGTCCAGGGCCAGCGGCGGCACAGCATGAAGGCGCTGCAGGACTACACCCGGCTCAAGGGCCAGGCCCTGGCCGGTGACACCGGGGGCGAGGCCGATCTGGCGTGGCTGCTGGTGCTGGAGCAGCTGATCTTCCAGACCGAGGCGGAGATCCGCTGGCTGGACCACTGCGAGACCCGGCTGACCAGGCGGCAGGAGGAGCGCGAACAGGCTGCCGCGGCACCCGCCCCGGCGCCCGCGCCGGCCAAGCGCCTGCGCTCGCGGCTGTAGGGGCGGGCCCGCGCCGGACCCGGCGTCCGCCCACCGCCCGGCCCCGAGCCGGGCACCGAGTACCGATGAACCACCAAGCGCAGGGGGAAGTTGACCATGTCTCAAACCGAAGCGCCGGTGCTGCACCTGGAGCAGGTCAGCCGCGTCCACGGCCAGGGCGCCGCCCAGGTGCACGCCCTGCGGAGCGTCGACCTGCGGGTCCACCCGGGTGAACTGGTCGCCGTGATGGGCCCCTCCGGGTCCGGCAAGTCCACCCTGCTGACGCTCGCCGGCGGACTCGACTCGCCCACCGGCGGCCGGGTGCTGGTCGAGGGCACCGCCCTCGGCGAGCTGAGCCGCAAGAAGCAGGCGGAGGTCCGCCGCCGGTCGGTCGGCTACGTCTTCCAGGACTACAACCTGATCCCCGCGCTGACCGCCGCCGAGAACATCGCGCTGCCCCGCGAGCTGGACGGCGTCTCCGCCCGGGCCGCCCGCCGCGAGGCGCTGGCCGCCCTGGAGGAGCTCGGCATCGACGAGCTGGCGGACCGCTTCCCGGACGACATGTCCGGCGGCCAGCAGCAGCGGGTGGCCATCGCCCGGGCACTGATCGGCGACCGCCGGCTGGTGCTCGCCGACGAGCCGACCGGCGCGCTGGACTCCACCACCGGCGAGACCGTGCTCGCCGTGCTGCGGGCCCGCTGCGACGCCGGCGCGGCGGCCATGATGGTCACCCACGAGGCCCGGCACGCGGCCTGGGCGGACCGGGTGGTCTTCCTGCGCGACGGCCGGCTGGTCGACGAGACCGCGCAGCAGGACGCCGCCACCCTGCTGGTCACCGCCGCCACCAACAGCGTCAAGGGCGGTGACGGGCGGTGAGGCTCGCCGCCTGGCGGGCGACCCTGCGGATCGCCCGGCGCGACGCACTGCGGGCCAGGGGCCGCAGCGCCCTGGTGCTCGCCATGATCGCCCTCCCGGTGCTCGGCGTGGCCGGCGCCGACGTGGTCTTCCGCAGCTCCCAGCTGACCCCCGCCGAGCACGCCGACCGGCTGATGGGGCGCGCGGACGCCCTGCTGATCATGGACGTGCCGGGGAGCACCGTGCTCCAGGAGCCGGACGCCGGCAGCGGCCGGACGATCGCCGACACGGTGAAGGGCCAGCAGCCCACACCGGAGCAGACCCGCAGCCTGGCCGCGACCGACCCGGCCGCGCTGATCAAGGAACTGCTGCCGGCCGGGACCGTCATCGTCCCGGTCGCCCAGGGCGAGGGCGGCTCGGCCACCAGCCGCGACGGCCGGGTCCGGGTCGAGACGGCGGAGGCCGACCTCACCGACCCGGTCTGGCAGGGCGCGATCACCATCACCGCGGGCCGCGCCCCGAGCGCGCCGCAGGAGATCGCCGCCACCACCGCCTTCCTCGAGCAGGCCGGACTGCGGCTGGGCGACGCCACCGCCCTGCGCGGACTGGACGGCAAGCCGTACACCATCACCGCGGCGGTCGAGCACCCGGACAGCCTCGGCACCGTCGAGCTGATCGGCCGCCCCGGCGCGCTGATCGCCCCGCTGAAGGCGACCCGCACCCAGCACGACGACCGCTACGAGCCCGGCGGCCGCTGGCTGGTGCAGCTCCCGTCCGGCGCCCGGCTGGACTGGCCGAAGGTGCTGGAGCTCAACAAGTACGGGCTGGCGGCGACCTCCCGGGCCGTCCTGGCGGACCCGCCCGCCCGCGCCGACGTGCCCTACTACGTCCAGGAGGACAGCCGGGGCCACGGCTCGGACGGCTCCTCGACCGCACTGGTCATCCTGGGCACCGTGGTCGGCATGGCGCTGCTGGAGATCGTGCTGCTCGCCGGGCCCGCCTTCGCGGTCGGTGCCCGGCGCTCCCGCCGCCAGCTCGGCCTGCTGGCCGCCGGCGGCGGCGACCGCTCGCACGTACGGGCCGTGGTGCTCGGCGGCGGCGTGGTGCTGGGCCTGGCCGGGGCCGTCGTCGGCGTGGTGCTGGCGGTCGCCCTGGTGGTGGCGGCCCGGCCGTGGCTGGAGACCCAGGGCGGAGTCCGGTTCGGCCACCTGAGCGTGCAGCCGCTCGACCTGCTCGCCGTGGCCGCGATCGGGCTGGTCACCGGGCTGCTCGCGGCCGTCGTACCCGCCGTCCAGGCCTCCCGCCAGGACGTGGTGGAGGCGCTCACCGGGCGCGGCTCGGTCAAGCCCGCCAACCGCAAGCTGGCCGTACTGGGCCTCGCGATGGTCGGCGGCGGCGCCGCGCTGGCGCTGATCGGCGGCGGCACCGGGGTCGGCGGCCGCTCCACCTCGGTGCTCGGCGGCTCCGCCGTCGCGGAACTCGGCATGGTCGCGCTCACCCCGATGCTGGTCGGCCTCTTCGGCCGGCTCGGCCGGCGGATGCCGCTCGCGCCCCGCCTCGCCCTGCGCGACGCCGTCCGCCACCGCGGCCGGACCGCGCCCGCGGTCGCGGCCGTGATGGCCGCGGTGGCCGGCTCGGTCGCCGTCGGCATCTACACCACCAGCACCGACGAGCAGGAGCGGCTGGACTACCGGGCGAGCATGCCGCCCGGCGCGGTCTCGGTCGCGATCGGCTACGGCCCCGACGCCGACCCGGCCAAGCTGCCCGCCCTGCGCGCGGCGGTCACCGAGGCGATGCCGGACCTCGGCCCGCGCGGCGACCTGGCGGACGCCAGCTACCAGGGCGACTGCCGGCTGACCGGCGACCAGTGCGGAAGCATCGAGGTGGCCGTCCCCAAGGAGCGCCGCTGCCCGGCGACCGACTCCGACCCCGACAACCTGCAGCCGGTCGGCTACCAGGACCCCGAGTTCACCCGGCTGATGCGGGAGGACCCGCGCTGCCGGCGCAGCTACCCGGCCGGCGGCGGTGGCTTCGGCGCGGTCCAGATCGGCGACGCCACCGCCCTGCACAACCTGTACGGCACCACCGACCCGGCCGCCGTCCAGGCGCTCGCCGCGGGCAAGGCCCTGGTCTTCGACCCGCTCTACCTGAAGGACGGGAAGATCACCCTCGACCTGACGGCCCGTTCGGACCGCTCCCGGCCGAGCCCGGCGCCGGGTACGGACGGCTCCCAGGACCGGCCGAAGGTCGAACACGTCAGCGTGGACGCCGTCCTCGCCGGTGCGACCACCCCGGGCGGCGGGGCGTTCGTCTCCCCGGCGACCGCCCAGCGCCTCGGGCTCGCCGCCACGCCCGTCGGCTCGGTCTGGCTGCCGGACTCCACCCCGGCCGACGGCGCCGAGCAGAAGGCCTCGGCCGCCGTGGCCAAGTCCAGCGACAGCGCCCAACTGACGGTCGAGCGGGGCTTCAAGCCGCGCAAGACCCTGATCACCCTCGGCCTGACCGGGTTCGCGGCCCTGGTCGCCCTCGGCGCGGCCGGGATCGCCACCGGCCTGGCGGCGGCCGACTCCCAGCACGACCTGACCACCCTCTCGGCGGTCGGGGCGACCGGCGGCATCCGGCGCCGGCTGGCCGGGTTCCAGTGCGGGACGATCGCGGCGATGGGCGCGATCCTCGGCACCCTGGCCGGGGTGGTGCCGGCCGTGGCACTGCGCAAACTGGAGTCGGCCACGGCCCCCGCGTACGGGCCGGTGACGCTCGCCCCCACCCCCGCGGCCGTGATCGCCTTCCCCTGGGCGGAACTGGCGATCACCCTGATCGGGCTGCCGCTGGCGGCCACCGTTCTGGCGATGCTGCTGACCAGGTCCCGGATGAGCCTGGTCCGCCGCCGCGCCTGAGCCCGCCGGGCGGTGTGGGCCGCCCGCGGGAGTACCGGCCCCGTGGCCTGCGTCGAGTGACGGAGGTTACGGGGCCGGACGCCGGAGGGCGTGGGCGCGCGCCCACCCGGGCGAACTAAAGTCGTCCGTATGACGAAAACCCCGGACAGCGCCGTCCGCTCCTACATCGACCAGCACGAGGCCGGCTTCCTGCAGGACCTGGCCGACTGGCTGCGCATCCCCTCCGTCTCCGCCGACCCCGGCCTGGCCGGAGAGGTCCGCAGGTCCGCCGAGTGGCTGGCCGCCAAGCTGCGGGAGACGGGATTCCCGGTCGCCGAGGTGTGGGAGAGCGACGGCCTTCCGGCGGTCTTCGCCGAGTGGCCGTCCGGCGACCCGGACGCGCCCACGGTGCTGGTCTACGGGCACCACGACGTGCAGCCCGCCGCCAAGGAGGACGGCTGGGCGACGGAGCCGTTCGAGCCGACCGTGATCGGCCGTCAGCTGTTCGCCCGCGGCGCCGCCGACGACAAGGGCCAGGTCTTCTTCCACACCCTGGGCCTGCGCGCCCACCTGGCCGCGACCGGCCGCACCGCCCCGGCGGTCAACCTGAAGCTGCTGGTGGAGGGCGAGGAGGAGTCCGGTTCGCCGAACTTCGCCGCGCTGGTGCGCCGCGAGGCCGAGCGGCTGGCCGCCGACGTGGTGATCATCTCGGACACCGGGATGTGGGCCGAGGACACCCCGACCGTCTGCACCGGCATGCGCGGTCTCGCCGACTGCCAGATCGACCTGTGGGGTCCGGACAGCGACATCCACTCCGGCTCGTTCGGCGGCGCCGTGCCGAACCCGGCCGCCGTCGCCGCCGAGCTGGCGGCCGCCCTGCACGACGGCGACCGCAAGGTGGCGGTCCCCGGCTTCTACGACGGGGTGGTCGAGCTGACCGAGGAGGAGCGCGCGCTCTTCGCCGAGCTGCCGTTCGACGAGGCCCAGTGGCTGCGGGTGGCCAAGTCGTACGGCACCCGCGGCGAGCGCGGCTACACCACCCTGGAGCGGGTCTGGGCCCGGCCGACCGCGGAGGTCAACGGCATCTGGGGCGGCTACACCGGCCCCGGCGGCAAGACCATCGTCCCGGCCGAGGCGCACCTCAAGCTGTCCTTCCGCCTGGTGGCGGGCCAGGAGGTGGAGAAGGTCCGCGAGGCCGTCCGCGACTGGGTCGCCGCGCGGGTCCCGGAGGGCATCCGGCACGAGATCGTCTTCCCCGGAGCGACCCGGCCCTGCCTGACCCCGCTGGACCACCCGGCGCTGCAGTCCACCGTCCGGGCGATGGGCCGGGCCTTCGAGCAGAAGATCCTGTTCACCCGTGAGGGCGGTTCCGGACCGGCCGCCGACCTCCAGGACGTGCTGGGCGCGCCGGTGCTGTTCCTCGGCATCTCGGTGCCCTCCGACGGCTGGCACTCCGTCAACGAGAAGGTGGAGCTCGACCTGCTGCGCAAGGGCGTCGAGGCCGCCGCGTACCTGTGGGGCGACCTCGCCGAGACCTGGCCGCAGGCGTGAGCGGCTCCTCCCCGGCCCGGACCGCCGTCGAGGCCGGTCCCGGGCCGCAGCCCTGCGCCCGGCCGGCCGCGCCCGGCCGCGCCGACAGACCGAAGATGACCGCTCCTGATGATCCGAACGGGATGAGCCGACTTGAGCAGCGTGCCTGACGTGCCCGACACCAAGCACCTGGCGCTGGCCCGCGCCGGGGTCGACCGGGCCGCGCACCACCGCTTCGACGAGCCGTGGCTGGCCGCCGCGTGGAGCCACCCCAGCACCCAGGTGCTGCCGATCTCCGCCGGCGAGGCCTTCGTGGTCGACACCGAGGACGGCTGCGAACTGGTCCTGCTGCCCTCCTTCGAGGCGCCGCAGTCCGGGGACCGCTACTTCCTCGGCACCGACGACGCCGGGGTCTCCTACTTCGCGCTGGCCGTCGACAGCCTGCCCGGCCGGCTGGACGGCGACGCCCGGCCGGCCGGGCTGCGCGAGGTCGGCGCGAGCCTGACCGACCGGGACGCCGGCCTGCTGGTGCACGCGGTGGCGCTGGAGCACTGGCACCGGCTGCACAGCTTCTGCTCCCGCTGCGGGCACCCGACCGAGAAGGCCGGGGCCGGGCACGTCCGCCGCTGCACCTCCTGCGCGGCGGAGCACTACCCGCGGACCGACCCGGCCGTGATCATGCTGATCACCGACGGCGAGGACCGCTGCCTGCTGGGCCGCCAGGCGCTCTGGCCGGAGGGCCGCTGGTCCACCCTGGCCGGCTTCGTCGAGCCGGGCGAGTCGCTGGAGCAGGCGGTCGCCCGCGAGGTGCTGGAGGAGGCCGGGGTCAAGGTCGGCGAGGTCCGGTACGTGGCGAGCCAGCCGTGGCCGTTCCCGTCCAGCCTGATGCTCGGGTTCATGGGCAACGCCGACCCGTCCGGCACCGGGATCACGGTGGACGGCGAGGAACTGGCGGAGGCCCGCTGGTTCTCCCGCGAGGAGCTCCGGGCCGGGATGGCGGCGGGCGAGATCCTGCCGCCGTCCGGGATCTCCATCGCCCGGCACCTGGTCGAGCTCTGGTACGGCGAACCGCTGCCCTCGGCGGCCCGCTGGTAGCAGCGGCAGCAGCGGGCCGCCGCCGTCCCGGGGCGAGTCGAAAGCGTCCCGCGGGCGGGGTCGAAAGGGGTTCGAAACATTTCGGCAGATATTCGGCCGTGGGCCGGGATCCGGCCGTGAATGCGGCGGACGGCCGTGAATGGTTGCGAAAAGGGGCGCGCGGATTTCTCCGCGCGCCCCTTGCGTTCCGTGCGCAATCACTTTCCGGCCGTCGGCGGGCGGACGGTCCGGGCGTGCCCGAACCGTCCGGTCCTACCGGTCCAGCCAGCAGCTGACGGTCTTTCCGGTCAGTCGTGTGGTCACCAGCCAGCGCGCGCTGATCGCCGTGACGATGCTCAGGCCGCGGCCGGTGGGCTCGTCGTCGCCGGCCCGGCGGACCCGGGGCAGGCCGCGCCCGAAGTCGGCGACCGAGACCTGCAGCGCGTCCCCGGTCAGCGCCAGCGTGAGGGAGACCGCGCCGCGCCCGTACCGCACCGAGTTGGTGACCAGCTCGGAGACCACCAGTTCGGCGCTGTCCGCCAGCTCGGCGGCGCCCCAGGCGGCCAGCGCGGTACGGGTCAGCCGGCGGGCCAGCGCGACGTTCCGCGGCTGCGGGGGGAAACTGGCCGTCGCCGACCAGGCGCCGCGCTCGGCCGCGGACAGCGTGCGGCCGGGGCGTCCGGCGGCGCCGGAGGAGTCGGTCGGGTGCTGCTCGAGGTGGCGGGCGTTCCGCCGCTGCGGGGTACTGCTGACGGGCATGGTCCGCCCCCGGGGTGCGCGTGATGGGAAGAATTCGACTGCGATCGATCCGGCCGGGATCCGCCTCGGAATCCCCGGGCCTGGCCAATGTTGGCGGGTTTCGCTGAAATGGCGCAAGCCGAATGGCTACATTCACTCGGGTGACAATCCCTCGCGGCGGCGTGCCGTCTCCCAAGTACCAGCGTCTCGCGGCCGACCTGCGCCGCCGGATCGAGGCGGGCGAGTGGCAGGGCGGCGCCCAGCTCCCGGTCGAGAGCGAGCTGGAGCACCACTACGGCGTGGCCAGGAACACCGTCCGGCTGGCGGTCGACCTGCTGGTCAACGAGGGGCGGCTGGTCAGGCTCCAGGGCAAGGGCACCTACCTGAAGCAGCAGCCCCTGCTGGACCACCGCGCGTACGCGCCCGCGCGCGTCACCGGCCAGCGGGACTCGCTGGCGGCCCCCTCGGAGGTCTACGCCAGGGAGGCCCGGGAGACCGGGCGCCGGCTGACCGTCGACTTCGAGATGCTCATCGTCCGGGCCCGGGCGGACATCGCCGGCTGGCTCGGACTGGTCCCCGGCGAGGCGGTGGTGGTCCGCCGTCAGCTGCGGATGACCGACCGCGAGCCGTTCTCCATCGAGGAGAGCCACTACCGCGCCGGGCTCGCGGCCGGTACCGCGCTGATGGAGCCCGAGCCGGTGCCGGGCGGGGACGAGACGGCGCTCGCCGCCATCGACCGCACCGAGACCGGCGGGGTGGACCACCTGGTGGCCCGGATGCCCGGGCCGGCCGAGGCCGCCTGGTTCGAGATCGGCCCCGGGGTGCCGCTGCTGGTGCAGACCCGGGTCAGCTCGGACCGGCGCGGCCCGGTCCGGGTGATCGAGACCCGCTACGCGGCGGACCGCTGCCGCCTGCTGTACGGCCTCGGCGAGGCGGCCGGGCGGCCGCCCGGCCCGCGCTGACCGGGTTCTCGCCCGCCACTCCGCGCCCCGCCCCGCCGCCGGGCCGCCCGTGGAACGGCCCGTATCGCGGCCCGTGGAACGGCCGCGGCCCCGCACCCCGCCGACGGCGGGCGGGTGCGGGGCCGCGGGGTGCCGCCCGGGACGCCGGGCGCAAGGGGCGCGGTCGGACTCAGCCGGCCAGCGCGGCCTGGACCTGACGCAGGCTCGGGTTGGTCATCACGACCTGGTCGCCACCGCCGGCCGGCACCACCAGCACGGTCGGGACCACCTGGTTGCCGCCGTTCACCGACTCGACGAAGGTCGCCGAGTCCGGGTCCTCCTCGATGTTGATGACGGTGTAGCCGATGCCCTCGCGGTCCAGCTGGCTCTTGAGGCGGTTGCAGTAGCCGCACCAGGTCGTGCTGTACATCGTGACGCTGCCGGACATGGCTGGAGCTCCCTCGGGTCGGGTGGGCGTGCGGTCGCCGGATTGAACGCGCGGCGCGCCCCGGCCATTCCACGGCCGCCCCGGCGTGTGATTCCGCGCACGAGCCGGGGCCCGCGGTGATGGTCGGACCATTGCGGTCGAGCTGTGGACAATCCCGGGCAGACTGTCGGCAGAGCCTGTCAGGATGTCGGGACCCGTCGGCCGGACCCGCCGGGCTGAGAGGATGGACCGCATGCAGGAAGAGCTCTTGGGTGACCTCGGCCGGTACGACGCCTACGGCCCCGGCGGCGCTACGCCGCCCGGCGCCGATGCCGTGCTGGCCGGTCTCGACCCCGAGCAGCGCGCGGTCGCCACCGCCCTGCACGGGCCCGTCTGCGTGCTCGCCGGCGCCGGGACCGGCAAGACCAGGGCCATCACCCACCGGATCGCCTACGGCGTGCGCAGCGGCGTCTACCAGCCCCAGCAGGTGCTCGCGGTGACCTTCACCGCGCGTGCGGCCGGCGAGATGCGCGGCCGGCTCCGCCAGCTCGGCGCCGAGGGAGTCCAGGCCCGCACCTTCCACTCGGCCGCCCTGCGCCAGCTCCAGTACTTCTGGCCGCGCGCGGTCGGCGGCGAGGTGCCCCGGCTGCTGGAGCGCAAGGTCCAGCTGGTCGCCGAGGCGGCCGGCCGCAGCGGCCTGCGGGTCCAGCGCACCGAGCTGCGCGACCTCACCGCCGAGATCGAGTGGGCCAAGGTCACCCAGATCGTGCCCGACGACTACCCGGCCGCCGTGCTCAAGACCGGGCGCGACGCCCCGCGCGACCCGGCCGAGATCGCCCGGGTCTACGCCACCTACGAACAGACCAAGCGCGACCGCGGCGTGATCGACTTCGAGGACGTGCTGCTGCTCACCGCCGCGATCCTGGAGGACCGGCCGGAGATCGGCGAGCGGGTCCGCGCCCAGTACCGGCACTTCACCGTCGACGAGTACCAGGACGTCTCGCCGCTCCAGCAGCGGCTGCTCGACCAGTGGACCGGCGGCGGCGCCAGCCTGTGCGTGGTCGGCGACGCCAGCCAGACCATCTACTCCTTCACCGGCGCGACCCCCGACTTCCTGCTGAACTTCCGCCACCGCCACCCCGAGGCGACCGTGGTCAAGCTGGTCCGGGACTACCGCTCCACCCCGCAGGTGGTCCACCTCGCCAACGGGCTGCTCTCGCAGGCCCGCGGCCAGGCCGCCCAGCACCGGCTCGAGCTGGTCTCCCAGCGCGAGGCCGGCCCCGAGCCGGTCTACGCCGAGTACGCCGACGAGCCGACCGAGGCCGAGACCACCGCGCAGCGGGTCAGGGAGCTGATGGCGCAGGGCGTGCGGGCCAGCGAGATCGCGGTGCTGTTCCGGACCAACGGCCAGTCCGAGGTCTACGAGCAGGCCCTCGCCGATCTGGGCATCTCGTACCAGCTCAAGGGCGCCGAGCGGTTCTTCGAGCGGCCCGAGGTGCGGGAGGCCGGGGTGCTGCTCAAGGGGGCCGCCCGGGCCGCCGACGACCCCCTCACGGCGGACGCCCCCGACCTCGCCGCGCAGGTGCGCGCGGTGCTCGCCACCCGGGGCTTCGGCGCCAACCCGCCGGCCGGCTCCGGTGCGGTGCGCGAGCGCTGGGAGTCGCTGGCCGCGCTGGTGCGGCTGGCCGAGGAGTTCGAGGCGGGCCGCCGGGCGTCCGGTGAGCGGGCCGACCTGGCGGCGTACGTGGCGGAGCTGGACGCCCGCGCGGCCGCCCAGCACGCCCCCGCCGTCGAGGGCGTCACGCTGGCCTCGCTGCACGCCGCCAAGGGCCTGGAGTGGGACGCGGTGTTCCTGGTCGGCCTGACCGAGGGCACCCTGCCGATCATCTACGCCAAGACCGACGAACAGGTCGAGGAGGAGCGCCGGCTGCTGTACGTCGGCGTCACCCGCGCCCGTGCCCACCTCTCGCTCTCCTGGGCGCTCTCGCGCTCCCCCGGGGGGCGCGCGAGCCGCAAGCCGACGCGCTTCCTGGACGGGCTGCGCCCCGGCTCGGGCTCGGCCGGCCCCCGCTCCCGCGGCGGGCGCGGCGGGGTCGAGCAGGGCGGGTCCGGCTCGGCCGCGCGCCGGGCCCGCGGTCCGGTCAAGTGCCGGGTCTGCGACCGCACGCTGACCGAGGCGGTGGAGCGCAAGCTCCGCCGGTGCGAGAGCTGCCCCTCGTCGATGGACGAGGCGCTGTTCGAGCGCCTGCGCGAGTGGCGGGCCCGGCAGGCCAAGCTGCAGGCGGTGCCGGCGTACGTGGTCTTCACCGACGCGACCCTGATGGCGATCGCCGAGGACGTCCCCGCCGGCGAGCGCGAACTCGCGATGATCTCCGGGGTCGGCGCCATGAAGCTGGACAAGTACGGGGCCGCCGTGCTCTCGTTGTGTGCGGGGGAGGATCCGTGGGAGGACTCCGCGGAGCAGCCTGCGGGCGAGCCCGTGGAGGAGCCCGGGCCCGAGCCCGACGGGGAGACGGACGAGCCGGCCTGAGCCGCTCGAAGGGCGGCCGCCCGGCCGACCGGAAAACTCGCCGGGAAAATAGTTTGCGCCCCGTGCATGGAGCGCAATAGCCTGCCGGAGCGGTCAAGGGGACGAGATCGCGAGCCGCTGGTGGAAGGGCCTCCTTCCGCATGTGGCGATACTTGCTTGACCTGACCAACATCCGAACATCGGGGCCCGGGGGACTGGGCACCGCGAGACGCCGAGAGGAGGCGAAGACAGTGGAAACCACCATGATGATCACCAAAATGACTGGCCAGACCGTTATCGCCATGCCTCCGGGTGCCGTCTCGTCGTTCGGCACTCCCGGCTTCTCGACCAGCTCCACGCTCTCGCGTGACGTGGTCGTGCTTGCCGGTGGCGGTCTGGGTCTCGACGCCACCGGTGTCTGCGTTGCCGCGGGTTCCGCTGTCAGTGGTCTCACTGTCAGTGGCCTGGGCGACACTGCGGGCATCTCCGTCGAGACGGGTCTGTCCCGTGACTGGGCGACGTTCGCCGGCGGCCTCGGGCTGCGCGATGAGCGACCGACCCAGGCACCGAAGGCGGCAGTAGCAGCAGCGAAGCATGGCGGCTATCTGCAGGTCATCGGTGCCGGAGCCACCAAGAAGCAGGACGAGCAGCAGATCAACCAGGTCAAGGTCGCCATCAATGGCGCCTCGGCCATCCGGATGCGGGCCTTCCGCGGGCCTGAACCCTGGAGAGAACGAACCTGAGCAATCCTCAGGTCGAGCCTCCAGGGCCGCGGAATCCTTCACCAGGATCCGCGGCCCTTCTGTTTTGTCCGGTACGAAAGACCACCCAGGCCCCCCGGGGCCTCCGGCCAGCCCGACCAGCCAGCTGAGCCGGACCCACAGCGAAAAGACGAGGAAGACCACGTGTCCACGGTCATCACACCGCCGCCACTCCCGTCCGTACCGACCGACAAGACCGTCAAGGCCGACCAGGCCGACCCCCCGGAGGTTTCTCTTATGCAGCTCACCGCGATCGACGAGGCCGACGCCCTCGGCGTGCCCGTCCCCTGCCGCTCCTTCGACCCGGAGGTCTTCTTCGCGGAGACGCCGGCCGACGTCGAGTACGCCAAGTCGCTCTGCGGCACCTGCCCGGTCAAGGCGGCCTGCCTGACCGGTGCGCTGGAGCGCCGCGAGCCGTGGGGCGTCTGGGGCGGCGAGCTCTTCGTCCAGGGTGTGGTCGTGGCCCGGAAGCGGCCGCGTGGCCGTCCGCGCAAGACCGAGGTCATGGCGTGAACCCCGCCGGTACGACCACCGCACGCTCAGCCGTGATCCGACGGGGAGAGCAGCCCCCGACGGACCGCGCACTGCGCCTGTCCGTACGCCTCGCCGCCGCCAAGGCGGATGCCGCAGCAGCCAGCCACTTTCCGACGACGCATCACAAGCAGGACCACCACATGACCCCCAACGCCATCGACATGACCGCCCGCGCCGAACGGGCCACCGAACTTCAGATCCAGAACAGGACCCTCGAAATGCATCTTCTCCAGGAATCCCTGGCCCGAGCCCATATGCAGGAACGCCTGCAAGAGGCCGAACACCAACGCATGGCCCTGCGGGCCCACCGGGCGGCGAAGCTCGTCCGGAAGGCCGAGCGGGCCTCGTTGCGCGCCCGCCGGGCGCTTGCCGTCGCGCTGATGTGACGGCCGGTCACCGGTAGCTCCGACGGCCGGTGGTGACACCGCCGGCCACGGGCACCGCCCGCCGCCGGTTCCGCCCGCCGCCGGTCCTGCCCGACACCAGGCCTGCCCGACACCAGCACCACCACCCGCACGACCGGCGGCCGCCAGGGTCGGTGCGGCGGTGGGACGGGGGACGGTGTGGGCGGCACGGTGTCGGCGGGGCAGGTGTCGGCGGACCAGTACCACAGACGGCGATGGCCGCTCCCCACGCAGGGGGAGCGGCCATCGCCGTTGGTCGGGCCGGGAGCGCCTGGGCCCGGACTGCCTGAGCCGGGATTGCCTGGGCCCGGAGTACCAGGGCCCGGATTGGCAGGACCCGCGGTGTCCGGGCCGGTGATGTCCGGGCCGGGCTGTCAGGCGGGTGTCGGCTTCTCGGCGAAGCCCGGCAGCCAGGTCAGCATCTCCTCCCGGAACGGCGCGTTGGCGCCCAGCTGGCAGAGCACCCCGATGGTGCTCAGCGTGACCCGGTGGATCAGCAGGTAGGCGGGGGGCAGGTTGAGCTGCTTGCCGAGGTTGTAGGCGGGCGAACGCGGGTCGGCGATCCGGGCGGCCTGGGCGCGCATCCAGCTCCGGGTGAAGTGGAAGGTGTCCACCGCCGCGGGCTCGATGATCGGCAGCAGGTAGTCGAGCACCGCGTCCGGGTCCAGCTCGACCGAGGGCTTGACGAACCCCTCCTCCCGGAGCATCTCCAGCACCCCGGTGGCGTCACCGGCGAGCGCCATCCGCAGCGAGTCGCCGATCGGGGTCGGCAGGCCGCCGGGCAGCCGGTCGACCGTGCCGAAGTCGAGCACCCCGAGCCGCCACCGCTCGATCGGGCCGTCGTCCTTGAGCAGCCGGAAGTTGCCCGGGTGCGGGTCGGCGTGCAGCAGCCCGGTCCGGGACGGCCCGGCGAACAGGAAGCGGGCCAGCAGCCGGCCGGCCCGGTCGCGTTCCTCCTGGGTGCCCTTGGCGATCACCTCGGCCAGCGGGGTGCCGTCCATCCATTCGGTGATCAGGATCTGGTCGGCCTGCGCGACGACGCTGGGCACCAGGATGTCCGGGTCGTCGGTGAACACCTCCGCGTGCCGGCGCTGGGCCTCGGCCTCCAGCTGGTAGTCCAACTCCTCGGCCACCCGGGCGCGCAGCTCGGAGATCAGCGGCTTGACGTCCAGACCGGGGATCAGCGGGCCGATCAGCCAGGCCACCCGGCTGAGCTGGCCGAGGTCGGCGAGCAGCGCGTCCCCGGCGCCCGGGTACTGGACCTTGACCGCGACCTGCCGGCCGTCGTGCCAGACCGCCCGGTGGACCTGGCCGATCGAGGCGGCCGCGGCCGGCCGGTCCTCGAAGCTGCGGAACTGCTTGCGCCACTGCGGGCCCAGCCGCTCCGCGAGCGCCGCGTGCACCTTGGCCGCGGGCATCGGCGGAGCGGCCTCCTGAAGCTTCGTCAGGGCCGCCCGGTACGGCCCCGCGACCTCCTCGGGCAGCGCGGCCTCGAAGACCGAGAGCGCCTGCCCGAACTTCATGGCGCCGCCCTTGAGCTCCCCGAGCACCTTGAACAGCTGGTCGGCGGTGGCCTGCTGGAGTTCGGCGGTCACCTCCTCGGCCGGGCGTCCGCCGATCCGCCTGCCCAGCCCGAGAGTGGCCCGGCCGGCAATGCCGAGCGGCAGGGCGGCAAGCCGCGCCGTGCGGGTCACTGCCTTGCGCGGAAGATCGCTCAACCCGGGCCTCCCTCTTGGTACGCCCCGTGCCGTCGCCGCCGCCCACGGTGTGGCGCGGCGCACCACGGGGCCGTGGTCACCAGGCCATTGTGCCCGCTCGCCCTTCTGCGGCCGACGGAAGATCCGGACTGTCGTTCGGCCTGCCGATCCCACCGGTGGGCGGTCGGCGGGGTCGGCGACGGGAGAGGCGACGGAATCGGTGGGGGATCGGCGGTCGGATCGGTGGTGGGATCGGTGGTGGGATCGTCGACGGGGAGGGTGCCCGGCGGGCGGCACGCAGAGGTGGCCGAGTCGCCGAGGCCGAGGCAGGGCGCGGGCGGCGGACGGTAGGCGCATGCTCGGGGCGGGTGCGCCGGGGGCTGGTTGCGAACTGGGGCGCGTGGGGTCGGGAGCGCGCCGACCGGTGGCGTGAGGTCGGCGAGGGGCCGCACAGCCACCGCTCGGTGGCCGCCCTGTCGCCAGCTGGTGGCCGTCGAGCCGTCGAGCCGTTGCGCGGTGCACCGGGCCGCGGGGGCCGGGAGGGCCGCCGGGTAGCGGTGCTGCGGTGCTGCGGGGCTGCGGGCGCTTCGGGACTGCCGGAACCCTGGAGCTCGGGTCCGGCCTCGCCGTAGGGCCTCACCCGCCCCGTACGGTCTCGGCCGGTCCGGGGCGGGCCAGCGGGACCGACTGCCAGCGGCAGCCGCAGTCGGGGTGGCCGGGCAGCCGCAGCCGTCTGACCATGCCGTCGGCCGCCGAGATCTCGCACCAGCCGTCGACGCTCGGCGGCAGCACCCCGTCCAGGTAGAGCTCCACGTGCAGGGCGGCCAGCCCGGCGACCGTGGTGGCCAGCGCGCTGTCACAGGCCGGGCTGCGGGCGCGGCCCGGGCCGTCGTCCGCGAGCTGGGCGAGCAGTCTCGGCCAGGCCTCGTCCTCGTCCGTCCGGGCCAGGGTCGCGCAGCTGCCGCAGGCGGAGGCCCCGGGCACCACGAGCGGCCCGACCACGCCCAGGTGCTCCAGGACGCCGACGTAGAGGTGCGGGCGGCCGGAGCGCATCAGCTCCCGCGCCTCGGTGGCCAGGCCGGTGAAGGCGCCGCCGCCGCTGCGGGGTGCGAGCACCACCAGCGTCGGCGGGCCGGGTGGTTCGGCGCCCGGCCGCCGGTGCCGCTGCCGGTCGGCCGCCGCCGCACCGCCGGCCCGGTGCACCACCTCCCGGGCGGCCGTGGACCGCAGCCGTCCCACCTCGGTCGGCGGGAAGCCGGCCGGGGAGCAGTCCCGGGCCGACACCCGGCCGCGGTCGGCCACGGTGACCGCACCGATCCCGCCGGCCGCCAGGACGGCCGCGACCGCGGAGCCGACCCGGCCGGCCCCGCGCACCTCGACCCTGGCCAGCACCCGCCCCTGCAGCACCTCGGCGGCCTCGCCCGGCTCCGGGTGGACCAGGGAGAGCGAGGCCAGGTCCGGGCCCAGCAACTCCTGGCGAGGGCGGGGATGGCGCCCGAGTGCCTGTTGGAGCGCGTCCGCGTCGTCCAGCAGCTCGCTGCGGGCCAGCGAGTCCAGCATGGCGTTGCAGTAGTCGCGGTCGAGGCCGAGCCGCTCCCCGGCGGCGAGCAGGGTGGGGCTGTCCCGGCTGCCGTCGATCAGCTCCAGGAAGGCCGCCACCGCCCGGTCGACGGACTCGACCACCCGGGCGTGCCGGCGGACCGCGCCGAACTGCAGGGTCTCCCGGTCACGCCAGAGCCGGGGCAGGGCAGGCTTGAGCATCGGACGCATGGCTGCCTCCAGGGCCGTCGTACACCAGGGCCGGCCGCCCTGGGTGGGAGCAGCATGCCCGACCCTGGGGAGGCCGTGAATCCGGTTGTCCACAGGCTCGGGCCTATGGTCGGACAATCTGCATGCACAGCCTGTGGATAACTTTCGGCCCTCCCACCCCGCGGTGGTTCTCCCCGGTTCCGGCCGCGACAGCGGACTTCTGTCAGTGCCACCAGGTAACGTCCTGTGCCGTGACAGCCGAACGGGATTCCCAGCGGTCGGCGTCGCGTCGGCGTGCGCGGCCGGCCTCCGGGGCCGGGGTCGCGGCACCAGGCGCGCGCGGCCGGCCAGCCGCGGAGGGGGCCACCGGCCCGTCGACCGCCCCGGGCGCCGTCCCGAGGGGCGACGCGGGCGGGTCCCGCACCCAGCCGTCACCCGCGCACCGGCCCGAGGTCGAGGTCCGTCGCAGCGCCCGCCGCAGCCGTACCGTCTCGGCCTACCGCGAGGGTGACCGGACGATCGTGCTGATCCCGGCCCGGATGTCGCACGCCGAGGAGCAGCGCTGGGTGGCCCAGATGCTGGACCGGCTGGCCGCGCAGGAGAGCCGTCGCACGCTCGGCGACGATGCGCTGGAGCGCCGGGCGGCCGAGCTGTCCCGGGCGTACCTGAACGGCCGCGCGGTGCCCGGCCAGGTCCGCTGGGTGACCAACCAGAACTCCCGCTGGGGGTCCTGCACCCCGAGCGAGCGCACGATCCGGCTCTCCCACCGCCTGCAGGGCATGCCCGAGTACGTCGTCGACTACGTGCTGCTGCACGAGCTCGCGCACCTGCTGGTGCCCGACCACGGCCCGCGCTTCTGGGCGCTGCTGGAGAGCTACCCGCGGACCGAACGGGCCCGCGGCTATCTGGAGGGCGTCGCCTCGGCCGCCCGGCTGCCGCACATCCCGGGCGCCCGGACCGGCCCCGGCCGGCCCGGGGACGAGACCGACGACCCGGCCGGTTCCCACGAGATCTGCGGCTGAGCGACCGCCCGGCCGCGCCGACCCCGGGCCGCGCCGACCCCGGCGCCCGATCGATTGACCCCCGGCGGCCCGGCGCGCCCTGACCACCGCGGGCCGATGGCCGGTGGCCGAGGCCCGGCGGTCAGGGGCCGCCGGGCCTCGGCCATCGGCCGGGGCGGCCGGGGCGGCCGGGGCGGCCGGAGCGGCCGAAGCCGCCGGATCGGCAGGTCAGCCGGATCGGCGGATCAGCCGGTGAGCCGCCGGGCGATGGCGACCAGTTCGCGGACGGAGGCGTCCGTCAGCTCCGGCAGCTCGTCGTAGCCGAACCACCGCAGGTCCAGCGACTCCTCGCTGATCAGGGCGGTGGCCCCGGCCGGTGCCAGCGCCACGTACTGGACGTCGAGGTGGGTGTTCTCGGGCCGGTCCTTGCCGGAGCAGCGGACCTGGTGCCGGTCGAGCTTGACCGGGGCCGGACCGCCGCCGACGGCGAGCAGTTCCAGGTCGGGGATGCCGGACTCCTCGGTGGCCTCGCGCAGCGCCGCCGAGGCGAGGTCCGGGTCACCCGGTTCGCAGTGGCCGCCCATCTGGAGCCAGCGCCCGACCTTGGGGTGCAGGGTCAGCAGAACCCGGCGGGCGGCCGGGTCCACGACGACCGCGCTGGCGGTGATGTGGGCCGGCAGGCAGGCCCGCCACAGGCCGTCCGGGTGGGCGGCGAGGTGGTCGAGGTAGTCCCGGCGGAGCTGCTGCTGGGCCGACCCCTCGGGCGCCCAGGCGCCGAGTGCGCGGACGGCGTCCGCGTGCAGCGCCGCCGAGGTGTCGGGCCCGGCGCCGGTGTGCGCGGTCGTCATGCCTTCGGGCCCTCGCCGTCCTTGCGGTCGTCGCCATTGCGGTCGTCGGTGTCCGACCCGCCGCCGGCGCCGGACCCGCCGCCGGCGCCGGACCCGCCGTCGGTGGCCGGTCCGCCGTCGGCGCCGCGCTCCCGGGGGGTGCCGCTGCCGTCCGCGGCGTCCTTGCCCTTGGCGGCGTCGCCGAGCAGCTTGTCGAAGGCGTCGAAGTCGATGCCGCCCTCCAGGCCGTCGCCGGCCGGGCGGTGCACGAAGCCGTCCGGGTCGTCCAGGTCGGCCGCGGTGGGCAGCATGTCGGGGTGGCTCCACAGGGCGTCGCGGCCGTCGATGCCGCGGGCGTCGGCCAGCGAGGCCCACAGCCGGGAGGCGTCCCGCAGCCGGCGCGGGCGCAGCTCCAGGCCGACCAGCGTGGCGAAGGTCTGCTCGGCCGGGCCGCCGGTGGCGCGGCGGCGGCGCAGGGTCTCGCGGAGCGCGCCGGACTGCGGCAGGTGCGGCTCGGCGGCGGCGTGCACCACCGCGTCGACCCAGCCCTCGACCAGCGCGAGTGCGGTCTCCAGCCGGGCCAGCGCCGCCTTCTGCTCCGGGGTGTCCTCGGGCTGCAGCAGACCGCCGGCCAGCGCCTCCTGGAGCGCCTCGGGGTTGCTCGGGTCGAGCTCCCCGACCAGCTCCTCCATCCGGGAGCTGTCGACCTTGATGCCGCGGGCGTACGCCTCGACCGCCCCGAACAGGTGCGCCCGCAGCCACGGCACGTGGGCGAACAGCCGCTGGTGGGCGGCCTCCCGCAGGGCCAGGTACAGCCGGACCTCCTCGGCGGGCACGCTCAGGCCCTCGCCGAACTCGGCGATGTTCTGCGGCAGCAGCGCGGCCTTCCCGGCCGGGGCGAGCGGCAGGCCGACGTCGGTGGAGCCGAGCACCTCGGCGGCGAGCGCGCCGAGCGCCTGGCCGATCTGGGTGCCGAACATCGCGCCGCCCATCGAGCGCATCACGCCCATCAGCGGACCGGCCATCGCCTGCATCTCGGCGGGCAGCACGCCGCCCATCGCGTTGCCGACCCGCTCGGCGACCGGGTCCACCAGGTCCTTCCAGACCGGCAGGGTGGCCTCGATCCACTCGGCCCGGCTCCACGCCACGGCGGTGTTCGCGCCGGAGGGGAACTCGGTGGCGGAGTCCAGCCACAGCTCGGCGAGCCGGACGGCGTCGGCGACCGCGGTGCGCTCGGTGGCGCTGACCGAGCGGTCCTTGGACCGGCCCTCGGGCTGCTCGGCGACCACGGTCTGCCGGGCGATGTCCTTGGCGAGGTCCCAGTTGACCGGCCCGCCCTCGAACGAGAGCATCTGGCCGAGCTGCTGGAAGGCCGCGCCCAGGTCGCCGGGGTTGAGGTTGCCGAGCATCGCGCCGAAGGGGTTGTCGCCGCCGGGGGCGCCGGGGGCGCCCATGCCGAACAACGCGCCCAGCGGATTGCCCGGACCGAAGCCGAAGGGCTGCTGCGGCGGGGTACCTTCCGGAGAGGCGCCCGGGGTGCCCGGATCCTTCGAGGCGCCCTCGTCCTGGCCGCTCCTGTCCTTGTCCTGGCCGCTCTGTCCGGGCTTGCCCTTGCCGTCCTCGGGCTCCTCGGGCGGGGTGGAGAATCCGAAGGGGAGGTCGCTCACGGGGTCCTCGATCTGGTCGGCCGTCACGCAGGTGGTGTGGCGGGGGAGGCGGCGCGCCCGCGGCGGCGGGCGGGACAACGGTCTGGCGGCCCGACCGCGCCGGGTGCACCGCTGGGCCCGCGCCTCGGGCAGGATGGACCGTACGTGACACTCGTACGTACGCACATAAGCTAACCGTGGAGGATGGTCGGTGAGTTCCCCGCCTTCGGACGTTCGCTCTGGGCTGACCGGAGATGAGGACGCCCCTGTCACCACGGGTTCGCCGCCTCCAGCCTACGGCGGCCGGCCGCTCACCGTGGCGGTCACCGGCGCGGCCGGGGTGCTCGGCGAGCGGGTCGCCGCGCGCCTGGTGGCCTCGCCCGCGGTCCGCAAGGTGCTCGCGGTCGACGACCGGCGCGGCGAGGTGCCCGGCGCCCAGTGGCGGGTGCTGGACATCCGCGACCCGGCGGTGGCCGAACGGCTGGCCGGCGTCGACGTGGTGGTCCACCTGGCGATGGACCTCGGCATGGAATCGGACCCGCGCGCCCGGAGCGCGTACAACGTGCGGGGCGCGCAGACGGTGGTGACCGCCGCCGCGGCCGCCGGTGTGCACCGGGTGGTGCTGTGCACCTCGGCGATGGTCTACGGTGCGCTGCCGGACAACGAGGTGCCGCTGGCCGAGGACTCCGAACTGCGGGCCACCGAGGAGGCCTCGCTGGTCGGCGACCTGCTGGAGATCGAGCGCCTGGCCCGCCGGGCACCGCGCGCCCACCCGGGCCTGCAGGTGACGGTGCTGCGCCCGGCGGTGGTGGTCGGCCCCGGCATCGACACCGTGCTGACCAGGCACTTCGAGGCGCCCAGGCTGCTGGTGGTGGCCGGGTCCCGGCCGTGCTGGCAGTTCTGCCACGTGGACGACCTGGCGTCGGCGCTGGAGTACGCGGCGCTCGGCCTGGTCGAGGGCGAGGTGACGGTCGGCTGCGACGGCTGGCTGGAGCAGGAGGACGTCGAGAAGCTCTCCGGCATCCGCCGGATGGAGTTGCCGGCCGCGCTGGCGCTGGGCACCGCGGCCCGCCTGCACCGGCTCGGCCTGACCCCGGCCCCGGCCGGGGACCTGGCGTACACCATGTACCCGTGGGTGGTCTCCGGCAGCCGGCTGCACGAGGCGGGCTGGCGGCCCGGTTTCACCAACGAGGAGGTGCTGGCCGAACTGCTCGCGCAGGTCTCCGGGAAGCACGCGGTGGCCGGGCGCCGGCTGGGCGGCAAGGAGGCGGCGACCAGCCTGGGCGCGGCGGGGGCCACGGTCGCCCTGGTCGGTACCGCGGCACTGGTGCGCCGGGCCCGCAAGCGGCGCCGGTTCTGAGACCCGGGTCGGCGGGACCCGCCCGCACCCGGACCTCAGCAATGTCACGATGCGAAATTGTCGAATCGTAATGCGGAAGGCCCTTGCTCTCCCGTGGCGGCGATGGGCAATCATGGGGGCATGTCCGAGAACCACGACCCGATCCGTCTGCTCGCGATCCGCGAGACCCCGCTCTCGCTCGACGAGGTCTACGAGGCGGTCGGTGACGACGCGGCCGGCGGCACCACCGTCTTCGTCGGGACGGTGCGCGACCACGACGGCGGCAAGTCGGTCGCCGCGCTGGAGTACAGCGCCCATCCCACGGCCGAGCGCGAGCTGCGCCGGGTCGCCGAGAAGGTCGTCGCGGACTTCCCGGTCCGTGCGCTGGCGGCCGTGCACCGGATCGGCCGGCTGGAGATCACCGACAAGGCGGTGATCGTCGCGGTCTCCTGCGCCCACCGCGGCGAGGCCTTCGCGGCGGCCCGCCGGCTGATCGACGACCTCAAGCACGAGGTGCCGATCTGGAAGCACCAGGTCTTCGCCGACGGCGAGGAGGAGTGGGTCGGCGCCGGCGGTTGCTGAGCGCGCCCGGGTCCTCACCCGTTCGGCCGACGGGCGGGGCCGGGCATCCCCCGTGGCGGTGACGCCTCCAGGGCTCCCGTAACCCGGATGGCGCTGCAGCCGTTCTCCACCCGGGCGGCTAATCTGCTCATAGACACGACGAGCTGGGAGTACGGATATGGCTGCGCTCGCCTGGTTGATCATTCCCGTTGTCGCCCTGCTGCTCGGCACCCTGTGGGCCCTGTGGGCCGCCCGTACCCCGAGAGCCACCGCCGATCCCGCCTCGCTCGCCGAGCACCAGCGCTTCCGCGCCGCGATGGAGCGCAGCACGGCCGGCGGCCGCGAACCCGGCGGGCGCTGAGCCCGGGCCCCGGCAGCGCCCGGTCACCGGCTTCCCGTACTGTCGAGCCATGCCACGCCGCTCCGCGACGATGCTCGCCGCCACCCTGCTGCTGATAGGCCTGCTCTGCGCCTCAGTGGTGATGAAGGTCCCGTACACCGAGATGAGCCCGGGTCCGACCTTCAACACCCTCGGGGTGCAGGACGGCACGGGGCAGCCGGTGATCACCATCACGGGGCACGAGACGTACCCGACCAGCGGGAACCTCAACATGACCACCGTCCAGGTGACCGGGGCCAACTACCAGCCCAGCCTGGTCTCCGCCGTGGTCGGCTGGCTGCGCGACGACGTGCTGGTGGTGCCGCACGACAACGTGTACCCCAAGGGCCAGACCGACAAGGAGGCCCAGCAGCAGAACGCCGAGGAGTTCGCCTCGTCCGAGGACAGCGCCAAGACCGCCGCCCTCACGGAGCTCGGCATCCCGGTCGGCGCGCAGGTGATCGTGGCCTCGGTGGCGGCGGGCGGGCCCTCCGAGGGCCGGCTGCACGCCGGGGACCGGATCCTCGCGGTGGACGGCACGCCGGTGACCACCGCGGCCTCGGTGGCCGAGCAGGTGACCAAGCACAAGCCGGGTGAGACCACCGTCTTCACCGTGGTCCCGCACGGCGCGGCGGACTCCGCCAAGACCGACGTCCCGATCCCGACGGCGAAGGCCCAGGGCGGCGACCGGGCGATCGTGGGCATCGTGCCCGGGATCGACCACACCTACCCGTTCAAGATCGACATCGGGCTGCAGGACGTCGGCGGCCCGAGCGCCGGCCTGATGTTCGCGCTCGGCATCGTCGACAAGCTGACGCCCACCGACCTGACCGGCGGCAAGTTCGTGGCCGGCACCGGGACCATCGCCGACGACGGCAAGGTCGGGCCGATCGGCGGCATCCAGATGAAGCTGATCGCCGCCCGCAACAAGGGCGCCCAGTACTTCTTCACCCCGGCCGACAACTGCGCCGAGGCGGTCAAGGGCACCCCGAGCGGGCTGACCCTGATCAAGGTGGACAACCTGGACGGCGCGCTCAAGGCACTGGATTCCGTCCGGGCCGGCCGGAACGACGCGCTGCCCGCCTGCCCCCGCTGACCCGGCCGGGCCGGCGGAGGCGGGACGGGCGGCCGGTCAGGAGAAGGTCGCCAGCAGGGCCTCGGTCAGCCCCGGCACCAGGTCGGGCCCGGTCAGCACCTCACGGGCGACGTCCTTCTCGCGCAGCCGCAGGGCGATCTCGCGCGAGCCGTCGCGCAGCACCGCCGCGGTGATCCGGACCTCCTGACGGGCCGGGTGGTTCGCCACCCAGTCGGCCAGCTCGGCCTCGGTGGCGTTCTTCGGCCGGGTCTGCTCGGCGCCCGGCGGGAGCATCAGCCGCTCGACCACCAGCGCGCAGCCGACCACCTGGTCCGGCCAGGCGATGGTGCCGAGGAACTTGTCCAGCGCCGTACCGGCCGGCAGTTCCTCCTGCTCGACCGGGGTCAGACCGGCGGCGTCGCCGTCGGTCAGGCCGAGCTGCTTGGCCAGCCGGGGGTCCGCCTTGCGCAGCTTCGCGGTGTCCACCAGGGCGAACAGCCGGGCCGGGAGGTCCCAGCCGAGGGTGGCGGCGTACTCGTCGATCTCCAGCGCGGCCCGGGTGAGCGGGGTCGCGGCGGGCAGGCCGGCGGCCTCGGACGGCGTGCCGGACGGGGTGTTGTGGGCATCGGACATGCCCCAATCCTCACATGCGCCGAAGGGCCCGCCGCTCCGCCGGGCCGCGGGCCCGGCCGCGGCCCGGGTCCGGGGAAGGCCCGATCTCGTTCCCAACCGTGGGAACTCCGGTAAAGACCGATTAAGTTGCACTGGAGTCCGACCCACCACGAAGTCCACGACACACGTCCACGACACAACAGCAGAGGTGCCACCTTGGTATTCCAGATGCCGGATCGCCCCGGCCCGGGCTTCCGTGCCAGAGTCGGCCCGCCCTCCCGTCGCACCAAGGTGCTCCTGCTGACCGCGGGCGTGCTCGCCGCCCTGTTCGTGCTCTTCGTGCTGTTCTCCGGGGTGTGGACGGACTGGCTGTGGTTCAAGTCCGTCCGCTACTCCTCCGTCTTCACCTCCCAGCTGTGGACCAAGGCCGGGCTGTTCGCCGTCTTCGGCCTGGCGATGGCCGTGGTGGTCGGGGCCAACGTCTGGCTGGCGTACCGGCTGCGCCCGCCGCTGGCCGCGATGTCGGTCGAGCAGCAGAGCCTGGACCGCTACCGGATGGGCGTGGCCCCGTACCGGAAGTGGCTGCTGATCGGCGTCTCGCTGCTGGTCGGCCTGGTCGCGGGCGCCGCGGCGAGCGGGCAGTGG
The DNA here is from genome assembly GCF_057220535.1 of Kitasatospora sp. NEAU-CNBT7. Taxonomy (NCBI): domain Bacteria; kingdom Bacillati; phylum Actinomycetota; class Actinomycetes; order Kitasatosporales; family Streptomycetaceae; genus Kitasatospora; species Kitasatospora sp. NEAU-CNBT7. Next base: position 272,516 of record NZ_JBXQQB010000007.1, on the reverse strand, counting down.
CGGACCTGGATGCTGTGGACCAACGAGACGTCGTTCGGGGTCAAGGACAGCCAGTTCCACCTGGACGTCTCCTTCTACGCCTTCGAACTGCCCTGGTACGAGTTCCTGCTGGGCTTCGCGTTCAGCGCGGTGATCGTCTCGCTGCTGGCCTCGCTGCTGGTGCACTACCTGTACGGCGGCCTGCGGCTGCAGGGCCCGGGCCGCCGGGCCAGCGCCGGCGCGCAGGGCCATCTCGCGGTGCTGCTCGGCGTGTTCGTGCTGCTGAAGGCGGTGGCGTACTGGCTGGACCGGTACGCGCTGGCGGTGAAGTCCGGTGCGTACAAGGGCGTGGACGGCTGGACCGGCCTGCGCTACGTGGACGCCAACGCGTTCCTGCCGGCCAAGACCATCCTGTTCTTCGTCGCGATCATCTGCGCGCTGCTGTTCTTCCTCACCCCGGTCCGCCGCACCTGGGCCCCGGCGCTGATCGGTTTCGGCCTGATGGCGCTCTCCGCGGTGCTGATCGGCGGCGTCTACCCGGCGATCGTGCAGCAGTTCCAGGTCAAGCCGAACGAGCAGGCCAAGGAGACGCCGTACATCCAGAAGAATATCGACGCCACCAGGCAGGCGTACGGCATCGCGGACAGCCAGACCCAGCAGTACGACCCCAAGGGCACCACCAGCGCCGACGCGCTGAAGCCGGACGCCCAGACGGTCGCCGACATCCGGCTGCTGGACCCCAACGTGGTCTCGCCGACGTTCCAGCAGAACGAGGCGCTGCGGAAGTACTACGCGTTCCCCAAGACCCTGGACGTCGACCGGTACGGCAGCCAGGACACCGTGGTCGGCGTGCGCGAACTCGACCTGAACGGGGTCCAGCAGCGCAACTGGATCAACGACCACTTCAAGTACACCCACGGCTACGGCCTGGTCGCCGCCAAGGGCAACCAGGTCGACGCGCTGGGCAACCCGGTCTACACCGAGTCCTCGCTGCCGACCCAGGGTTCGCTCGGCGACTACCAGCAGCGGGTCTACTACGGCGAGAAGACCGGCACCTACTCGATCGTCGCCGGCACCGACATGGACGAGATCGACTACACCTCGGAGTCCGGCGCCGCGGTCAGCTACAAGTACAGCGGCGGCAGCGGGGTCTCGCTGGACAACCCGCTCACCCGGGCCGCGTACGCGGTGAAGTTCGCCGAGCCGCAGATCCTCTACTCCGGTGCGATCGGCGACGGCGCCAAGGTGATCTACGACCGCACCCCCAAGGAGCGGGTGGAGAAGGTCGCCCCGTGGCTGTCCATCGACGCCGACCCGTACCCGGTGGTGCAGGACGGCAAGCTGGTCTGGGTGCTGGACGGCTACACCACCTCGGACGGCTTCCCGTTCTCCTCCAAGACCACCCTCGGCGACGTCACCAAGGACTCGCTGACCGACCAGCGCGGCCGCACGCTGACCGCCGTCAACACGGTCAACTACATCCGCAACTCGGTGAAGGCCACCGTCGACGCCTACACCGGCGAGGTGACGCTCTACCAGTGGGACGACACCGACCCGGTGCTGAAGACCTGGATGAAGGCCTTCCCCGGCACGGTCAAGGCGAGGACCGACATCCCGGCCACCCTGCTGCCGCACCTGCGGTACCCGCAGGACCTGTTCAAGGTGCAGCGCGACCTGCTCTCGCAGTACCACATGACCGACGCCAGCGGCTTCTTCAACGGCACCGACATCTGGCAGGTGCCGGTCGACCCGACCACCGCCGCCGGTGAGGTCCAGCCGCCGTACTACCTGACCGTCCGGATGCCCGACGCCCCGGCCGCGAGCTTCTCGCTGACCACCAGCTTCGTGCCCAGCGGCCGGGACAACCTGGCCGCCTTCATGGCCGTCAGCGCGGACCCCGGCCCGGACTACGGGAAGATCCGCATCCTGAAGGTGCCGAGCGGCTCCGGCGCGCTCGGACCGAAGCTGACCCAGGCCAAGTTCAACTCCGACCCGGCCGTGGCCAACCAGCTCACCCTGCTGCGCACCGGCACCGACTCCGACATCGAGTACGGCAACCTGCTGACCCTCCCGGTCGGCGGCGGCCTGCTCAACGTCGAACCGGTCTACCTGCTCGGCCGCAGCGCCAAGGTCCCGGTGCTGAAGAAGGTCCTCGCGGTGTACGGCAACGACAACGTGGCGCTGGAGGACACCCTGGAGAAGGCCCTCGCCAAGGTGTTCGGCAACGCGGCCAGCGGCGCACCGATCACCCCGACGGCGCCGACCGCACCGGGGACCGCCCCCACCACGCCGACCACGCCCAGCCCGGGGACCACCCCGAGCCCGGGCGCCACCCCGAGCACCCCTGCCCCGGGGGCGGGGACGGGGACGGACCCGGCCGTGACCAAGGCGATCCAGGACGCGCAGAAGGCGTACGACGACAGCCAGGCGGCGCTGAAGAGCGGTGACTGGGCCAAGTACGGCGAGGCCCAGAAGGCGCTCCAGGAGGCGCTCAACCGGGCGGCCGCGGCGCAGTCGGCCCAGCAGCCGGCCCAGCAGTCGGCGCAGCCGGCACCGCCGAGCGGTGGCGCCACCGCGGCGCCGACGCCGAGTGCCTCGCCCACGCCCGGCTCCTGAGCTGCGGTAACCGATTGATGATCTGCCCCGCGTCCGTGCTACTGTGGAGCTACCGACGCGGGGTGGAGCAGCTCGGTAGCTCGCTGGGCTCATAACCCAGAGGTCGCAGGTTCAAATCCTGTCCCCGCTACTCAGTAGCAGAAGGCCCGGAGGATCAGATCCTCCGGGCCTTCGCCATGAGGTGGGTGTCATGAGTGGCCGAATGAGTGATCAACTCCGGTACGATGCCTGACCGGGGTTTGTGGGGGACAAGTGTCGGGAAATCGACAAAGCGCTGAAGCAATCTCGCCGGGCTTCGGCTCCGCCCCGTCAAATTCGTCCGGGGCAGGTGTACGCGGGTTGCGGGTGGTGCGACGATGGAGCACATGGGGGACGCAGTACGGCCGTTGACGGGCCGTCGGCTCCGACACGTCCCTCGGGGGTCTGTCTCCGGCCGTGGGCCGGGGCGGGGGTCCGTCCCGGTCGTGAGGCTGGGGCGGGGGTCCGCTCCGGTCGGAAGGCTGGGGTGGGGGTCTGCTCCGGTCGTGAGGCTGGGGTGGGGGTCCGTCCCGGTCGGAAGGCTGGGGTGGGGGTCCCCCCGGCCGAAGGCTGGGGGAGGGTGCCGCAGCACTCTGGGGGAGCGGGAGTCGGCATGAAGCTGATCGGCAGGAACGAGCGAGGAGCGGGGACCGGCGCCGCCCGTGGCGCGGACGACCCGCACCACGGTATCGAGGCGGACACCGAGGGCTGGGCGATCAGCCCCGACGACACGCACACCGCTCTGCCCGCCCAGCGCACCGGCGTGCAGACCGCGCCGCGGCCGGAGGGCTACGGCCCCGAGAGCCTGGTGCACGTCTCCGCCCGGCAACTCGTCGACGCCATCGGCCCGTACGCCCGGAGCGCCGCCCCCGAGGCCGTCGAGCCGGAGGCCGCCAGCTTCGAGAGCGCGCTCGCCGCCCGGGAGCAGGCCGCCCTGGAGTCCCGGCACCGGCAGGCCGCCGACGGCGGTGACGCCAACGCGGCGAGCCAGCTCGGTGCGCTGCTGCTGCGCCGGGGCGACCTCGCCGACGCCGAGCCGTACCTGCGGTCGGCCGCGGCGGCCGGGCTGCGGGCCGCCGCCAACAACCTGGGTGTGCTGCTGCACCAGCAGGGCCAGCGCGCCGAGGCCGCCCAGTGGTGGCGGCAGGCCGCCGTCGCGGGCAGCGCCCCGGCGGCGCACGCGCTCGGTCTGCAACTGCGCGACCAGGGCGAGGAGGAGGCCGCCGAGTACTGGCTGCATTTCGCGGCCGAGCACGGCCACCCGCTCGGGGCGTACGCGCTGGGCGATCTGATGGAGCATCGGCGCGACGTCCGGGCCGAGCGCTGGTTCAAGGCGGCCGCCGACGCCGGGCACCGCGAGGCCGCGTACCGGCTGGCCCGGATGCGGGAGGCGGCCGGTGACAAGGAGACCGCCGAGACCTGGTACCGCACCGCCGCCGCGCGCAGCCACGCCCGCGCCGCGCTGCGGCTCGGCGTGCTGCTGGAGGAGCGCGCCCAGGAGGAGCCCGCGCTGGTCGAGGAGGCCGCGCGCTGGTACCGGCAGTCCGCGCAGAACGGCGAGGCCCGGGCGGCCTGCGCGCTGGGCTTCCTGCTGCGCGACACCGGCGACCTGACCGCGGCCGCCGAGTGGTGGCAGGAGGCGGCCGACGCCGGTGACGGCACCGCCGCCAACGCGCTCGGCGCGCTGCACGCGAGCCGCAACGAGCCGGTCGAGGCCGAGCGCTGGTACCGGGTGGCACTGGAGGCGGGCGACCACAACGGCGCGTTCAACCTCGGCCTGCTGTGCGCGGGCGCCGGCCGTGAGGCGCAGGCCGAGCAGTGGTACCGCCGTGCCGCCTACGCGGGGCACCGGGAGGCCTGCAACGCGCTGGCGGTGATCCTGCTCCAGCGCGGTGACGAGTCCGGCGCCGAGCCCTGGTTCTCCAAGGCGGCCGAAGCCGGCAGCGTGGACGGCGCGTTCAACCTCGGTGTGCTGCACGCCGGGCGCGGGGATCAGCAGCAGGCGCACGAGTGGTACGCGCGCGCCGCGGCGGAGGGGCACGGCGAGGCGGCGCTTCAGCTGGCCGTCGCCCAGGAGCAGCGCGGTCACCTGACGGCCGCACTCGAGCGCTACCGCCAGTCGGCGGTCGGCGGTTCGGCGGAGGGCGCGTTCCGGCTCGCCTCGCTGCTGGACCGGCGCGGCGACGTGGACTCCGAGGCGGAGCACTGGTACGCCGTGGCCGCGGACGCCGGGCACCGGCGGGCCCAGGTCCGGATGGGGGTGCGGGCGGCCGAGCGCGGCGCACTGGAGATCGCCGAGAGCTGGTACCGGCGGGCGGCGGAGGCGGGGAGCCGCAGCGCGGCGTTCAACCTCGGGCTGCTGCTGGCCCGGCAGGACTCCGAGGCGGAGGCGATGCTCTGGTACACCCGGGCCGCGGATGCCGGGCACGGGCGGGCGGCACTGCGGCTCGCACTGCTGGCGCTGCGGCGGGGTGAGCCGGTGCAGGCGGAGAACTGGTGCCGCCGGGCGGGCGAGTACGGGCCGGCGGAGGTCGCGGAGCGGGCGGCACGGCTGCTGGGCGCGCTCAACGCGGAACTCAGCGCCTGAGGCGTAACCCCGGCTGGAGGCCGGGGGCGGAGCTGCGCGAAACGGAAGGTGCGGCGCCGTCACTTCCGATGTCGCGCAGTTCTCCGCGCCCCTGAGCAGCGCCGCCCGGTCCGGGACGCGAAGAGCGCTGCCCGGCCCAGTGACCTAGGAAGCCTCTGGGATTGGTGCACGTGTTGACTTAGACAATGTCCAAGCTAGGATCTGGTCTGTCACGACCGGACCACGCGGAGGCATGCCATGACCACCCAGGACGACCTGCGGCCCACCCTCACCACGGAGGCCGGCGCGCCCGTCGCCGACAACCAGAACACCGAGACGGCCGGTGTGGGCGGCCCGGCGCTCCTCCAGGACCAGCACCTCTTCGAGAAGCTCGCGCACTTCAACCGCGAGCGCATCCCGGAGCGCGTGGTGCACGCCCGCGGCGCGGGCGCCTACGGCACCTTCACGGTGACCGCCGACGTGACGCCGTACACCAGGGCGGCGTTCCTGTCCGAGGTCGGCAAGCAGACCGAGACCTTCCTGCGGTTCTCGACCGTGGCGGGCAGCCTGGGCTCCGCGGACGCGGTCCGCGACCCGCGCGGCTTCGCGCTGAAGTTCTACACCGAGGACGGCAACTACGACCTGGTCGGCAACAACACCCCGGTCTTCTTCATCAAGGACGCCGTCAAGTTCCCGGACTTCATCCACACCCAGAAGCGCGACCCGTACACCGGTTCGCAGGAGGCGGACAACGTCTGGGACTTCTGGGGCTTCTCGCCCGAGTCCACCCACCAGGTGACCTGGCTGTTCGGCGACCGCGGCATCCCGGCCACCCTGCGGCACATGAACGGCTACGGCTCGCACACCTACCAGTGGCAGAACGAGGCCGGCGAGCACTTCTGGGTGAAGTACCACTTCAAGACCGACCAGGGGATCCGCAACCTCACCCAGGCCGAGGCCAACGCGCTCGCCGGTGAGGACCCGGACAGCCACCAGCGGGACCTGCGCGAGTCGATCGAGCGCGGCGACTTCCCGAGCTGGACCGTGCAGGTGCAGATCATGCCCGCCACCGACGCCGCCACCTACCGGTTCAACCCCTTCGACCTCACCAAGGTCTGGCCGCACGCCGACTACCCGCCGATCGAGATCGGCCGCCTGGAGCTCAACCGCAACCCCGACAACGTGTTCGCCGAGGTCGAGCAGTCGATCTTCTCCCCGGCGCACTTCGTCCCCGGCATCGGCCCGTCCCCGGACAAGATGCTCCAGGGCCGCCTGTTCGCCTACGCGGACGCCCACCGCTACCGGGTCGGCATCAACGCCGACCACCTGCCGGTGAACCGCCCGCACGCCACCGAGGCGCACACCAACCACCGCGACGGCCACCTCTACGACGGCCGCCACGGCCGCCGCAAGAACTACGAGCCCAACAGCTTCGGAGGCCCGGTGCAGACCGGCCGCCCGCTGTGGGCCGCCGTCCCGGTGGCCGGTGCCACCGGCACCCACGAGGCCCCCGCGCACGCCGAGGACGACGACTTCGGCCAGGCCGGCAGCCTCTACCGGCTGTTCTCCGAGGAGGAGAAGCAGCGCCTGATCGCCAACCTGGCGGGCTTCATCGGCAAGGTCTCGGCCGACCGCGACGACATCGTCGAGCGGGCGATCGACAACTTCCGCCGGGCCGACGCCGACTACGGCCGCCGCCTGGAGGAGGCCGTCCGCGGGCTGCGCAAGCAGAAGTAGCGGCGGCCGCACGAGCTGCGGGCCCGGGGGGGGGGAAGGGGGTTTCGGGACCCCGAGCAATTTAACAAAAAAGAGGAAGAACAGAGCGGGGCAAAAAAGGGAGGGAGTTATTGCCTATCGATTCCCCGCTCCCCCCCCCCCCCCCCCCCCCCCCCCCCCCGCGACCAGTTGACCGGACGAGGAGCCGACCGGACGGCCACTTGACCGGGGGGCCGGCCGGTCGGTCACACGGCCGGACCGGACCGGCGGCTCAGACGCTCAGACGGCGCAGCGCCTCCTCGTGCAGCAGCCCGTTGCTGGCGACCGCGTCCGCGCCGTTCGGCCCGTCGTAGCCGTCCAGACCGGTGAAGCGGCCGCCGGCCTCCTGCACCACGATGCACGGCGCGGCCATGTCCCACAGGCTCAGCTCGGGCTCGGCCGCGATGTCCACCGCGCCCTCGGCGACCATCATGTACGACCAGAAGTCGCCGTACGCGCGGGTCCGCCAGCAGGCCCGGGTGAGGTCCAGGAACGGGTCGAGCCGCCCGCGCTCCTCCCAGCCGGTGAGCGAGGAGTAGGAGAGCGAGGCGTCGCCGAGGTCGGCCACGCCCGAGACCGAGATCCGGCTCGCCTTGGCCAGGCTGCGGCCGGCGTACGCGCCCAGGCCCTTGGCCGCCCACCAGCGGCGGTTCAGCGCGGGGGCGGAGACGATGCCGACCACCGGCTGCAGCTCGCCGTCCACGCCCTCCTCCAGCAGCGCGATCAGGGTGGCCCAGACCGGCACCCCGCGGACGTAGTTCTTGGTGCCGTCGATCGGGTCGACCACCCAGCGCCGGGGGCCGTTGCCCTGCAGGCCGTACTCCTCGCCGAGCACCGCGTCGCGCGGCCGGGCCCGCTGCAGCACGCTGCGCACCAGCTCCTCGGCGGCCTTGTCGGCGTCGCTGACGGGCGTCAGGTCGGGCTTGGTCTCGACCTTGAGGTCCAGCGCCTTGAAGCGCTCCATGGTGACGGAGTCGGCCGAGTCGGCGAGGACGTGGGCAAGGCGGAGATCGTCGTGGTAGTCGGCCATGCCCGAACGATAGCGAGCCGCCCGCGTTCCCGACACCACGGCTCGCTCGGTGGACGCGCGGGCGGACCGGGCGGGCCGGGCGGACCGGGACGCCCCGGCGGTCAGTGCCCGCTGCCGCTGAGCTGGAGCCCGACCACCCCGGCGATCACCAGGCTGATCGAGAGCAGCTTCAGGGTGCTGCTGGACTCGTCCAGGAAGACCATCCCGTACACCGCGGTGCCGGCCGCCCCGATCCCGGTCCACACCGCGTAGGCGCTGCCCACCGGCAGGTACTTCAGCGAGAGGGTGAGCAGGCCGAAGCTGCCCAGCGCGAAGCAGCAGAACGCGACGGTGGGCCAGAGCTTGGTGAAGCCGTGGCTCAGCTTGAGGTTGACCGCGAAGCCGGTCTCCAGCAGACCGGCGAGGATCACCATGGCCCATGGCATCGCGCTGTCTCCCTGCGCCCGGCGGCACCGGACCGGACGGTCCGACCTTCCTATGATCGCCACGCCGGGGCCCTCCGACACCTCCCGACCGGCCGAACGTGGGTCAGTCGCCCTCGCCCGCCTCGCGGGTGGAGAGCAGCCGGCGCAGCGAGTACAGCCGGGCCGGGTCGGCGTGGCCGTCCGCGACCCAGGCGTCCAGCGCGCAGTCCGGCTCGTCGTGGCTGCAGGCGCGCGGGCAGTCCACGGTGCCCGGCTCCAGGTCGGGGAAGGCGAGGATGACCCGGGACGGGTCGATGTGCGAGAGCCCGAAGGACCGGAAGCCCGGGGTGTCGATCACCCAGCCCGGATCCAGCGCCTTCTTCGAACCCGGCTTGGCCCCGGGCGGCGGCGGCAGCCGCAGCGCCAGCGCCGACACGGTGGTGTGCCGGCCGCGCCCGGTGACGGCGTTGACGTGCCCGGTGGACCGCTGGCGCTCCGGCACCAGCGCGTTCACCAGGGTGGTCTTGCCGACCCCGGAGTGGCCGATGAAGACCGTGGACAGTCCGCGCAGCCGTTCCCGGACCGCCTCCGCGCCGACCGTCTCCAGCTCGTCCCGCCGGGTCACCACGTACCGGATGCCCAGCGGCGCGTACGCCTCCAGCAGCGGCTCGGCCGGGGCCAGGTCGGACTTGGTGAGCACCAGCAGCGGCTCCATGCCGGCGTCGTACGCCGCCACCAGGCAGCGGTCGATCAGCCGGGGCCGCGGCTCCGGGTCGGCCAGCGCGGTGACGATCGCCAGCTGCTGGGCGTTGGCGACCACGATCCGCTCGTACGGGTCGTCGTCGTCCGCGGTGCGCCGCAGCACCGAGCTGCGCTCCTCGACCCGGACGATCCGGGCCAGCGTGTCGGCCTCGCCGGACAGGTCGCCGACCACGTTGACCACGTCGCCGACCACCACGCCCTTGCGGCCCAGCTCACGCGCCTTCATGGCGATGACCTGGCGCTCCTGCTTGGTGCCCGCGTCCACCAGGCAGGTCAGCCGGCCCCGGTCCACGGTGAGGATCATCGCCTCGGCGGCGTCCTCGTGCTTGGGCCGGATCCGCGTCCGCGGCCGGGAGCCCTTGCGGCCCGGGCGGTTGCGGATGTCGTCCTCGTCGGCGTCCTTGCCGTAGCGGCGCATGCTGTTCTACTTCCCGTCAGCTCTGGCCCAGCAGGTCGGACCACATCTGCGGGAAGTCCGGCAGGGTCTTGGCGGTGGTCGCCACGTTCTCCACCTCGACGCCCTTGACCGCGAGGCCCAGCACGGCGGCGGCGGTGGCCAGCCGGTGGTCCTCGTAGGTGTGGAAGACCCCGCCGTGCAGGGTGCGCGGGCGGATCCGCAGGCCGTCCTCGGTCTCGGTGACGTCGCCGCCGAGGTCGTTGATCTCCTTGGCCAGCGCGGCCAGCCGGTCGGTCTCGTGCAGCCGCAGGTGCGCGATGCCGTACAGGTGGGACTCCGAGTCGGCGAGCGCCGCCACCGCGGCGATCACCGGGGTGAGCTCGCCGACGTCGTGCAGGTCGGCCTCGATGCCGTGGATCCGGCCGGTGCCGGTGAACTCCAGGCCCTCGTCGGTGAAGCGGCACTCGCCGCCCATCCGGGTGTACAGCTCGCGCAGCTGGTCGCCCGGCTGGTAGGTGTGCTTCGGCCAGTCCCGGACGGTCACCCGGCCGCCGGTGACCAGCGCGGCGGCGAAGAACGGCGCCGCGTTGGAGAGGTCCGGCTCGACCACCAGGTCGCGGCCGATCAGTGCGCCCGGGGTGACCCGCCAGACGTCCTTCTCGCCGCCGTCCTCGGGGGCGTCGACCTGGCCGCCGGCCTTGCGGACCATGTCGACGGTCATCCGGATGTGCGGCAGCGAGGGCACGGTGGAGCCGGTGTTCCGGATCTCCACGCCGTTGTTGTAGCGGGCGCCGGACAGCAGCAGGGCGCTGACGAACTGGGAGGAGGAGGACGCGTCCAGCTCGACCGGGCCGCCGTCCAGCGAACCGGTGCCGTGCACGGTGAGCGGGAAGCCGCCGCGCCCGCCGTCGTCGATCCGCGCCCCGAGGGCGCGCAGCGCGTCGATCACGCCGTGCTGGGGGCGCTCGTAGCAGCGGGGGTCGCCGTCGAAGTGGACCGCGCCGTCGGCGAGCACCGCGAGCGGGGGCAGGAAGCGCATCACGGTGCCGGCGTTGCCGACGTCCACCTGGGCCGGGCCGCGCAGCCGGCCGGCCGGGATGACCCGCCAGGCCTCACCGCCGCCGGTGCCGCCGCTGGCCGCGTTGACCGTCTCCTCGATGCCGACGCCGAGCGCCCGCAGACCGTCCGCCATCAGCTGCGAGTCGCGGCTGCGCAGCGGCCGGCGGACCCAGCCCGGGCCGTCCGCGAGCGCCGCCAGCACCAGCGCGCGGTTGGTCGCGGACTTCGAGCCGGGGATGGTCACGGTCGCGTCGACGGCGGCGGTGGCGACGGGTGCAGGCCACAGGGTGTCGGTCATGCGCCAAGTCTAGGGGTGGTGGGTGTACCGGCCGGTGCGGCGCCCGGGCGCGTGCCGGGGGCGTGCGGACGCTGCGCCCCGCCCCGGCCGGCCGCAGCTCAGCGGGTGGGCCAGTCCAGCAGCCGGCCGCCGCCGATCAGCAGGCACACCAGCGAGACCACCAGGAACAGCGTGACCCACAGCAGCGGGCTGACCCCGGTCAGCCGGCCGAGCTGGTCGGCGTCCGAGTCGGGCGCCCCGCCGTGCCGCCGCTTGCGCTGGAGCTCGACCACCGGCCGCACCCCGGCCAGCAGCAGGAACCAGACGCCCAGGTAGGCGAAGCCGGCCTGCAGCTCGTCGCCGCCGTACCAGGACACCAGCACGAACGCGGCCCCGGTGACCACCACCGAGAGCACCCCGAAGGCGTTCCGGATCATGATCAGCATCCCGGCCAGCAGCAGGATGGAGATCCACAGCAGCGCGGTGACCCGGCCGGCGGCCAGCAGGGCGGCGCCGCCGAGCCCCAGCAGCGACGGCGCCGTGTAGCCGGCCGCGGCGGTCAGCACCATGCCAGGGCCGGTCGGCGGACCGGAGGAGAGGGTCAGGCCCGAGGTGTCGGAGTGCAGCCGGATGCCCGACAGCCGCCGCCGGGTGAGCAGGGCGACCAGGCCGTGCCCGCCCTCGTGCGCGATGGTCACCACGTTGCGGCTCAGCCGCCAGGCCGGGTGCAGCACCACCGCGAGCAGCGCGGCGGCGGCGGTGGCCAGCACCAGCCAGCCCGGCGGCATGGGCTGCGGGTCCACCAGCCGGTGCCACACGTCAGCGATGTCCATCCGTACCGTCCACCTCGCTCGGTCCTCTGCCGGAGCGGCAGCCTCCCATGCGGGGACGGTGCAGCGGTAGCGCGCGGTTCTCCCCGCGGCCGTTCCCGCCGTACGGGTCCGCTCCGCGCAGCGGCGCCGTGCGGCGGGCGCGGGCATGGCAAGCTGATCCCCATGTGCGGACGCTTCGCCTCCTCCACCGCGCCCGAGGACCTGGTCGAGCTCTTCGGGGTGGAGCAGTGGGACCCTGCGGAGACGCTCGCGCCGAGCTGGAACGTGGCCCCCACCGACCGGGCCTACGTGGTGCTGGACCGCGCCCCCCGGGGCGGCCCGGCGCCGGTGCGGCAGCTGCGGGTGCTGCGCTGGGGCCTGGTGCCGGCGTGGTCGAGGTCGGCGGAGACCGCGGTCAAGATGATCAACGCCCGGGCCGACACCGTGCACGAGAAGCCCGCCTACCGGCAGGCCTTCGCCTCCCGCCGCTGCCTGCTCCCGATCGACGGCTACTACGAGTGGCAGCAGATACCCGGGGCCAAGGGCCGGGCCGGCAAGCAGCCGTACTTCGTCTCCCGCGCGGACGGCGGGGTGCTGGCGCTGGCCGGCCTGTACGAGTTCTGGCGCGACCGCACGCTGCCCGCCGACCACCCGGACGCCTGGCGGGTCACCTGCACGGTCGTCACCACCGAGGCCGAGCCGCTGCTCGCGCCGATCCACGAGCGGATGCCGCTCTTCCTCGACCCGGGCGGCTTCGACGCCTGGCTCGACCCGGCCCGCACCGACCCGGACGACCTGCGGTCGCTGCTGGTGCCGCCCGCCCCCGGCGCGCTGCGGGTGCACCCGGTGGGCGCCGCCGTCGGCAGCATCCGCAACAACGGTCCCGAGCTGGTCCGCGAGCTGACCGACGAGGACCGAACCACCCTCTTCTGACCCCGGAGCCACGCGTGCAGAGTCTGGTCCCCACCCCCGCCGGCGACGCCCGGATCACCCTGTTCGAGCCGGCCGGCCGGCCGCGGGCCACACTGGCGCTCGGCCACGGCGCGGGCGGCGGCGTGGAGGCCGCCGACCTGCAGGCGCTGGCGCGGGTGCTGCCGCCGCTCGGCTTCGCCGTCGCGCTGGTCGAGCAGCCCTGGCGGGTGGCCGGGAAGAAGGTCGCGCCGCCGCCGAAGACCCTGGACGGCGGCTGGCTGCCGGTGGTTCCGGCGCTGTCCGCGGCCGAGGTGCCGCTGGTGGTCGGCGGCCGCAGCGCGGGCGCCCGGGTGGCCTGCCGGACCGGTCTGGCGTCCGGTGCGGCGGGCGTCCTGGCGCTGTCCTTCCCGCTGCACCCGCCGGGCCGCCCCGAGCGCAGCCGGGCCGCCGAACTGCTCGGCAGCGGTCTGCCCACCCTGGTGGTGCAGGGCGGCGCGGACACCTTCGGCGGGCCCGCGGAGTTCCCGCGGCTGCCCGCCACCCACCGGCTGGTGGAGGTGCCGGAGGCGGGCCACGGGTTCAAGGTCCCCAAGCGGGCCGCGCTCGGTCCGCAGGAGGTGCTCGACCTGATCACCGGGGCGGTCGCGGACTGGCTGGCCCGCCTGGTCTGAGCCGCCCGGCCGGGCCGCCGCCGGGCCCGGGAATGCGAAACGGTGTCCGATGGTTGACCCCACCGTCAGCAGAGTCCCGGGTGAAAGGCGGCGCAGCACATGGGTTCGATCGCGTGCCCCGAGCGGCCGGAGGAGCGAGCGGCGGCCAACGCCCTCGTACCCGACTGGTCGGAGTGGCTGGTCGCGGGCGAGAAGCCCGTGAGCCCGATATCCTCCATCTCGGGTCGGCCCGTGGTGGGCCGGGCCGGTGCTGTCGAGGAGGTGGGTCCGGTCGTCGCGACCGATGACGAGTCCGTGCCGGACGTGGGCACCCCGGACGAGGGGCTGCCCGCGGGCGAGGCGCTGACCGGCGAGGAGCTGGCCGAGGCGATCGGCGAGGACACCTTCCGGGTGTCCGCGGACGAGAGCGAGGAGGCCCGGCGCGAGCGCTTCGAGCGTGACGCGCTGATGTACCTCGACCCGATGTACTCGGCGGCGCTCCGGATGACGCGCAACCCGGCCGACGCGGAGGACCTGCTGCAGGAGGCGTTCGCCAAGGCGTACGCGTCCTTCCACCAGTTCCGTGAGGGCACCAACCTCAAGGCGTGGCTGTACCGCATCCTCACCAACACCTTCATCAACTCGTACCGCAAGAAGCAGCGCGAGCCCCAGCGCACCGCGGCCGAGGAGATCGAGGACTGGCAGCTGGCGCGCGCCGAGTCGCACATGTCGACCGGGCTGCGCTCGGCCGAGGCGCAGGCGCTCGACCACCTGCCGGACAGCGACGTGAAGGACGCCCTGCAGGCGATCCCGGAGGAATTCCGCATCGCGGTGTATCTCGCGGACGTAGAGGGCTTTGCGTACAAGGAGATCGCGGACATCATGGGTACACCCATCGGTACGGTGATGTCCCGACTGCACCGGGGCCGCCGTCAGTTGCGCGGCATGCTGGAGGATTACGCCCGTGACCGCGGGCTGGTCCCGGCGGGCAGTGGAGCAGGGCAGGAAGCGAAGGGCGCGGGCTCATGAGCTGCGGCGATCCGCACGACACCGAGTGTGGCGAGGTGCTCGACCACCTCTACGAATTCCTCGACAACGAGATGGCCGAGGGCGACTGCGCCAAGCTGCGGGTGCACTTCGAGGAGTGCTCCCCCTGCCTGGAGAAGTACGGTCTCGAACAGGCCATCAAGGCGCTGATCAAGCGGTCCTGCGGCTGCGACGACACGCCTGCGGACCTGCGCACCAAGGTGCTGGCGCGGATCGACTCGATCCGGGCCGGCCAGCGCTCCGCGCAGGCCGCGGCGGCCTCCGCCGCCGACGGTCCGCCGGCCGGGCACGGCGCCCCGGCGGCGGCCACCGCCGAGTAGCGCCCCCGCACCCGCACGCGCGCGGGCCGGCCCCGGGAGGTCCCGGAGCCGGCCCGCGCCGTCGTCAGCAGGGACCGTCGTCGGCCCAGACGCCCCACTGGCCGCTGGCCGTCGGGACCTCGTTCAGGGTCCACCACTTCGCGTGGTACTTGCGGCCCTGGTAGGAGACCTGGTTGCCGTTGGTGTAGGTGGTGGTGGCGCTCCAGGCCGGCAGCGTGCAGGAGCCCGAGGTGGGGCTGGAGCTGGGGCTCGGGCTGGTCGGCGGCGGGCTGGTCGGCGGGGTGGTGGGCGGCGTCGCCCCGGCGAACTTCACGGTGAACTTGGTGAAGTCCCAGTCGTTCTGCGCCACGCTGGAGCAGGAGCCGGACAGGCCCGGATCGACCGGACCCGCGCACTGGCGGTCCCGGTTGACGGACCAGTAGGTGTAGCGGGCCAGCTTGTGCGCGGTGGCGAAGTCCAGCACGGTCTGGAAGTCGGCCTGCCGGAAGTACTCGGCGGCGTCGGTGCGGCCGTTCATCAGCGAGACGCCCTCGTGGGCGTAGGCGGTGGCCTCGCTCCAGCCGAAGGTGGTCTGCAGGATCTGGTTGAACTTCACCAGTGCGTCGGTCTGCGCGGCCGCGCCGTTGAACCCGCCGTCGAACGGCATGATCGAGTAGTTGTCCGGGGTGAAGCCCTGGCCCTTGGCCTCCAGCAGCATCTGGGTCCCGAACCAGCCGGTGCCCGCGTTGGTGCCGGCCGTGGTGATCGAGACGTACAGGCCCGGGTTGTCGCGCTGGAGGATCTTCGCGGCGCCGATCTCGTTGTGGATCGCCGCGGTGTTCTCGTACTCGGGCTCCTCGAGGTCGAAGTCGATCGCCTTGAGCTGGTACTTGGTGATCACCTTCTGGTACCCGGCCGCGGTCGCCTCCGGGGTGCCGCAGCCCTGGCCGAGCTTGTTGCCGCCGTAGCCGCCGACCGAGACCGAGACGTCGCCGCCCTTGGCCCGGATCTTCTGGATGACCGCGGGCATCACGGTGTCGGTGTCGATCGAGGAGGTGCCGCCCCAGGCGGGCCGGCAGCCGCCCGCGTCCAGGATGAAGGCCAGCTGGAAGGCCTTCTGGCCGGTCGCGTCCATCACCGCGGCCGGGTCCGGCGGGCTGTTGTCCTCCGGCATCAGGTACGGCGCCGAGGCGTACCAGTTGCTGCCCAGGGCTTCGGCGGCGGCCGGGGCGGCGGACGCCGCGGTGCCGGACAGCGCGGCCACGCCGCCGGCCAGCAGGCCGAGCGCGGCGGTGGCGGCGGCGGCGACCGCGCCCCGGCGGCGGCGGTGCCGTCCGGGCGGTGCGGCGGGGGAGCGGAGCATGGTGCGTTCCATGGCGGAACCTCTCCGAGCGGGGGTGTGGGGGATCGCCCGGCCGCGGCGGGGCGCGGCCGGATGGCGCTGAACCGAGGTGCGCGGCAGGGGGATTGCGGCCCGGGACCGACCTGACCGGAGACCGGGCTGCTCCATAAAATGGACTGGACCACCTGTGGGGGTCAAGAGCCCGGCGCAGGCTTGGGACTCTCTTAAGGTCCCGTTGCGGCGCGGCGGTGGAGCCGGCCCACCGGCACGCCGTTTCACTCGTTCGGGTGAGCTGACGCGGTGGCGGCAGCGGCAATCCGCCATCGTGCGCCGCAGCCCGCGGGTCGCGCCCTATCCTCCTGACTGGCCCTCACGACGCAGGGCCGGAGCACGCGGTGGGGAGGCCGGTATCGCCAGGAATCGCGACGGGGCGCCCCTGCCGGGCCCGGTGGCCGTCTGTGTCGCCGGGGTGCTGCTGGCCGGCCTGCTGTGCCTGCTGCCCCTGGTGGCGCCCGCGCCCGCCGACTGGCTCGGCGGACCGGTGGACCTGCGGCGGCTCGCGCCCCTGGCGCTGCTGCACCTGTGCCTCGAGTCGCTCGCGGACGGCGCGCCCACCCCGTGCTCCCGGATCTGGCGCCGGCTCGCGGGCCGCGCCCCGCACCCGGACCGGCCGGGCCGGCGCGGCGGCAGCAGCTTCTTCCCCGTCCTGTTCGCCGGTGTGCTGATGCTGCCCCCGGCCGCCGCCGCCCTGGTCGCGGTCCCGGCCGCGCTGTTCGGCAACGCCGCCCGGCCCGGCCCGGTGCGCCGGCTGTGGAACGCCGCCCAGCTGGCACTGGCCGCCTTCGCCGGCGCGGTTGCCTTCCACCTGCTCGGCGGCCCGCGCCTGCTGCTCGGCTCCCGCTTCCCCGCCGCGGCGCTCGGCGCACTCGCCGCCGTCCTGGTGTTCTGTGTGGTCAACGGTGTCCTGGTGGGCATCGTGCGGCGGCTGTCCGGGAGCGGCGAACCGATCGGCGGCCCCCGGGCACTGTGGGCGTGCCTGGTGCCCGCGCTGCTGCACGGCGCGGCCGGACTGATGGTCGCGGTGCTCTGGCAGGGCCCGTACGGCGCGCTCGCCGTGCTGCTGGCCCTGCTGCCGCTGTCCATCTCCGCCTGGGTGTCCGCGCAGACCCACCGGGAGCAGGCCGCCCACCGGGCCACCGTCCAGGCCCTGGTGCAGGCGGTGGAGATCAAGGACGCCTACACCCGCGGGCACAGCGAGCGGGTCGGCCGGGCCTCGGTGCTGATCGCCCGCCAGCTCGGCATGGCCGAGGACCGGATCCGCACCCTGCACTTCGCCGGCACCCTGCACGACGTCGGCAAGCTCGCCGTCGCCACCGAACTGCTGCGCCGAAACGGTCCGCTCAGCGAGGCCGAACGGCACGCGGTCGAGGTGCACCCGGTGGCCGGCCACGACCTGGTCCGCGACCTCGCCTTCCTCGGCGAGGCCCGGGACGGCATCCTGCACCACCACGAGCGCCTCGACGGCCGCGGCTACCCGGACGGGCTGGCCGGCAGCCGGATCCCCGAGTTCGCCCGGATCATCTCGGTCGCCGACGCCTTCGACTCGATGACCTCCACCCGCTCCTACCGGCGCGGCCGCCCGGTCGACGAGGCGGTGGCGGAGCTCGGCCGCTGCGCCGGCAGCCAGTTCGACCCGGTGATGGTCGGCGCGCTGGTCAGCGCCCTGGACCGGCACGGCTGGCAGGTCGAGCCGCCGCCGCCCGGCGGCTGGGACGGCGAGGTGCCGGACATCCCGCTCGGGGTGCCCGAGCCGGCCCGCCGGTCCCGCGGCCGGGGCCCCGCGGTCCCCACCCGGGGCGGTCCCTCGTGAGCGGGGCGGCGCCCGCGGCGCTGTACGGGGCGGCGGCGGGGCTGTTCGTGGCGGCGCTGGCGCACACCGTCGTGCACGGTCTGGCCGAGCCGGCCGTCGCGCTGGCCTTCGTCGCCCTGATCGCGGCCGGCGAGTGCGTCCGGGTGGTCCTGCCCGGCGACCGGGAGCAGGCCCCGGTCGGCACCGCCGCCGCCCTGGCGTACGCCCTGCTCGGACCGCTGCGCGGGCTGCCGACCTCGCACGGCACCCTCCAGGTGGTGACCGTGGCCGGGCTCGGCACGCTGGCCGGGGCGCTGCTGCGGCGGCCGGCCGGGCGCCCGCCCGGGGCGGTCCGGGCGCGGGCCGACGCCGCCGTGCGCCGGCTGCTCACGGCGGCCTTCGCCGCGGTGCTGTTCCAGCCGCTGTACACCAGCGGCGCGATCGACCGGCTCCCGCTGACCGGCCCCCGGTACGGGGCGTTCCTGATCGCGGTGGCCGCGCTGGCCGCGCTCTGCGACGCCGCGCTGGCGGCCGTGTTGCAGCGCTCCCGCACCGGGGTGCGGTTCGCCGCCGCGCTGGAGGACGAACTGCGGTCACTGGCCGGGATCGGTTCGGCGATCGTCGCCACCGGGATGCTGCTGAGCCTGCTGGCGGGCGAGGTCGGACTGTGGGCGCTGCCGCTGTTCTGCTCCCCGCTGCTGCTGGCGCGGGCCGCCTTCCGCCGGGCGGCGGCCGTCCGCACCACCACCGGGCAGACCATCGCCGCGCTGGCCCGGGCCACCGAGGTGGCCGGCTACACCACGCCCGGCCACGCCCGGCGGGTCGCCGACACCGCCTGCGCGCTCGGCCGGGAACTGGGCCTCGGCACCCGTGACCTCGCCATGCTGGAGTACGCCGCGCTGATGCACGACATCGGCCAGCTCTCCCTGGTCGAGCCGGTCCCGGACGGCGCGACCGCCCTGCTGCCCGCCGAGGAGCAGCAGCGGATCGCCCGGCTGGGCAGCGAGGTGATCCGGCGCACCGGGGTGCCCCGGCAGGTCTGGCAGCAGGTCGCCATGCTGGCCGACCCGGGGCGGCTGCCCGACGGCCGCCCGGACCGTTCACTGCCGGTGGCCGCCCGGATCATCCGGGTCGCCAACGCGCACGACGACCTGCTGACCGCCGCGCGCAGCGCCGGCCTGACCGAGGTGGCGGGACGGCTGGAGGCGCTGGAACGGCTCCGGCTGGAACGCGGCCGCGCCTACGACCCGGTGGTGCTGGACGCGCTGGTCAGAGTGGGTGGCGGGGGACCGGCGGCGACGGTGGGTGACGGCCGTGCGGCCAACTGAACGACCGCGCGGGGAGCGCGTGTCACGGGTGCCGTGGTTGGATGCGGTCGTGGCGGGAACACCCGAGGCGGGGCGACCCGGTGACGACGGACGGCAAGGGACGAACGTGAGGATCTTCCACCGCGCACGGCACCGGCCGTCTGCCACCTGGCGGCAGACGACCGACCGGGCCTTCACGCTGATCGGCGACGGCCGGTACGAGGACGCCGGGGCCCTGCTGGTGATGGCCGCGGACCTCGAACCGTGGCTCTCCGACTCCTGGTTCAACCTGGCCCTGCTGCACAAGTTCCGCCGTGACTGGGAGCAGTCGCGCACCGCGGGCCTGCGCGCCGTCGCCCTGCTGGACCGCGGCCAGGGTGCCCCGGACTGGTGGAACCTCGGCATCACCGCCACCGCCCTGCAGGACTGGCCGCTGGCCCGCCGCGCCTGGCAGGCGTACGGCCTGAAGCTGCCCGGCGCCCCCGCCGCGGCCGCCGCCGCGACGATCGAGCTGGACCTGGGCACCACCCCGGTGCGGCTGTCCCCGGACGGCGAGTCCGAGGTGGTGTGGGGCCGCCGGCTGGACCCGGCCCGGATCGAGGTGCTGTCCATCCCGCTGCCGTCCTCCGGCCGCCGCTGGGGCGAGGTGGTGCTGCACGACGGCGCACCGAACGGCGAGCGGGTCGCGGATTCGGTGGCGTACCCGGTCTTCGACGAGATCGAGCTGTGGGCGCCGTCCCCGGTGCCGACCCACGTGGTGCTGCTACAGGCCGCCACCGCGGGTGACCGGGACGCCCTGGAGCGCCTGGTGTCCGACGCGGGCTACGCGGCCGAGGACTGGACCTCCTCGGTGCGGCTGCTGTGCCGGGCCTGCTCGGAGAGCCGGATGGCGATCGACGACGGCCGGACCGTGCACCACGACCCGCACGACGACGGTGACGCCTTCCACCCCGGCCACCTCAGCCACCTCAGCCAGGGCAGCACCGGCACCGCCTGGCTGGCGGAGCGGGAGTGCGGGATCGCCGCGCCCACCGCGCTGGTGCGGATCCTGCTGGAGCGCTGGGTGGCCGCCTCGCCCGCCACCCGGGCCTACCGGGACCTGGAGGAGGTCTGCTGAGACCCGGTGCGGGCTTCGCGGAGTAAGGACCGGCCGGGATCGGGGGGCCGTACCCTTGAGCGGTACATCCGGTAGATCCACGAAAGCGGAAGCGACCATGGCGGACCAGCACGACCACGAGCACGACCACGAGCACGGCCATCAGCACGGCCACGACGAGCCCGCGGCCCCGCAGGTGATCGGGGAGGTGCCCGACCTCTCCAAGGGCACCGCCCGGCCGATCACCGTGGTCGGCAACCCCGTCCTGCACCGCGAGTGCCAGGACGTCACCTCGTTCGACGCCGAACTCTCCGCGCTGATCGACGACATGTTCGTCTCGATGGAGGCGGCCCAGGGCGTCGGCCTGGCGGCCAACCAGATCGGCGTGGACCTCAAGGTCTTCGTCTACGACTGCCCGGACGACGAGGGCGTGCGCCACATCGGCCACGTGATCAACCCGGTGCTGGAGGACCTGCCGGCCGGCCGCCGGGTCCTCGACGACTCGCCCGAGGGCTGCCTGTCGGTGCCCACCGCCTACATGGACCTGGCCCGCCCGGACTACGCGGCGGTCACCGGCCAGGACAAGGACGGCAACCCGATCCGGGTCGAGGGCACCGGCTTCTTCGCCCGCTGCCTGCAGCACGAGACCGACCACCTGTACGGGTACCTGTACATCGACCGGCTCTCCAAGCGCGACCGCAAGGACGCCCTGAAGCAGATGGCGGAGGGCACCGCCCGCTACGCCACCGTGCCGAACGCCTGACGGACCGGCAACGCCGAAGGGCCGGGGCGCGCACGTCGCGCCCCGGCCCTTCGCGTTGCCGCCCCGGTCAGCCGGCGCGCCCGCCGATCCGCTCGACCCGCCGGGTCACCCGGTGGCCGAGCCGCTGGAACGGCTGCTCGACCAGACGGAAGGTCAGGTGGCTCACCAGGACCACGACGACGCAGAACCCGGCACCCAGCCCGAGCCGGGCCGCGGTGGAGAGGTCGGTGGTGGCGTTCGGGCCGACCAGCCGGAGCAGGACGCACAGCAGTACGGCGTGCACGAGGTAGATCGAGTAGCTGATCGAGCCGAGCCAGGCGAGGAACCGCGGGATGCGGCGGTTGCGCAGGGCGTACCCGACGCCGAAGGTCGCCCAGGTGGCGAACATGGTGATCGGCCACTGCTTCTGCACCTCGACGGCCACCACGTCGCCCTCGCCGTACCAGGTGCCGACCCAGACGATCGCACCGAAGGCGACGGCGCCGGCCACCGCGCAGGTGACCCGGCGGATCTGGCCCTGCTCGGCCCGGTAGAACGCGGTGCCGGCGAACATGGTGGCCAGGATGGCCATGCTGAACCAGCCGGTCCGGCCGCTGGTCACCAGCAGGGTCAGGGAGAGACCGCCGAGCAGCAGCGCGCCGAGGACCGCGAGCGGCCGGCGCCGGCTCATCACCAGCAGCAGCCCCGCCGCCATCACGGCGGCCACCAGCGCCGTCGACCGCCGGACCCCGTCCAGGTCGTGGCCGAGGCGGATCAGCGGGAAGACCCCGACCAGGGCGACCGCGGCGACCGCGAAGACGACCGAGATCTCGGCGCTGCGGCGGTGCACCCCGAGCACGAACAGCGCGGCGACCAGGAGGTAGAACGCCATCTCGTAGGAGAGCGTCCACATCACGAACAGCGTGCCGCCCATGCCCAGGAAGTCGTGCAGCATCGTCAGGTTGCCCAGCGCGGCGATGGCCGGATGCGCCGTGGAGAACCCGTTGACCGGGGAGAGGGTGCGGTACGCGTCCAGCTTCCAGACGAGGACGCCGGCGGCGACCACGGCCAGGCACAGCGGGTAGATCCGGAACAGCCGGCTGACCCAGAAGCCGCGGACGCTGCCCCGCCGCTCCAGCGAGGCGGGCACGATGTAGCCGCTCACCAGGAAGAACAGGAAGACGCCGTAGGAGCCCAGATCGAGCCAGTGGCTGGTGCGGGCGAACAGTCCGGGCAGCAGGAACTGGCTGAAGTGCTGGACCACGATGGTCAGCGCCGCCAGCCCGCGCAAGGCGTCGAGCCAGCCGAGACGAGGTTTCGCGGGCGTCGCCGCGGCGACGGCGGGGCCGGGCGGGGGACCCGGCTGAGGGTGCGCCTCAAGGGTCGGTACGGGTGAGGTGTGAGACACCCGAAGAGGCTAGCGCATTGTTCGAATCCGAAGGCCGCCGGTGACCGGGCCGCAACAGCACCGCCGCCCCGTCGTCATGCACGACGGGGCGGCGGTGGCGGGCGGCCGGGAACCGGGTTCCCGGGGCGGCCTAGAAGTCGTCGTCGAAGGCGACCGAGCCCTCGACCGCGACCTGGTACGCCGAGACCCGGCGCTCGAAGAAGTTGGTCAGCTCCTGCACGTTCTGCAGCTCCATGAACCCGAACGGGTTGCTGGAGCCGTAGCGCACCGGCATGCCGAGCCGGGCGAGCCGCTGGTCGGCGACGGCCTGCAGGTACTCCCGCATCGACTCGGTGTTCATCCCGGGCAGGCCCTCGCCGCACAGGTCACGGGCGAACTGGAGCTCGGCCTCGACGGCCTCCTCCAGCATCTCGGTGACCTGCTTGGCCATCTCGTCGTCGAAGAGGTCGGGCTCCTCCTCGCGCACGGTGTCCACCACCGAGAAGGCGAAGTCCATGTGCATGGACTCGTCCCGGAACACCCAGTTGGTGCCGGTGGCCAGGCCGTGCAGCAGACCGCGGCTGCGGAACCAGTACACGTACGCGAAGGCGCCGTAGAAGAACAGGCCCTCGACGCAGGCCGCGAAGCAGATCAGGTTCAGCAGGAACGCGCGGCGGTCGTCCTTGGACTGCAGCGAGTCCAGGTGGTCGACGGCGTTCATGTACTTGAAGCAGAACTGCGCCTTCTGGTGGATGGAGGGGATGTTCTCCACCGCGGCGAAGGCCGCCGCCCGGTCCTCGGGATCGGGCAGGTAGGTGTCGAGCAGCGTCAGGTAGAACTGGACGTGCACGGCCTCCTCGAACAGCTGCCGGGACAGGTAGAGCCGGGCCTCGGGCGAGTTGATGTGCTTGTAGAGGCTCAGCACCACGTTGTTGGCGACGATCGAGTCACCGGTGGCGAAGAAGGCGACCAGCCGGCCGATCATGTGCCGCTCGCCCTCGCTCAGCTTGGCGAGGTCGGCGACGTCGGAGTGCAGGTCCACCTCCTCCACGGTCCAGGTGTTCTTGATCGCGTCCCGGTACCGGTCGTAGAACGACGGGTAGCGCATCGGACGCAGCGTCAGCTCGAAGCCGGGGTCGAGCAGCATCTTGTCGCGATCGGCGGAACTCACTGGCAGGCCTCGCAGGACTCGGGGTTCTCCAGGGAGCAGGCGAGGGCCGCCTCCTCCTCCGGGGTCAGGGTCGGGGTGGGCACCGGCACCGGGGCGGCGGTGCGGGCGGCGCCGGACGCGGCCTGGGCGATCCGGGTGGCCGGGCGCGAACGCAGGTAGTAGGTGGTCTTCAGACCGACCTTCCACGCGTAGGCGTACATCGAGGAGAGCTTGCCGATGGTCGGCGCCGCCATGAAGAGGTTCAGCGACTGGCTCTGGTCGATGTACGGCTGCCGGGCGGCGGCCAGGTCGATCAGCGCGCGCTGCGGCAGCTCCCAGGCGGTCCGGTACAGCGAGCGCACCTCGGCGGGCAGCCAGCCCAGCTCCTGGACCGAGCCGTTGGACTCGCGCAGCGAGTCGCGGGTCTGCTGGTCCCAGACGCCGAGCTCCTTGAGCTCACGCACCAGGTACGGGTTGACCTGGAGGAACTCGCCGGACAGCGTCTCGCGCTTGAACAGGTTGGAGACCTGCGGCTCGATGCACTCGTACACGCCGGCGATCGAGGCGATGGTGGCGGTCGGCGCGATGGCCAGCAGCAGCGAGTTGCGCAGGCCGGTGACGGCGATCTTGGCGCGCAGCGCGTCCCAGCGGGCGGTCCACTGCGGGGCCGCGTCGAAGTGGTCGATGTGCAGCTGGCCGCGGGCGGCGCGGGTCTCGCCGTACGCGCTGTGCTGCCCGAACTCCTCGGCCAGTTCGCTGGAGCGCTCGTAGGCGGTCAGCATGATGCGCTCGGCGATCAGCGTCGACAGCTGCTTGGCCTCGGCCGAGTCGAAGTCGATCCGCAGCTTGAAGAAGACGTCCTGCAGGCCCATCACGCCCAGGCCCACCGGGCGCCAGCGAGAGTTGGAGTTCCCGGCCTCGGGGGTCGGGTAGAAGTTGATGTCGATGACCCGGTCCAGGAAGGTCACGGCGGTGCGCACGGTGGCGTCCAGCCGGTCCCAGTCCATCGCGCCGAGCAGGTCCCCGGCCGTGGCGCCGTCGGCGACGTGGGCACCGAGGTTGACCGAGCCCAGGTTGCAGACCGCGGTCTCGGAGTCGTCGGTGACCTCCAGGATCTCGGTGCACAGGTTGGAGGAGTGCACCGTGCGGCCGGGCAGCGCGGTCTGGTTGGCGGCGCGGTTGGAGGCGTCCTTGAAGGTCATCCAGCCGTTGCCGGTCTGCGCCAGGGTGCGCATCATCCGGGCGTACAGGGTCTGCGCGGGGATGGTGCGCACGGCCTTGCCGGCCTGCTCGGCCTTCAGGTACGCCTCGTCGAAGTCGGCGCCCCACAGGTCGACCAGCTCGGGCACGTCGGCCGGGGAGAACAGCGACCAGTCGGCGTCGGCGTTCACCCGGCGCATGAACTCGTCCGGGATCCAGTGCGCCAGGTTCAGGTTGTGCGTCCGGCGGGCCTCCTCGCCGGTGTTGTCGCGCAGCTCCAGGAACTCCTCGATGTCGGCGTGCCAGGTCTCCAGGTAGACGCAGGCGGCGCCCTTGCGCCGGCCGCCCTGGTTGACCGCGGCGACCGAGGAGTCCAGGGTGCGCAGGAACGGCACGATGCCGTTGGACTGGCCGTTGGTGCCCCGGATCAGGCTGCCGCGCGAGCGGATCCGGCTGTAGGACAGGCCGATGCCGCCGGCGTGCTTGGACAGCCGGGCGATCTGCGCGTAGCGCGAGTAGATCGAGTCCAGGTTGTCCAGCGGCGAGTCCAGCAGGTAGCAGCTGGACATCTGCGGGTGCTTGGTGCCGGAGTTGAACAGGGTCGGCGAGGACGGCAGGTAGGAGAGCGCGCTCATCAGCGCGTACAGCTCCGCGACCTCGCGCACCGCCCGCTCGCCGTCGCCCACGGCGAGGCCCGCCGCCACCCGGAGCAGGAAGTGCTGCGGGGTCTCGATCACCTTGCGGGTGATCGGGTGCCGCAGCAGGTAGCGGGACTGCACGGTGCGCAGGCCGAAGTACTCGAAGCGGTCGTCGCCGCGCTCGTCGATCAGGGCGTCGAAGGCGTCCGCGTGCTTCGCCACGAAGTCCGCGGTGGTGTCGCCGATCAGGCCCTCGGTGTGGCCGACGGCGATCGAGGCGGAGAACGACACGGCGCCCTGGCCGACGGCCTCGTCCGAGATCTCCAGCGCCAGCAGCCGGGCGGCGAGCTTGGAGTACTGCGGGTCCTCGGCGATCATCGACGCGGCGGCCTCCACGGCCAGTCCACGCAGCTCCGCGAAGTCGGAGCCGGCGTGGCGGCCGCGCAGCGCGGCGGCGGCGACGTGGCCGGGGTCCACCTGGGGAAGGTCGACGCTGCGGTCGGTGAGCAGGCGCAGCAGCGCGGCACCGGGATCAGCGTCGGCGGCGGTGGTGGCACCACCCGGCCGGAGGCTGGGGGAGGAACCCTGGGACGGCAGGGCGACTGAGGCGGCGACGGTCAAGGCGCACTCTCTCCTGTGGCGGCGGCGGACGAGATCGGCCGGACCGTTTCAGGCAGGGCGGAGCGGCACGCCGAATCACCAGGCGTGCGTGGTCCCACCCCGGCCCACCCGCGAGGCCCGGACAAGTACTGCGGTGCTGCAAGGCATCTGCGGGGAAGCCGTGTGGCACGCCGTCGGCAGGTCTCGGACTCGCGGGTCAGGGTGTTGCGAAGCCCGCTCACCGTTGCGGGGCAGTCCCGGACTCCCACCGGGTTCCCCTGCGTCGACAGCGAGAGCGAGCATACATGTTGTGGGCGGGGTCAGGATGCGCCACCAGATGTAGTGCCGCGTGTCGTGGTCGCTCGACTGCGTTGCGCCACGGGGTGAGCCGTCAGAATGTGATCGAATAGACGATCACATCAATGCCGGGGGCCGGCTCCCAGTCCCGCTCGGGGCTCCGCCGGAACCCCAGCCGTTCGTAGACGCGGTGGGCCGCGGTCATCGCCGGGCGGGTCGAGAACGCCATCCCGGTCAGCCCCAGCTCCCGGCTGCGCGCCATCGCGGCCCGCACCAGCGCGCTCCCGGCGCCCCGGCCGCGGGCCGCCCGGGCCACCGCCAGCATCCGGATCTCGCCCTCGTGCGGCGCCGCGATGTCGGCCCACGGGTTGCCGCCCGGGGCGAAGGTCACACTGCCGAGCACGGCTCCGCCGGCCGGGTCGACGGCGACGAGGAGCTCGGCCTCCTCGGCGCGGCGCCGGGTGTCCCGCAGGAGCTCGGGATAGGGCCCGTCCGGGCGGCTGTAGCCCTCGCCGACGTAGACCTCGACCGAGAGGGCTCCGGCGGCGTCCAGGTCCTCGGGGAGGGCCCGGCGGATGACGAGGTCGGGGGCGGTGTCCATGCCACCAGTCTGCCGGGGCCCCGATCGGCGGCGGCGGCCAGGGTGGTGGCGAGCCGGGTGGCGAAGGCCGGGCCGGCCGGCGGCGGGGTGGTCGGGGGCTGGGCGGCCGGCGGCGGGGCGGCGGCGGTCGGGGTGCCCGCTCCGGCCGCGGCGCCGTGCAGCCGGTCCGGCCGGCCGGGGTCGGCCGGGTAGCCGCCGGGGCGGTGCCAGTTGTCCCGGCCGTGCCGGGAGGTGCGTTCCAGGTCGCGGCCGGCCAGCAGGCCGAGCAGGCCGAAGGCCCCGACCGCGGCGGCCGGGGCGAGTACGCCCATGAGTGCCGAAGAGTCCATGCGCTCCACTCTCGCGACGGCCGGACCCGGCCACGAGTGGCAGAAAAGACCACTTGCCTCGAAAAGCTGCCACCGGCATCCTGGGGCCATGCTGACCAACGTCGTCACCGTGGTGCTGGAGGAGATCCACCCCTTCGAACTGGGCGTCGCCTGCGAGGTCTTCGGCCTCGACCGCAGCGACGACGGCCTGCCGGTCTACGACTTCGCACTGGCCTCGGCCCGCCCGGGACCGCTGCGCACCCACGCCGGCTTCAGCGTCGACGTCCCGCACGGCGTGGAGCGGATCGCCGGCGCGGACCTGGTGATCGCCGCCGCCACCGGCATCCGGGACGACTACCCGGCCCCGCTGATCGAGGCCCTGCGGGCCGCCGTGGCGCGCGGCGCCCGGGTGCTGTCGATCTGCAACGGCACGTTCCTGCTCGGCGCGGCCGGCCTGCTCGACGGCCGCCGCTGCACCACCCACTGGCGCCACTCCGACCTGCTCGCCGCACGCTTCCCGCTCACCACGGTCGAGCCCGACGTGTTGTACGTCGACGAGGACCCGGTGATCACCGCGGCCGGCACCGCCTCCGGCATCGACGCCTGCCTGCACCTGGTCCGCAAGCTCCAGGGGCCCGAGGTGGCCCGCGGGATCGCCCGCCGGATGGTGGTCGCCCCGCACCGCGAGGGCGGCCAGGCGCAGTTCGTCGCCCGCCCGCTGCCGGCCGAGGACGGCGAGTCGCTGGGCGGCCTGCTGGAGTGGCTGCGCCACCACCTGGACCGCGAGCTCACCGTGGAGCAGCTGGCCGCCCGCGCCCACATGTCGCCGCGCACCTTCGCCCGCCGCTTCCAGCAGGAGACCGGCACCACCCCGCACCGCTGGCTGACCGGCCAGCGGGTGCTGCTGGCCCAGCGCCTGCTGGAGGCCACCGGCGAGCCGGTGGACGCGGTCGCGGCGCGCTGCGGCTTCGGCAACGCGGCCACCCTGCGCCACCACTTCGGCCGCCGGCTCGGCACCACCCCGCAGGCCTACCGGCGGGCGTTCGGCGGGACGCCGGCGCAGCAGCGGGCCGAGAGCCTCCGCTGACCCCTCGCGGCCTTCTCCGGGCCCCCGTCGGACCGGCGCGTCGGACCGGCGCGCGGCCGCCCGCGCACCCGGCCGGGACCGCCGGACCGGCACGCGGTTCAGTCGGCGGGCCGGTCGGGTGCCCGGTCCAGGTGGCCGGTGTCGTTCCAGCCGGCCGGGACCAGCCGGCCGTGCTCGGCCCGCCAGCGGCTGGCCGAGCAGTTGCGGACCGGCTCCAGGGCGAGCAGCTGCTGCTCGGTGAGGCGGTCGAGGATGTAGCGCAGCATCAGCACGGTGCAGTCGTGGGCGACCACCAGTACCGGCCGGCCGTCCTCCTCCCGGGTCAGGTCGGCCAGCAGGCTGCGCATCCGCAGGGCCACGTCCAGCCAGGACTCGCCGCCCGGGGGCCGGTAGTGCAGCTCGCCCATCCGGCGGCGGCGGGCGGCCTCGGCGGGGTGCTCCTTGTCGATGGCGGCCTTGGTGAGCATCTCCAGCACGCCCAGCTCGCGGTCGCGCAGCCGTTCGTCCTGCCGCACCTCGGTGGTGACCGGCACCGCGCCGAGGCCGCCGGCCTGGGCGAGCGCGATCCGGGTGGTCTCGGTGGTGCGCAGGTACGGCGAGCACCAGACGCTGCGCGGCCGGTCGTCCGGCGGCAGCTCGGCCCACCAGCGGCCGAGCGCCCGGGCCTGGGCCTGGCCCCGGATGGAGAGCGGGATGTCGGCGTCCCGGCTGGTGATCGGTACGGTCAGCGCGCCGGTCGCGTCGGCGTGCCGGAACTCCACATTGGCGGTCGACTCGCCGTGCCGGGTGGCGATCAGCAGCGAGGGCAGTCTGACGCCCTCGTGCCGGCCCCGGTGTCCGTTCAGGATGGTGCCCAGCTCTGTCATGGCAGCGTCTCCCCGTTTCCGTGTCTCTGCCCGGGACGAACGGCCCGCCACATGGATGATCACCCGATATGATCGCGCCGTCACCTCAAGTGCCGACCAGTGTCGACCGAGGCGACGGCGCGATCACAGGGCGCGTACGGCATTGCAGGGCGCGTGCCGGATTTCAGTGCGCCCCCAATGCCTCAGTGCGCCGGCTGTTTCGGTGCGCCGCCTCAGTGCGCCACCGCAGGCTGCGGGGCCTTCTCGATGGAGGGTTCCCCGGCGTCGGCGGTGTAGTCGCCCGGCGAGGTGGCGTCCAGTCCCTCGGGGGCCTTGGCCGCCCTCAGCACCAGCGTCAGCACCACGGCCACCACCAGGTTCAGTACGAACGCCGTCAGCCCGATGTAGCCGATCTCGCCGATCCCGGGGATCTCGGCCGAACTGCCGCCGAAGTGCTTGGTGGCGGGCGAGGACACCCCGTACGCCTTCCAGGTGCCGTAGACCATGCCCGCCGCCCAGCCGGCCAGCAGCGCCCAGCGGTGGAACCAGCGGGTGAACAGGCCGCCGACGATCGAGACGAAGGTCTGCAGGATCCACAGGCCGCCCAGCAGCTGCAGGTTGATCGCGAACTGCTTGTCCATGGTCAGCACGAAGGCCAGTGCGCCGACCTTCACCAGCAGCGAGGCGATCTTCGCGACCCTGGTCTCGTCCGCGGCGGTGGCGTCCGGTCGGATGAACTCCTTGTAGACGTTCCTGGTGAACAGGTTGGCCGCGGCGATCGACATGATCGCGGCCGGCACCAGGGCGCCGATCCCGATCGCGGCGAAGGCCACCCCGGTGAACCAGTCCGGGAACATGTCCTCGAACAGCTGCGGCACGGACAGCTGGGCGTTGAAGCCCTTCACGCCCTTGCCGACCCCGGCCGCCACCGCCATGAAGCCGAGCAGCGCCAGCAGGCCCAGCATCAGCGAGTAGGCGGGCATCAGGGCCATGTTCCGGCGGACCGTGTTGCGCGACCTGGAGGCCAGCACGCCGGTGACCGAGTGCGGGTACATGAACAGCGCCATCGCCGAGCCCAGTGCCAGCGTCGCGTAGCCCCACTGCGCCTTCGGGCCGGTGATCAGCGAGCCCACCGGGGTGCCGTCCGGCTTCTTGGCGGAGAACTTCTGCGCGGCCGCGTCGAAGATGTGCCCGTACCCGCCGAGCCGCATCGGGATGTAGATCACCGCCACGATGATCACGACGTAGATCAGGGTGTCCTTGACGAAGGCGATCAGCGCCGGCGCCCGCAGCCCGGACGAGTAGGTGTACGCCGCCAGGACGCCGAAGGCCAGGAACA
Source organism: Kitasatospora sp. NEAU-CNBT7 (assembly GCF_057220535.1). NCBI lineage: Bacteria > Bacillati > Actinomycetota > Actinomycetes > Kitasatosporales > Streptomycetaceae > Kitasatospora > Kitasatospora sp. NEAU-CNBT7. The sequence goes on along the minus strand of NZ_JBXQQB010000007.1, from coordinate 242,145 downwards.
GCGGAAGGTCCTTCATGAACCAGTTCCCGCTGCCGCCCACCCCGAGCACGTCCAGCACGGCCTGGATGCCGACCAGTTGCAGCGCGATGTACGGCATGGTGGCCAGGATCCCGGTCAGCGCCACGGCCAGCGACAGCCCCTTGGAGCCGTACCGCCCGCGCACGAAGTCGGCCGGGGTGACGTACCCGTGCACCCGGGAGACCGACCACAGCCGCGGCAGGAACAGGAACACCAGCGGGTACGCGATGATCGTGTACGGCACCGCGAAGAAGCCCGCCGCGCCCGCGCCGTAGATCACCGCCGGCACCGCGACGAAGGTGTACGCGGTGTACAGGTCGCCGCCGAGCAGGAACCAGGTGATCCAGGTGCCGAAGCTGCGGCCGCCCAGGCCCCACTCGTCCAGGTGCAGCGCGTCGTCCGCCCGGCGCCAGCGCGAGGCGAGGAAGCCCATCACGGTGACCGCGACGAAGAACAGCAGGAAGACGGCGAGTGCGACGCCGTTGACGTCCTTCACCGCTCACCACCGCCCGCGGCGGCGGCCCGGCGGGCCTTCTCGTCCCGGTTGATCAGCAGGTACGCCCCGACGGTGAACACCGCCGACAGCGGCACCCACATCAGCTGGTACCAGTAGAAGAAGGGGACGCCGCCGAGCTCGGGCCCCTCCTTGGTGTAGGAGGCGACCCAGAGCATCGCGACGACGGGGACGGCCAGGCACAGCCCGGCGAGCACCCGGGCCGGTGTGACCGGCGGCTGAGCGGGGACTTCTGACGACATGTGACGGCTCCGGCTGAAGAGGGCTCACCTCGTCGGCGCCGCAGCGCACATCACTGTCCGCCCGCCGAGCAGCACCTGTGGTGACCAGTAGTCAGTACGGGAGCGAAATGTAGGGCACGCAGTGACCTGTGTCACTGCTCATGACAGAACTTCTCGCGTGCCGGACGGACGGATCGGTCCAATCCGGGCAAATCGCCGCCTACTCCGGGCGCTTGAGCCGGGTGATGAACTTGTACCGGTCGCCGCGGTAGATCGAGCGCACCCACTCCACCGGCTTGCCCTCGGTGTCGAAGGAGTGCCGGGACAGCTGGAGCATCGGCAGGCCCAGGTCGGAGCCGAGCAGACCGGCCTCGCGCGGGTTGGCCAGGGTGGTCTCGATGGTCTCCTCGGCCTCGGCCACCGTCACGCCGTAGACCTCGCGCAGCGCGGTGTACAGCGAGTTGTGCTTGGCGAGGTTGCGGCGCAGCGCCGGGAAGCGCTTGGCCGACAGGTGGGCCACCTCGATCGCCATCGGGTCGCCGTTGGCCAGCCGCAGCCGCTCGATCCGCAGCACCCGCCCGCCGGGCTTGATGTCCAGCAGCGGGGCGAGCCGGTCGTCGGCGGTGATGTAGCCGAGCTCGATCAGCCGGGAGGTGGGCTCCAGGCCCTGGGCGCGCATGTCCTCGGTGTACGAGGTCAGCTGCAGTGCCTGGGCGACCTTGGGCTTGGCGACGAAGGTGCCCTTGCCCTGGATCCGCTCCAGCCGGCCCTCGACCACCAGCTCCTGCAGGGCCTGGCGGACGGTGGTCCGGGAGGTGTCGAACTGGGCCGCCAGCGCCCGCTCCGGCGGCACCGGCGTGCCCGCCGGCTGAACCTCCGTCAGCTGCAGCAGGTGCCGCTTCAGGCCGTAGTACTTGGGGATCCTCGCCGCCGTGTCGGTGGCAGGTCCGGACTGGGCCGGCACCGTGGTTCCTCCGGGGAGGTCCGCCGTGTCCCTGTCGCCGCTCATGGCCGCTCTCACTCCTCGCAGTGCAGCCGTCACCGGCTCCTCCATCGATCTATCAGCACATGGTCGCACGCGGGGGCCGGTCGGCGTGAGTTCCCTTCTGCAACCAAAATCCGGACGTCCCCGGCGGGAACCCCCGGCAACCGCCGGGGCACCCGCGGGGGACGGCAGGAACGGTAACGGATCAGCCCGACTGGGCGGTCGGCACCCCGAGCCCGGCGAGCGCCTCGGCGGCGGCGATCCCGCACACCCGGGACCCGCCGTGGGTGGCCAGCACGGTCACCCCGCGGGACCCGAACAGCTCGCCGAGCCCGTGCGCGGTGCCGATCTCGACCACCACCGCGTCCGGCCGGGCCTCGACCAGGGCGAGCGCGGCGCGGCGCATCCACGGGTGCCGGTGGACGTCACGGACCACCAGTACCAGCCGACGGCCGACGGCGGCGCCGAGCAGCGGCGCGACGTCCACCTCCGCGCCCTCGGCCGCGACCGGGACGTGCAGCAGGCCGGAGCCCTCCATCCGGGTGGCCGGGGCGCCGACCCGGGCCCGGGTGGTGCCGGGGATCAGCTCGGCGAGCGGCCCGGCCACCCCCCACGGGGTCTCCTCGCCGACCGCGATGTTGGCGCCGGGGGAGAACTCGACCACGTGCGGCACGCCCTGGAGCGGCCGCAGCTCGCCGTGCACCCGCAGCGCCCGGCGGGCCGCGGCCAGGCCGATCCCGACCTCGCCGTGGGTGCCGACCTGGGACCGGCGGACCGCCGCCGACCAGCGGGCCACGGCCCGGTTGCGCTCGGCGGCCCGGTGCAGCCGCTCGGCCGGCAGCCGGCCTTCGCGGACCGCCCAGACGAGCGCGTCGCGCAGGTACAGGAAGGCGTCCTCGTCGTGCAGGCCGCCGCCCACGCAGATGGTGTCGGCCCCGGCGGCGATGGCCTGGACGGTGCCGGAGGCCACGCCGTGGGTGCCGGAGATGGCACCCATCTCGATGCCGTCGGTGACGATCAGCCCGTCGTAGCCGAGTTCGCCGCGCAGCAGGTCGGTCAGGATCGCCGCGGACATCGTGGCGGGCAGCCGCTCGTCGTAGGCGGGGAAGAGGATGTGCGCGGTCATGATGCTCTTCACGCCGGCCGCGATGGCGGCCCGGAACGGCAGCAGGTGCTGCTGGAACTTGTCCTGGCCCAGGTCGATCCGGGGCAGCCCGAGGTGCGAGTCGCCGACCGTGTCGCCGTGGCCCGGGAAGTGCTTGGCGCAGGCCGCGACACCGGCCGACTGCAGGCCCCGCACGTACGCGGCGGTGTGCCGGGCGGCGAGCTCGCCGTCGTCGCCGAACGAACGCACCCCGATGACCGGGTTGTCCGGGTTGGAGTTGACGTCCGCGCTCGGTGCGTAGTCCAGGTTGACCCCGACGCTGGCGAGGTCGAAGCCGATCGAGCGGGCCACCCGCTCGGTCAGCTCGACGTCGTCGACCCGGCCGAGCGCCAGGTTGCCCGGGTACGAGGAGCCGCTGGTCACCTCCAGCCGGGTGACGTCGCCGCCCTCCTCGTCGGTGGCGATCAGCAGGTCCGGGTTGAGCGCGTAGAGCTCCCCGGTCAGACCGGCCACCTGCTGCGGGGTACGGATGTTGCGGCCGAACAGGGCGACCCCGCCCAGCTCGCCCTCGCCGAGTCTGCGGCGCAGCCAGTCGGGCGCGGTCAGGCCGGCGAAACCGGGCTGGAGGACCGCTCCGGCGTCCGTCAGGAGTTCGACGCTTTCCGTACCAGGAGTCGCCATGGTTCCTTCCCTGGGGGATGAGAAGTGCTGGAGGTGCGGTGGGGTGAGGAAGGGCTAGCCCTTGACCGCACCGGCGGTGAGGCCCGCCGACACCTTCTTCTGGAAGATCACGAACAGCAGGATCACCGGCACCGAGACCAGCAGGGCGCCGGCCATCTGCGCGCCGTAGTCCGCGCCACGGGTGGGGGTGGTGGCGTAGAAGGTCAGCCAGGCCATCGAGGTCTGCTTGCCGCCGCTGCTGAGCATGGTGTTGACGACGATGAACTCGTTCCAGGCCTGGATCCAGGTGTAGACCCCGGTGGTGATCAGACCGGGCAGGGTGAGCGGCAGGATGATCCGGAAGAAGGCGCCCCACTTGGTGCAGCCGTCGACCATCGCCGCCTCGTCCAGCTCGGCCGGGATGTTGACGATGAACGAGCGCAGCGTCCAGACCACGTACGGCACGGTGAAGACCAGGTACGCGAGGACCACGCCGATGAGCGTGCTGGTCAGCCCGGCCTCGTTCATCACCACGTAGAGCGGGATCAGGATGGCCAGCAGCGGCACCATCTGGACCACCAGCATGGTGACGATGAAGAAGTTGCGGCCGCGGAAGTTGAAGCGGGCCACGCCGACCGCGGCCAGGAAGCCGATCACCAGGCCGAGCAGCACCGAGCCGAGGGTGATCACGGCGGTGTTCTGCAGGGCCGGCAGGAAGGCCTTGTCGTCGAAGATCGTCGAGTAGCTGTCGAACGAGAACGAACTGGGCCAGAAGGTCGGGTCCTTGGAGATCAGGTCCCGGTTGGTCTTGAAGGTGGTGATGATCATCCAGTAGATCGGGAAGCCCATCACGGCGGCGAAGCAGATCCCGAGGGTGTTCCAGACCCAGGTCATCGCCCGGCTCTCGCCGGTGGCGCGGACCTTGGCCCGGACCTTGGCGCCGGCCGCGGCCGGCTCGGCCTGCGGGGCCGGCTGTACGTCGAGGGTGGTCATCGCTCGTTGGCTCCGATCTTGAGCATCTGGCGGATGTAGAAGACCAGCACCGCCAGCATGAGGACGATCATGGCGATCGAGATCACCGAGCTGTCGCTGTACTTGGAGGCGACGATGCCCTTCTCGTACAGGTAGATCCCGATGGTCCAGTAGCCGTCCTCGGGGGAGGTGTTGCGCAGCGAGAAGATCTGCGCGAACACCTGGAAGTCCCAGATGAAGCTGAGCGCCGTGGTGACCAGCAGGAACGGCCGGATCACCGGGATGACCACGTGCCGGAAGGCCTGCAGCGGGCCGGCGCCGTCCAGCTTGGCGGCCTCCATCAGCTCCTTGGGCACCTGGGTGAGCGCGGCGTTCAGGCCGAGCACCAGGAACGGCAGCGCGCCCCAGATGATCACCGAGGCGCTGACCACGTAGAGGCCGACGGTCGGGTCGCCGAACCAGTCGTAGTGCTTGACCGACTCATCACCGGTGAGCAGGTAGCCGATGTAGTCGACGACGCCGCCGTTGCTGGCGAACAGCCAGCGGAAGACGGTGCCGCTGACCAGGGCGGGGATCGCCCAGACGAACATCAGCACGGTGATGACGGTGACCTTGACCCAGTTCGAGACCCGGTTCAGCAGCAGGGCGAACAGCATGCCCAGCACCATCGAGAGGATGACCAGCTCGGCCGTGAAGTAGACCGAGCGGAGCACGACCTCCCAGAATTGGCCGTCACCGAGGATCTTGCCGAAGCCGTCGAACCCGATGTACTTCCCGAGCGACGGGTTGACGATGTAGGCGTACCGGTTGATGTTCTGGAACGACAGGTCGAACAGTCTGAACAGCGGGTACGCCATGATCCCCAGCAGCACGGCGACCGCCGGCAGGATCAGCGCGTACGGGATGTGCCGGCCGGCCGCGAAGAAGCCGCGCGCCGCGGGCCTGGCCGCCGGGGCGGGCCCGGCCGTGTCGGACCGTGTCACGGCCTCGTTGGTAGTCACACTCATCAGGGTCCTTCCCGGGCCCGCGGAACTGGTGGGTCCTGGCGCACGGGTGGGCAGTCCGCGGTTGCCGCGAACTGCCCACCCCCTCGGCGCTCAGTGTGTGCAGGCCCGGGGGCCCCGGCGGGCTCCCCAGGACGCTGCGGTCAGCCGGTTCAGCCGTTCAGGTCCTTGACGATCGTGTCCTGAGCCTTCTTCAGCTCGGCGGCCGGGTCGCCGCCGGCGGCGATCGCACCGAAGGCGTTCTTCAGCGCGGTCTCGTCGGCGCCGGACCACAGCGGCGAGTTCGGGATGAACCAGGTCGAACCCTCGGCCGCGTCACCGGCGGCCTTGTTCTCCGGCTTGGCGGCCTTGTAGGCGGCGACCAGGGTCTTGTTGTTCGGGATCGCGAACTTGGCGAGCTCGGTCTGCTGCTTGGTGTTGGTGTAGATCTGCAGGAAGGTCGCGCCGAGGCCGGCGTTGGCCGCCTTGGCCGGGACGGCCAGGTCGGAGCCGCCGAGGAAGGCCGGGGTCGGGGCGCCGGCGGCGGTGCCCGGGAGGGCGATGGTGCCGAGCTTGTCGGCCAGCGACGGGTCACCGGTCTTCGGGTCGACGACCGAGCCGACCTCCCAGCCGGCGCCGATGATCGCGGCGATGTTGCCCTTGGCCATCAGGGCGTCCTGGGTGGCCTCGTCGGTGGTGGTGCCGCCGACCGAGAACTCCTTCTGCAGGTCGTTCCAGGTCTTGATGCCGTCGACGAACTTGGGGTCGGTCAGCGTGCCGGTGAACTTGTCGCCGTCCTTCTTGGCGATGACGTTCTTGACACCGAAGGTGCCGGCGCCGAACGCGGTGGCGGTGTACCAGTTCTGGCCGGGGATGTAGAGGGCCGAGAAGCCGGGCACGTTCGCGTTGGCGGCCTTGACCTTGGCCAGGCCCGCCTTCAGCTCGTCCAGGGTGGTCGGCGGGTTGGTGACGCCGGCCGCGGCGAACAGGTCCTTGCGGTAGATCAGCACGCGGGCGCCGGCGTAGTACGGCACGGCGTAGGTCTTGCTGCCGTCCGCGCTCTGGCCGGAGGCGGCCAGCGAGTCCAGCCACTTGTCCGAGTTGTCGAACTGACCCTTGACGCCGGTCAGGTCGACGAAGGAGCCGGCCTCGATGTACTTGGCGGCCTGGGTGTTGCCGAGCTCCAGGGCGTCGGGCGCGTTGCCGGACAGCAGCGCGGTGTCGAGCTTGGTGGTGTAGTTGGTCCAGGTCTGCCACTCGATCTTCAGGGTGGCGCCGGTCTCGTCCTCGAACTGCTTCTTGGCCGCGTCGACAACCGCCGGCCAGCCCTTCTGCGCGTCGTCCATCAGCCAGACGGTGACGGTCTTGCCCTTGCCGTCCTTGCTGAGCGTGGCCTGCTTGGCGTCGCTGCTGGAACCGGACGAGGAGCAAGCGGAAGCGACGAGCACGGTGGCAATGGCGGCCACGGCTGCGATCTTGCGGTTCAAACCATCCTCCATAGGGATGAGCAAGGAATGGCACCGGGCTGCCGGGCCTGCGCCCTGAGCGTCGTTGTGCCTGTGGGGGGATGTCACCGGATGGCGCGGATACGAACTGCCGCGGGCGGCGGTGCAATCCGTGCGGTGGAGTAGACCATTGGTTTAGACCAACGCCTGGAGATTGGCATGGACCAATGAAGGGCGTCAAGGGTTCCCCAGGCGTCGGGGCAAGCCGTTACCAACGCTTGATGCGACCGTGCACTGCCGGTGGCCAACGGGGGTTGGTCCGGACCAACATGGCTCGCAAAAGCCCCTGGAACGGGGCAAATTGACCGATCGGGTGGACGATGCCCACCCGACCACCCGCCGGCGGCCCGCCGCACCCCGGTCCGGCGGCCGGTTCCTTAAGCCGGCATTAAAGGGTCCTCAATCGGCCCCTAAACGGATTTCTTGACGCGCACCGCTCAGGCTGGACAACGGGTCTGCAACGGAAGTCACTTGGGTCCCGTCGGCGCGTTGACGCCACAAGTGGTCTAGGCCAGGATCCGAGCAATCTGGTCTGTACCACTGCGCAGACCCCGTGCGTCCCCGGAGGAATTGCGTGAAGCGTCAGATCCTGGCCGTCCTGAGCGCCGCCGCACTGCTGTCCACCGTCGCCGGCTGCTCCTCGGGCGGACCGGGCGGAGCGGCGGCCTCGGCGGCCACGGATCCGAAGAACCTCACCGGCAGCGTCACCGTCTGGCTGATGAACGAGGCCCAGACCACCTGGCCGGAGCTGGTCCAGCAGGTCAACGACGAGTTCGCGGCCAAGTACCCGAAGGTCGAGCTCCGGCTGAGCTACCAGACCTGGACCGACAAGATCGCCAACCTGGACACCGCGATCAAGGCCGGGGACGCCCCGGACGTGGTCGAACTGGGCAACACCGAGACCATGAAGTACATCCTCACCGGCGCGCTCAACCCGGTGGACCGGACCACCTTCGAGAACTCGGACAGCTGGATCAAGGCCCTCACCGACACCTGCACCTACCAGGACAAGCTCTACTGCGTCCCGTACTACGCGGGCGCCCGGGTGGGCATCTTCAACTCGCAGCTGTTCCAGGACGCGACCGGCAGTGCGGAGGTCCCGAAGACCGAGGACGAACTGTTCGCGGCGCTCGACAAGATCCAGGCCAAGAACAAGGGCACCGCGGGATTCTCCGCGCTCTACCTCCCCGGCCCCTACTGGTACGCGGCGATGTCCTACGTCACGGCCTACGGCGGCGCCATCGCCCGCTTCGACAGCGCCGGCACCTGGCACGGCACGCTCAGCGACCCCAAGTCCCAGCAGGGCGTGCAGCACTTCGTCGACCTGGTGAAGAAGTACAACCACGGCGACTGGAAGGTCAACGAGCTCAACCAGGCCAACGTGCTGGGCCGCGGGAAGGCCGCGATGCTGTACGGCAACGGCTGGGAGGTCTCGGTCGCGACCGCGGCGATCACCGGCGACCCCAAGCTGAAGGACACCGTCAAGCTGGCCGGCATGCCCGGCCCGAACGGCAAGCCGCTGCCCTCCTTCATCGGCGGCTCCGACCTCGCCGTCACCGCCAAGTCCCAGGCGCCCGCGCTCGCCGCGGACTGGATCCGGATGTTCACCTCCGCCAAGTCCCAGCAGATGCTGGTCGACAAGGACACCCTGCCGAACAACCTCAACCAGCTGGCCCCGCTGCGCTCCAAGCCCGCCACCGCCGCCGCCGCGAACGCCGTGCCGGACGCCTGGTTCATCCCGATGGCACCCGGCTGGGGCGCGGTCGAGAAGCAGAACGTGCTGGTCAACATGTTGAACGACATCCTCAAGGGGAAGTCGGTGGAGGACGCCACCAAGGCCGCCGACGCGCAGATCGACCAGCTGATCAACAACCCGTCCTGAGACCGCGGCGGCACCCGTGCCCGGCGGGTGCCGCCCCCGTAGGATCACCGTGGACGCCGGCCGGACCGGCGCCCGCAGCGAGTGTGCGGACTCGCCGCCGTAGAGGTCCCCGCCGGGCAGCCGTCCGAGCGGGGTCGACCCATCTCATCGGAGGCACACCAGATGTCCGACCCTCACGCCCTCTCCCCGGCACCCGGCAGGATCATGGCGGCCGAGATGGCCGAGCAGCCGGCCGTCCTGCAGCGCATCCTCGACGAGGGCGCCCCGAAGATCCGCCGGATCGCCGCCGAGATCGCCGCCCGCGCGCCCCGGTTCTTCCTGCTCACCGGGCGCGGCACCTCCGACAACGCGGCGCTGTACGCGAAGTACCTGATCGAGGTCCTGCTCGCCAAGCCGGCCGGCCTCACCTCGATGTCCACCACCACCGCGTACGGGGCCCGGCCCGATCTGACCGACGTGCTGGTGATCACCGTCAGCCAGTCCGGCGGCTCGCCCGACCTGGTCGCCTCCACCAAGGCCGCCCGCGAGGCCGGCGCGATCACCCTGGCGGTCACCAACAACGCGGCCTCGCCGCTGGCCGAGGTCTCCGAGTTCCACATCGACGTCCTGGCCGGACCGGAGAAGGCCCTGCCCGCCACCAAGACCTACACCGCCGAACTGCTCGCCCTCTACCTGTTGGTCGAGGGGCTGCGCGGGGGCGACGGCGCGGCGGCCGGGACACTGCCGCGGCTGGCCGCCGACGTGCTCGCCCGGCAGGCCGAGGTGAAGGCGCTGGCCGAGCGGTACCGGTTCGCCCAGCGGCTGGTGATCACCTCGCGCGGGTACGGCTACCCGACCGCCCGGGAGGCGGCGCTGAAGCTGATGGAGACCACGTACATCCCGGCCAGCCCGTTCTCCGGCGCGGACCTGCTGCACGGGCCGCTGGCCATGGTGGACAACGTCTCGCCGGTGATCGCGATCGTGCCGGACGGCAAGGGCGGCGAGGCGCTGCAGCCGGTGCTGGACCGGTTGCGGGGCCGCGGGGCCGACCTGGTGGTGATCGGCCAGCGGGAGCAGGTGCGCGCCGCGTCGGCGGGCTTCGTGCTGCCGGCCGGGGTGCCCGAGGAGGTCCAGCCGATCCTGGAGATCCTCCCGCTGCAACTGCTCGCCTACGAGGTCACCATCGCCCGCGGCCAGGACCCGGACGCCCCCCGCGCCCTCGCCAAGGTCACCGAGACCCACTGACCCCCGCCCGGCAGCGTTCTTCGAAGGGGCGCGGGGTCTCCCGAAGGGGCGCGGGGAACGGCGCGAAGGCGGGAGAGTGCGGCGCCGCGCCTACCGCCCGCGCCGTTCCGCCCCCGGCGCCCCTTCGGTGGTCGGCCGCCTGCCCGCCCCGAGCAACCCCGCCGGAGGCGGAGAAGCACTACGGGCCACGGCGCCGACACAGGACCCTCAACCTGTGCGGCACCGCAGCCCGGAGCTGTCGTCGGGCGCCTGGAGAGGCGGGAGTTGTGCGGGACTCCCACTCCGGCGGCACCCGACCGAGGAGTCGCCTCGCGCGGTCAGGGCAGTGTGCGCGGGGGGCTTCTCCTTGGTGCGTCTTCATTGTGGACTAGACCAATCTGGGTTGTCCAGGGCGCGGCCGGAATTGGTCTGGACAACGTGGCGGGCCACTCCGGCAGGCCGCCGCCCGGGCCGGGTGACTAGGCTCGGGCTGTGCCCTCGCTGAACGAACTCGTCCGCCGCCACACCACCCTCACCGGTGCCGACGTGGAGTGGCTCCACCTGCTGGTCTCGGAGTGGCAGCTGCTCTCCGACCTCTCCTTCGCGGACCTGGTCCTGTGGATCCCCACCTGGGACGGCATCCGCTACGTCTCGGTGGCCCAGATGCGGCCCAACACCGGCCCCACCTCCTACCACGACGACATGGTCGGCCACCTGGTCCCCCGCGGCCGCCGGCCGCTGCTGGACGCCGCCTTCGACGAGGGAAGGATCGTCCGCGAGGGCGACCCGGAGTGGCGCGAGGAGGTGCCGGTCCGGGTGGAGTCGATCCCGGTCCGCCGGGAGGGGCGGGTACTGGGCGTGATCGCCCGCAACACCAACCTGCTGACCGTCCGCACTCCCAGCCGGCTGGAGCTCACCTACCTGCAGAGCGCCTCCGACCTGGCCCAGATGATCGCGGCCGGCACCTTCCCGTACCCGGGGGAGCAGGTCGACATGGACGCGGCGCCGCGGGTCGGCGACGGCCTGATCCGGCTGGACGTGGACGGCGTGGTCACCTACGCCAGCCCCAACGCACTCTCCGCCTACCACCGGATCGGGCTCTCCACCGACCTGGTCGGCAGCCACCTGGGCCGTACCACCGCCGAGTTGGTGCCGCCCTCGCGCGGCGCGGTGCACGAGGCGCTGGTCAAGATGGCCAGCGGCTGGGCCCCCCGGCAGACCGAGGTGGAGGCGCAGGGCGGTGTGGTGACGCTGCGGACCATCCCGCTCAAGCCCAAGGGCCAGCTCACCGGCTCGCTGGTGCTCTGCCGGGACGTCACCGAACTGCGCCGCCGCGACCGGGAGCTGATGACCAAGGACGCCACCATCCGGGAGATCCACCACCGGGTGAAGAACAACCTGCAGACGGTGGCGGCGCTGCTGCGGCTGCAGTCCCGGCGGATGGACTCGGACGCCGGCCGGGCCGCGCTGGACGAGGCGGTCCGGCGGGTCGGCTCGATCGCGATCGTGCACGAGACGCTCTCCCAGGCGCTGGACGAGCAGGTCGCCTTCGACGAGATCGCCGACCGGGTGCTGGCGATGTGCGTGGAGCTGTCCCAGGACGGCCGGGTGGTGGCCCGGCGCACCGGCAGCTTCGGCATCCTCTCGGCGGAGATCTCCACCCCGCTGGCGATGATCCTCACCGAGGTGCTGCAGAACGCCCTGGAGCACGCCTTCGGCCCGTCCGCCTCGGGGAACCTGGAGGTCAGCGCGTTGCGCGGACGCGCCCCCGCGACCGGGATGGGCTGGTCGGACAGCTGGAACGGCGGGGCCAAGCCGGACGAGTACCTGCTGATCACGGTGCAGGACGACGGCAAGGGCGTACCGGAGGGGTTCGACCCCCAGCAGGGCGGCAACCTCGGACTGCAGATCGTCCGCACCCTGGTGACCGGCGAACTCGGCGGCACCTTCGACATGGTCGCGGCGCCCGGCGGCGGCACCAAGGTCGTCCTGGAGATCCCGGTTCCGTAGGGCGCGTCCGCCGGTGGGGCCGCTCCGGCGGCCTCGCGGCGGGCGGCGGAGAGCGAAACGAGGCCCTGTCGACCGGGGGGGGGTGGGTCGACAGGGCCTCTCGACCCGCTCCGGCCGTCGGGGGGAGTCGGCCGGAACGGGGGCTCTGGGTGGCGCGACGCCCGCCCCGTGTGTTGCACACGGTGAGCGCCTGGGCTCCACGATATTGCTCTCAGTGAGCAGTATCAAGTGCCTGGGCCGCTCGCGTCGTGGGACCTCGCCGAGGCGCGGTCCGTTGAGCGGAAGGCTCGGCCGTCCGATGCGGCGGAGCCCTTGATCATGGGTTGATCGGGTTGCTGCTTGACGATGTGTCAGGCGGTGCGGGCGCGGTTGCGGGCGGCGCGACGCTTCATCGCACGACGCTCGTCCTCGCTCATGCCGCCCCAGACGCCGGCGTCCTGGCCGGTCTCCAGCGCCCACTGCAGGCACTGCTCCATGACGGGACAGCGGCGGCACACGGCCTTGGCTTCCTCGATCTGCAGCAGAGCAGGACCGGTGTTCCCGATCGGGAAGAACAGCTCCGGGTCCTCTTCGCGGCAGACAGCGCGGTGGCGCCAGTCCATGGTCGTCCAACTCCTCCGGTCGCCGGGCTGTGGCCCGGCCGACACACTCGATGGCTTGTGAATGTGAACGCTTTCACGAATCCCGCAACAGCAAAAGGGACCAAAGGCCCATCGGGCCCGGGTGGTCTGTGCTGGGGTGGGGTTCCGGCTATCAAGGGATTCGCCGCGGCCACGCCCGTGAGGGCTGGTTCCCGCTGTCGCTGCGACGTGTCCCGATCGCCATGTAGAGGTTCGCAAACCTCGGGCTCGGATACAACCCCCTTCGGGGAGGAATTTTTGATTCTTCGGTGTCGCCTAGCTCACAGCCCGTACTTCTATGGGGTGAAGGGGGCTAGCGCGTTCGAGAAGAAGGGCGGGACCCCCTTCTGGTCACACAATCACACGCAGTGCCCGCCGAACGCCTGTGAAACTGACGCGACTCCTGTCTCCAAGGTGGTCCCCGTCGACCTGAAACGGGGCCGGTTCCTGTGAAACCAAGGTGAAGTGCCGGACGTCGTGATAGGAGACGACGTGCTTGCCGCTCGGCCCGGAGGCCTTGGCGCCCCCGTCCGCAGGGGCGTGCGAGCGCAGAATCTGACGGACCGTTCGAGCCGTGCCGAACGCCGTCATCCGAGTGATGCCGAAGACGTCGAGGTCGGTGTCGAAGGAGGCCGAGGGAGAGGGGAACACCGGGCGGCTGCCCAGATAGGTCCATGGCGAGGTGTTGGAGACTATGGCCAGGACCAGGCCCGGAACCGGCTCCTGCCCATGCATTTCCAGGGTGACGGGGCCCGAACGGCGATGTTCACGCTCAGTGACGTAGTGCCGGAGCGCCTGGTTCACGTACAGCGCGTGGGTGGACTTGCGCCCGGCCCGGCGCTGCTGCTCCACCCGGCCGACCACGCCCGCGTCGAAACCGAGGCCCGCGGTGAAGGTGAACCAGCGGTCCGGCAGCCCCTCCGTCATCGCCTTGCCGAGCCCGATCGCCCGCTCCCGCCCGTGCGCCAGCGCGTCCAGCAGCGCGCCGGTCGCCTCCACCGGGTCGTTGGGCAGCCCGAGCGCCCGGGCGAACACGTTGGTGCTGCCCCCCGGCACCACCGCCAGCCGCGGCACCCGCTCCGAAGGGCCCTGCGCCAGCAGCCCGTTGACCACCTCGTTGACCGTGCCGTCGCCCCCCAGCGCCACCACCAGGTCCACCGCGCCCTCGGCGGCCGCGTCCCGGGCCAGGTCGCGCGCGTGGCCCCGGTACTCGGTGTGCGCGACGTCCAGCTTCAGATCGCTGCGCAGCGCATGGGTGAGCACGTCCCGGGTCCGAGTGCTGGTGGTGGTCGCCTTGGGGTTCACGACCAGGAGAGCGCGCATGGCGCCAGCCTACGGGTCGGTACCGGAGGGACGGCGGTTACCCTGCTGGAGTGACCGCAGAATCCCCCGCTCCCGCCCCCGCGCCCGCCCGGCCCGCCCCGCTGCTGCTCGGCGCCGGTATCACCGTCCTGGAGGGCGTCGCCCTGGCCGGATGGGGCGTCTACGACCTCGTCGCCGGACTGGCCGGCGACCCGGCGGCGCTCGGGCGCAGTGAGGCCGGCGGCGTGGTGCTGCTGCTGATGGGCCTGCTCCCGCTGCTGGCCGGCCGGGCGCTGCTGCTCGGCCGCCGCTGGGGCCGCAGCCCGGCGGTGCTCACCAACTCGATCTGCCTGCCGGTCGCCTACTACATGGGGCAGTCCGGCGGCGCGATGGCCGGCGCCGCCGTGGCCGTCGCGGTGCTGGGCCTGACCGGCATCGTGGCACTGCTCAACCCCAAGGTGACCGCGCTGCTGTACCGCCCGCAGGACTGAGGCCCGGGCCCGGAGACGACGGACGGCCGGAGGGAGGAACCCTCCGGCCGTCGGTGTGTCCGCGCCCGTTCTCACTCCTCGACGAGCAGCTTCTCCCGCAGCTGGGCGAGGGTGCGGGCGAGCAGTCTGGAGACGTGCATCTGCGAGATGCCCACCTCGGCGGCGATCTGCGACTGGGTCATGTTCCGGAAGAACCGGAGCACCAGGATCTTCTGCTCGCGCGGCGGCAGCTGGGCCAGCAGCGGCTTGAGCGACTCCCGGTACTCCACGCCCTCCAGCGCCTCGTCGGTGGCGCCCAGGGTGTCCGCGACGGCCGGCGACTCGTCGTCGCTGTCCGGCACGTCCAGCGACAGGGTGGAGTACGCGTTGGCGGACTCCAGGCCCTCCAGCACGTCCTCCTCGGAGATCCCCAGGTGCTCCGCCAGCTCGTGCACCGTCGGGGAGCGGCCGTGCCGCTGGGAGAGCTCGCTGGTCGCCGTGGTGAGCGAGAGCCGCAGCTCCTGGAGGCGGCGCGGGACCCGGACGGCCCAGCCCTTGTCCCGGAAGTGCCGCTTGATCTCACCGACGATGGTGGGCGTGGCGTAGGTGGAGAACTCCACCCCGCGCTCGTGGTCGAACCGGTCCACCGACTTGATCAGGCCGATGGTGGCGACCTGGGTCAGGTCGTCCAGCGGCTCGCCCCGGTTGCGGAACCGCCGGGCCAGGTGCTCGACCAGCGGGATGTGCATCCGCACCAGCTGGTTGCGGATCTCCACCCGCTCGGCGGACCCCTCCGGCAGCGCGGCCAGCCGGACGAACAGGGCCCGGGCGGCCTCCCGGTCCGGCGCGCCCGAGCGGTGCCCCTGGGCGGGCACGGCACCGCGGACGGCCTCCGCGGCGGCCCTGAGCCCGTCCGCGTCGCTCTGGCCCGCGGGCACCGCCTCGGGCCGCTCGGGCGTCGGATCGGTCGGCTGGGTCATCCGGTGGGAGTCCTTCGGGTGCGCGTCGGGTTGGGCGGCGGTGCGGGCGGCGCTCGCCTGCGGCGGTACGGCAGGGCCGGCCGTACCGCGGTCGAGGACCGCGGACTCGGCACGGACGGTCAGGTCGGCGGCGGCCGCGCCGGCGGCGGCAGCTGTGCGGTCCAGATCACTCACGGCGATCACCCGTTCCGTTCCGGGAGCACTTCTCACTGGTTGTACCGCAGAGCACTGCGATACGGGGCGCCGTACGCGCGGTGAATACGACACCGTGCGTACGGCGGGGGACTGCGGCACGACGGGCTACGCCGGGGTGGACGACCCGCCGCGCTTCTTGTGCAGGCTGATGCTGACCGTGTTGTCCGCCTCGACCGAGGACTCCACCTCGCCCGCCAGCGCGGAGAGCACCGTCCAGGCGAAGGTGTCCCGCTCGGGGGCCCGCCCGTCCGTGGTCGGTGCGCTGACCGTGACCCGCAGGGAGTCGCCGACCAGCCGGAACTCGCAGCTCAGGACGGAACCCGGGACAGCCTGCTGGAGCAGGATGGCGCAGGCTTCGTCCACCGCGATCCGGAGATCCTCGATCTCGTCCAGGGTGAAGTCCAACCGGGCCGCGAGACCGGCTGTCGCCGTTCGCAGCACCGAGAGGTAGGCCCCCGCAGCGGGCAGCCGGACCTCCACGAAGTCCTTCACTCCGGGCTCGCCGTCGATCTGGGACACCCTCACCTCCTGGGTGACGCGCGGTGCTTGCGGCCGAACGGCCGCGGCACTTCCTCTTGCATGGCTCAACTGCTTCGCCCCAACTGTGCGCAGCGGTGGTGCGGTACGTTCCGGTCATACCCACTGGGAAGGGCCGGAACGCCGTGCATCCGCCCGTGACGTTACCGCGATCGGGGGACAGATGTCGTGATCTTCGGCCACCGTCACGGGAACGAGCGAACCCGGCGGCCGCCACGGGCTCAGCGCGGGGTCGATCCGAGCGCCGCGAGCGGCTCGTCGGTGAGCCGGTAGACGGTCCAGCCGTCCATCGGGACGGCGCCCAGCGACTTGTAGAAGCCGATCGACGGCGCGTTCCAGTCCAGCACCGACCACTCCATCCGGGAGTAGCCGCGCTCCACGCAGATCCGGGCCAGCTCGGTCAGCAGCGCCTTGCCGTGGCCGCCGCCGCGGTTGCCCGGACGGACGTACAGGTCCTCCAGGTACACCCCGTGGGTCCCGCGCCAGGTGGAGAAGTTACGGAACCACAGCGCGAAGCCGACCGGCTCCCCGGTCGCGTCGTCCTCGGCGATCAGCCCGAACAGCGCCGGGTGCGCACCGAACAGCGCGTCCTGCAGCTGCTCCTCGGTGGCCCTGGCCTCCTGCGGGGCCTTCTCGTACTCGGCCAGCTCGCGGATCAGGGCGTGGATGACGGGGACGTCGGCGGTGACGGCGGTGCGGATCATATGGCGAGCGTACTCGGACGCGGGGCCCGGCCGGGAAGGACTTTCTGCCCCTGCGGCGGCCCGCGCCGGGACCTTCCGGCCCTGGACGCGGCGCCGGTCGGCGGGGTATGGCCGGCGGGGTGCGGCCGGGTACGGCACTGCCCCGGCGGGCCGGGGCTCCGCCGGGGCAGTGGCTGCCGTGATCAGGCCTTCTTGGTCTCCCAGAAGATGGCGTCGATCTCGGCGATCAGGTCGAGCAGGGCCTGGCCGGTGGCCGGGTCCGAGGAGGCCTTGGCGGCCGAGGCGGCCTTGCCGGCCCGGTTGAACAGGTCGTGCAGACCGGGGTAGGCCTCGAAGTGCGGGGCCTTGAAGTAGTCGGTGTGCAGCACGGAGAGGTGGTGCTTGACCAGCTCGGCGCGCTCCTCCTTGATGACGATGGCGCGCGCGCGGAACTGCGGATCCTCGTTGGCCTGGTACTTCTCCTGAGTGGCCTTCACCGACTCGGCCTCGATCCGGGCCTGGGCCGGGTCGTAGACACCGCAGGGCAGGTCGCAGTGGGCGTGCGCGGTGACGCGCGGAGCAAACAGACGAGAGAACATGGGAGTCCTTCCTTGGATCGTCTTCCCGCGCCCGAGATTACCCGCACGCGCCCCGCACTTCGCGTCTGCCCCGTGGGCCCGGGACCAAAGGATGAGGCCGAACCGGCCGATACCGGGCGGTGCGCCGGGCACGCCACACTGGAGGGTGCACAGCAGCGGACACGAGGTCAGGGGTGAACGGATGCCGGTGAGTCGGCGCGGCGGCGGTGCGCCGTTCGGGGTGGTGGACGTGGCGGGGCCGTCGATGCGCCGGCTGCTGCGCGACGGCGACCAGGTGCTGGTCCGCTACGGCGCGCCGCTGCGGCCGGGCGCGGTGGTGCTGTTCCGGCACCCGTTCCAGCAGGACCTGCTGGTGGTCAAACGGGCCGTCGGCCGCCGCCCCGGCGGCTGGTGGATGCTCTCCGACAACCCGCTGGTGCGCACCGACAGCCGGGAGTACGGCGCGGTCCCGGACGAGCTGGTGCTCGGCCGGGTGCTGCTGCGGCTGCGGCCGGCCCCCGCGTGGCTCGCCCCGGCGCCCTGGCTGGCACGGGCGCTGGCCGGCTGGCCGTGGACGCTGCTGCCGGCCGCGGCGCTGCGCCGGCTGGGGGTGGACCGCACCCCGCCGGTGCTGGGGGACGGGGTGCTGGGGGACGGGGCGCTCAGGGACGGTGCGCTCAGGGACGGGGAGTGAGCTGGGCCCCGCGCAGTGCTTCTCCCCGCTGGGCGTCTCCCCGCAGCGCTTCTCCCCGCTGGGCCTCCTCGCGCTTGCGCGCCCGGTACGCGGCCACGTTGGCGCGGGTCGCGCAGCGGTCGGAGCAGTACCGGCGGGAGCGGTTGGTGGAGGTGTCCAGGTAGGCGTTGCGGCAGGGCGCGGCCTGGCAGATCCCGAGCCGGTCCACGCCGAGCTCGGTGAGGTGGATGGCCAGCCCCATGCAGGCCACGGCCGCGTAGTTGGCGGCCGCGGTGGGCGCGTTGTCGGCCAGGTGCAGGTGCCAGTGGGGCCTGCCGGTCTCGTCCAGGTCGTCGTGGCCGGAGACCATCGGGCTGACCGGGTACTCGACCATCAGGCTGTTCAGCAGGTCGACCGCCCGGACGTCCTCGCCCTCGGCGGCGGCCTCGAACACCCCGCGCAGCCGGGTCCGGACCGCCCGCAGCCGCGGCAGGTCGGACTCGTCGGTGAGCGCGGCGGCCCGCGAGGGGACCTTGAACAGCGCGCGCACCGCGTCCACCGTGGTCAGTCCGTCGGTGCCGCGCTCGGGCTCCTCGCTGTTCACCAGCCGGACGGCGAAGTCGGCGTACGAAGCGAGCTCCACGGTGGTCCTTCCAGAGGCGGTAACGGGTATACAGCCTCCAGGGTATTACGTTCCGGACGCACCGCGGCGGCCCACCGGAGTACCGGTGGACCGCCGTGACGCGCTCCGGGGCCGCGGCCCCGGGCTCAGAGCACCTTGGACAGGAACGCCTTGGTCCGCTCGTGCTGCGGGTTGCCGAGCACCTCGCGGGGGTGGCCGGCCTCCACCACCACACCGCCGTCCATGAAGACCAGCGCGTCGCCGACCTCGCGGGCGAAGCCCATCTCGTGGGTGACCACGATCATGGTCATGCCCTCCTCGGCCAGGCCCCGCATGACGTCCAGCACGTCGCCGACCAGCTCGGGGTCGAGCGCCGAGGTGGGCTCGTCGAACAGCATCAGCTTGGGCTTCATGGCCAGCGCCCGGGCGATGGCGACCCGCTGCTGCTGGCCGCCGGAGAGCTGGGACGGGTAGTTCTTGGCCTTGTCGGCCAGCCCGACCCGCTCCAGCAGCGCCATCCCGCGCTCCCGGGCGGCGGCCTTGGACTCGCCCTTGACCTGGACCGGCGCCTCGATGACGTTGTCTATCGCCGTCATGTGCGGGAACAGGTTGAACCGCTGGAAGACCATCCCGATGTCGCGACGCTTCATCGCGACCTCGCGGTCCTTCAGCTCGTACAGCTTGTCGCCCTTCTGGCGGTAGCCGACCAGGTCGCCGTCGACCCAGAGCCGGCCGGCGTTGACCTTCTCCAGGTGGTTGATGCACCGCAGGAAGGTCGACTTGCCGGAACCGGACGGGCCGATCAGGCAGAACACCTCGCCCTGCCGGACCTCCAGGTCGATCCCCTTGAGGACCTCGACCAGGCCGTACGACTTGCGCACGCCCTCGGCGCGGACCATCAGGCCGCCGGGCTGGGCCTCGGTGGGGTTGTTCGTCAGATCGGTCATCCGAGACCGCCTCCTTCACCGCCGCCGCCGTGGACACCGGCGTCGGCGGGCTTCGGTGCGGGCTTCGACCGCAGGCCCTGGAACAGTCCGCGCATCCGCTGCAGCGGGGTGGGCGGCAGGGCCCGGTTGGAGCCGCGGGCGTAATGGCGCTCGATGTAATACTGCCCGATGGTCAGGATCGAGGTGAGGAAGAGGTACCAGAGGCTGACCACGATCAGCAGCGGGATGCTCTGGAAGTTGCGCGAGTAGATGTTCTGCCCGGCCCGGAAGAGCTCCTCCAGGGCGATCACGCTGACCAGCGAGGTGGTCTTCAGCATCGAGATGGTCTCGTTGCCGGTCGGCGGGATGATCACCCGCATCGCCTGCGGCAGGATGATCCGCCGCATGGTGTCGAACCGGCTCATGCCGAGCGCCTGGGACGCCTCGTGCTGACCCTCGTCCACCGACTGGATGCCGCCCCGGACGATCTCCGCCATGTACGCGGCCTCGTTGAGGCCGAGGCCCAGCAGGGCCGCGACGAAGGTCGGGATCAGGACGTTGGTCTCCTGCGACCAGAACGACGGGCCGAACGGGATGCCGATCGACAGCCGGGCCCAGAGCACGCCGAGGAAGTTCCAGAACACCAGCTGCACCAGCACCGGCGTGCCGCGGAACACCCAGATGTACACCCAGGCGGTGCCGGACAGCAGCGGGTTCGGCGACAGCCGCATCACGGCCAGCAGGATCCCGCCGAGCACGCCGATGACCATGGCCAGCCCGGTCAGCTCGAGGGTGACCACCAGGCCGTGCAGGATGCGGTCGTCGAAGAGGTAGTGACCGACCAGGTTCCACTTGAAGGCGGGGTTGGTCTTGATGGCGTGGATCAGCATGGCCGCGAACAGCAGGATCACTGCGGCGCCGACCCACCGGCCGGGGTGACGGACCGGGACGGCCTTGATGGCCTCATGCCGTCCCGGGGTCGCCTCCGGCCCCTTGTGGAGAGAGTTCACGATGTGGCCTCAGAACAGGTCGCTCGGAGCGAAGGGGACGAGATCAGCTGGTGGCGCCGTTGAGCTGCGCCTTGTCGATCGCGCCGGCCTCGACGCCCCACTTCTGGAGGATCTGCTTGTACGTGCCGTCGTCCATCAGCGACTGCACCGCCTTCTGCACCGCGGGGGTGAGCGCCGAGCCCTTGGCGAGCGCGATGCCGTACGGGGCGGAGTCGGTGGTGGGGCCGAGCTTCTCCAGCTGGCCCTCGGTCTGCTTGATCGCGTAGTCGATGACCGGGGAGTCGGCCATCATCAGCTGGTCGCGACCGGAGACGACGGCGTTGGTGACGTCCGTCTGCAGGTCGAACTTGTCACCGTCGTTGGGCACCGGCGGCTTGCCGGCGGCGACGCAGGCGGGGTTGATCACGTCGGTGATCTGGTCCGCCTGGGTGGTGCCGGTCTGCACCGCGATCTTCTTGCCGCACAGGTCGTCGGCGGAGATCTTGTCGGGGTTGCCCTTCTTGACCGCGATACCGGTACCGGCGGTGAAGTAGGTGACCATGTCGACGGTCTGCTCGCGCTCCTTCGTGTCGGTGAAGGAGCTCATGCCGAGCTGGTACTTGTTGGCACCGATACCCGGGATGATCGCGGTGAAACCGGCGTTCTGGACGTCGGCCTTCAGGCCCAGCTTGGCGGCGATGGCGTTGGCCAGGTCGACGTCCATGCCGACGATGGTGCCCTTGTCGTCCTGGAACTCGTTCGGGGCGTAGGAGGCGTCCGACCCGACGACCAGCTTGCCGGACGACTTGAGGTCGGCGGGGACCAGAGCGGCGAGCGCGGGGTCGGCCGTCACCGCCGAAACCGACGCGCTCGGGTTCACGGCGCTGGAGCCGGAACCGGAACCGGAGGAGCTGCTGCTGCTACAGGCGGTGAGCAGCAGCGTGCCGGCGGCGAGGGCGGCGCCGGCCACGACGAGGCGGGGGCGCGGGGTACGAGCGGACATCAGGGGGATCTCCTCCTGTAGGAGAGACGGGCGGAGCACGCCGCCGGGGGAAGCGGTGCACCGGAGGCGTCGGACCCGGGCGTCGCTGTCCGGGCCGGCCGCGACCGGTCGTTCGGTTTGTGCTGGTCCTGCCTGAATTCAATCGCCACCCTCCGCCGAGGTGGACGAAATTGATCGAACTGCCTCGACTGGGACGACACCCGGCTGCTTGGGCTGGGGGAAGGCCGCTGCGACCGAGTTGGGTGGAATCCTGCCACTGAGTACCGGGGAACGGGTCCGTCTGCAGATCAAAATCGGATAACGAGGCGCCTCAATGTCCGCTATTCGGACGAATTCCGTGCCCCTGTCACCCTGTGTATAAGTATGCAGACCGGAGTGCTCAAGGCGAGCACCCCGGCCGCCTGCGGCCTCAGCCGCCGTTCACCACCGCGTTCTGGGCGGCGCCGTCCTTGAGGTTCCACTTCTCCAGGATCTTGTCGTACTCACCGCTGCGGATGATCTGGTTCACCGCCTTCGCCAGCGTGTCGCGCAGCTCGGTGTTCTCCTTGGCGACCGCGAGACCGTACGGCGAGGGCTGCAGCTGCTGCCCGGTGATCTCGAACTGTGCGCCGTTGAAGCCCTTCTGCACGGTGTAGGCGGCGACCGGGTAGTCGTTCATGTCGGCCACGGCCTTGCCCGAGGCGACCAGGGCCAGCGCGTCGTTGTCGGTCTCGGTCAGGGTGATGGTGAGGGTCTTGTGCGCCTTGTCGCAGGCGCCGGTCTGGCGCTGGGCGATGGCCGCCTGGGTGGTGCCGCGCTGGACCGCGACGGTCTGGCCGCACAGGTCGTCGAGGGACTTGATCTTCTTGGGGTTGCCCTTGGGGACCAGGATCGTGGTGCCCGCCAGGAAGTAGTCCACGAAGTCGACACCCGGGTTGACCTGCTGCCCGTTGTCGTCCGTGCCGTCCCGGCGCTGGCGGTTGTCGGTCAGGGCCGACATCGCGACGTCGAACTGCTTGGCCTGGAGGTCCGGGATCAGCTTGTCGAAGTCGGTGTCCATGATCTTGATCTTGACCTTGAGCTGCCGCCCGATGGCCTCGGCGAGATCCGGGTCGAACCCGGTGGGGAGCCCGTCCTGTCCCTTGAACTCGACCGGCGCGTAGTTGACGTCCGAACCGATCCGCAGGACGCCGGCGGTCTTCACCGCGTCGGGGAGCCGGTCGTGCAGCTCCTCCTCGGGGGACTTGGCCGCGCCGATCGAGCTGCAGCCGGTCAGGAGCAGGGACCCGGCCGCGACGGCGGCGCCGGATCTGGTGAAGCGGCCGGATATGCGGGCGCTGTGGTGCATGGAGCTGGTCCTCCTGTGGGAGAGGGTGGTGCTGTCCCACCGGGTGCGCGGGTGTGCGCCGGCGGTGTACGGGCACGTCTCGGTGCTGCCGAGAGGGGGTGGGCCCGTCCGGTTCCGGTGGTCGATTGCGAGGATCCTGCCATCCCACCCTCCTGTCCCGGGTCTCGGGTGTGTCAGAATCCGGTATCGGGTAACCCCCGAAGCCCGAACACAGACCGCCGGTTCGCGACAGGACCGGGGTGCGCAGGACCGGAAGCCGCAGACGTCGACTCTGGATCCGAGGCACCGGCTCCCCTCCGTGTCTGCGTTCACTCCTACGGGTGTCCGTGCTGGCCCGGCCGTTGCCGTCGCTGGCGCCTGATCCTTCCGAGATCCGGTGCCGTCAAGTGGCTCAAAGGCCGTGAACAGTGCGTGACAAGGACGAAAAGGCACAGGTGCGGTGCCTTCGCCCGACCTAGGCTCAAGCGGTGTCTGTCACCTT
This sequence comes from Kitasatospora sp. NEAU-CNBT7, assembly GCF_057220535.1. Taxonomy (NCBI): domain Bacteria; kingdom Bacillati; phylum Actinomycetota; class Actinomycetes; order Kitasatosporales; family Streptomycetaceae; genus Kitasatospora; species Kitasatospora sp. NEAU-CNBT7. The sequence continues at coordinate 218,701 of NZ_JBXQQB010000007.1, read as the reverse complement.
CCCGGCTCCGGCTGGTGATGCCTGGGTAAGACCGGAAGTACAGCGCAGAACACTTGAAACCCTCATCCGAGGGCGCCGCCCGAAGGCCGTGCCCCGATCCCGGCCACCGGGTACGCGGTCCGCGTACCCGGGTTTTCCGTCCCCGGCCGGGTCGGCCGGCCGCCGGACGCGCTCTCGCTGATCAATGACGAAGAGGTCATCGTGGCAGCGGAGATCATCCAATCCAGTACTCAGGACACCGTCGATCCCGTCGACGACGTCTTCGCCCTCCACCGGGGCGGCAAGATGGAGGTCCGGGCGACGGTTCCGGTCCGCGACGCGGACGACCTGTCCCTGGCCTACACCCCGGGCGTGGCCCGGGTCTGCACCGCCATCGCCGAGCAGCCCGACCTGGTCAACGACTACACCTGGAAGTCGAACGTGGTCGCGGTCGTCACCGACGGCACCGCCGTGCTCGGCCTCGGTGACATCGGCCCCGAGGCCTCGCTGCCCGTGATGGAGGGCAAGGCGATCCTGTTCAAGCAGTTCGGCGGCGTGGACGCGGTCCCGATCGCGCTGGCCTGCACCGAGGTGGACGAGATCGTCGAGACCGTGGTCCGGCTCGCGCCCTCCTTCGGCGGCGTCAACCTGGAGGACATCTCCGCCCCGCGCTGCTTCGAGATCGAGCGCCGGCTCCAGGACGCCCTGGACATCCCGATCTTCCACGACGACCAGCACGGCACCGCGATCGTCACCACCGCGGCCCTGTGGAACGCCGCCAAGGTGAGCGGCCGGGAGATCGGCAGCCTGCGGGCGGTCATCTCCGGCGCCGGCGCGGCCGGCATCGCGATCGCCAAGATGCTGGTCGCGGCCGGCATCGGCGACGTCGCCGTCTGCGACCGCCGCGGCGTCGTCCACGAGGGCCGGGGCGACCTGACCGACGTCAAGGCCGAGATCGCCGCGCTGACCAACCGGACCGGGATCAAGGGCTCGCTGGCCGACGCGCTGGCCGGCGCCGACGTCTTCATCGGCGTCTCCGGCGGCACCGTCCCCGAGGACGTCGTCGCCACCATGGCCGAGGGCTGCTTCGTCTTCGCGATGGCCAACCCCAACCCGGAGATCCACCCCGAGGTGGCGCACAAGTACGCCGCCGTGGTGGCCACCGGCCGTTCGGACTTCCCGAACCAGATCAACAACGTGCTGGCGTTCCCCGGCATCTTCGCCGGCGCCCTCCAGGTCCGGGCCACCCGGATCACCGAGGGCATGAAGCTCGCGGCCGCCAAGGCGCTGGCCGCGGTGGTCGCCGACGAGCTGACGCCGCAGAAGGTGATCCCGTCGCCGTTCGACGAGCGGGTCGCACCGGCGGTCACCAAGGCGGTCGCCGAGGCCGCCCGGGCCGAGGGCGTCGCCCGCCTCTGACGGCGCCCCGCGGACGGGTTCCGGGAACGGGCGCTCCGGGAGCGTCCGGGAACGGGCGTCCGAAGGACGAGCGGCGGACGGCCGGGGACGGACACGCGGTGCAGGTCACACCGACGCGTGGTTCCGGGCCCCGGCCGTCGCGGCTATCGTCCGGATCATGTTCGCTGCCTACGCCGCACGTATCGACCCCGCCGATCCGCTGAGCGGGCTGGAGCTCGGCGAGCTCCCCGAGCCCGAGGCCCGACCCGGCTGGAGCGTGGTGACGGTCAAGGCCGCCACCCTCAACCACCACGACCTCTGGTCCCTGCGCGGGGTCGGACTGCCCGCCGAACGGCTCCCGATGATCCTCGGCTGCGACGCGGCGGGCATCGACGAGCACGGCAACGAGGTGGTCATCCACTCCGTCATCGGCCAGAGCGGCCACGGCGTCGGGCCCACCGAGCCGCGCTCCATCCTGACCGAGCGCTACCAGGGCACCTTCGCCCAGCGGGTCGCCGTGCCGACCTGGAACCTGCTGCCCAAGCCCGCGGAGCTCTCCTTCGAGCAGGCCGCCTGCCTGCCCACCGCCTGGCTGACGGCCTACCGGATGCTGTTCACCAACGCCGGCGTCAAGCCCGGCGACACCGTCCTGGTGCAGGGCGCCGGCGGCGGCGTCTCGACCGCGCTGGTGGTCCTCGGCAAGGCGGCCGGACTGCGGGTGTGGGTCACCGGGCGGGACGAGGCCAAGCGGGCCAGGGCGGTCGAGCTCGGGGCGGACGCCGCGTTCGAGAGCGGCGCGCGGCTGCCCGAGCGGGTGGACGCGGTGATGGAGACGGTCGGCGCGGCCACCTGGTCCCACTCCGTCAAGTCGCTGCGCCCCGGCGGCACGATCGTCATCTCCGGCGCCACCTCGGGGCCGAGCCCGGCGGCCGCCGAGCTCAACCGGATCTTCTTCCTGGAGCTCCGGGTGGTCGGCTCGACCATGGGGACCAAGGAGGAGCTGGCGGGGCTGCTGGCGCTGTGCGGGACGGCCGGGGTGCGGCCGGTCATCGACAGCGTGCTGCCGCTCGCGGAGGCGCGGGAGGGGTTCGCGCGGCTGGCCGAGGGGGATGTGTTCGGGAAGATCGTGCTGAGGCCGTGAGGCGCTGATCCGAGCCCTGTCGACGGTTGGGTGCGGGTTCGTACCTTCCGCTTCGCGCAGTTCCTCGCGCCCCTGGGGGTTGCCCTCTGGGCCAGGGACGCGGGGAACTGTCGGGATGTCAGGTGAAGAGGCGTCGGATGCGGGCGGCGGCGGTGGCCAGGGCGGCCTGGGCCTCGGCGAGTTGGGCGGGGGTCACGCCGCGGGAGTCGCGGGCGGTGTCCCTGACCTGGTCGCGGAAGCGGTCGAGCAGGCGGTCCAGCTCGCGGTCCGGGGCGGCGCCGGCGTCGGTGCGGGCCCACTCGGGGAGCTCGGCGGCGGTGTCCGCGTGCGGCTCCGCGGTGTCGGTGTCCTTGTCCAGGTCGATCCGGGTCACCCGGATCTCCTCGGACTCCTGCTGGCCGCCCCAGCGGGCCGCGTCCGCCAGCGAGGACAGTCCCTTGGTGAGCTCGGCCAGCCCCTCGGCGAGGCCGGTCGACCAGTCGCCGCGGCTCGCGTGTTCGCGGACCTGCTGCTCCACCCGCCGCTTCAGCCGCAGCGCCTCCTGCTGCGCCGCGCTGCGCGCCGCCTTCGACTCCTCGCGCAGCCTGCGGGCCTCCCGCTCGGCGGCCTTGGCCTGTTCCTTGGCGGCCCGCTCCTGCTCCTTGGCGCGCTTGGCCTGGTCCTTGGCCTGCGCCTTGAACTGGGCGAACTCGTCCTTGGCGCGCTGCCAGGACTCCCGGTCCCCCCACGGGCCCGCCCACGGGTCCCCGGCGTTGCCGGGCCTGGCGGTGGTGGCCTGCCTGGCCTCGCCCCAGAGTTCCTCGCGCAGGTCCTTGGCGCTGTCCCGGACGTCCTCGCGGATCGCGTCGGCCAGCTGGGCGACCGAGTCCCGGATCTCCAACTCCAGTTCGGCGAGCTCGCTCTGACGCCCGGCCAGCTCCTGGCGGCCCGCGTCGGTGAGCCGGTAGACCTTCCGGCCGCCCTCGGTGCTCTGGGTGACCAGGCCCTCCTTCTCCAGCTTGGCGAGCCGCGGGTAGACCGTCCCGGCCGAGGGCGCGTACAGGCCCTGGAAGCGCTCCTCCAGCAGCCGGATCACCTCGTAGCCGTGGCGCGGCGACTCGTCGAGCAGCTTCAGCAGGTACAGGCGCAGTCGGCCGTGGCCGAAGACCGGGGTCATCTCAGACCTCCTTGGTCAGCTCGGGACCGGCCGGGAGCTCCTTGGCCGGGCCGCCGTGGTCGTCGTCCGCGTCGGGCCGGCGCAGGACGGTCACCGGGCCGGAGACGGTGGTGACCGCCAGCTTGCCGGTGCCGGAGCCGAGCTGGCCGGTGAGCCGCTTGGCGCCCCAGCTGCCGGTGACGGTGAGCTCCTCGAAGGTGCTGGAGACGTCGCCGGTGGTGGTGCCGGCCTCGACCTTGGCGTCGGCCAGCGAGGGCAGCCGGACACCGACCTGGCCGCTGACCGTGGAGACCTTGATGTCGGTCGGGGTGGTGACGTCGAGGTCGAGGGTGACCGCGCCGCTCACCGAGTTGGCGAGGATCCGGTCGGCGGTGCCGGCCACCAGCGTGATGGCGCCGGAGACCGTGTTGACCTTGAGGTCGCCGGCCACCCGCTGGGCGTCCACGTCGCCGGAGACCGTGTTGGCCTGCACCGTGCCGGACAGGCCGACCAGGGTGGCGCCGCCGCTGGCGCTGTGCGCGCCGACCTTGCCGGCGATCCCCGAGACGGTGGACTCGGCGGAGACGGTGCCGACCTTGACCTCGGCGCCGGCCGGGACGGTCAGCGAGACCACCGCGCGGCGCTTGCGCCGCAGCGAGCTGATGAAGCTCTTGACCGACTGCACGGACTTGAGGGTCTCGCCGAACTCGTGCCAGTCGAGGTCCTTGTAGGCGACCGTGAGCACCCCGCCGTCAAGGGTGACCTGCAGCGGCTCCCCGTCGACCTCGGTCACCTCCAGCCGGGCGGGGCCGTCGCCGGCCACCACGTTCACCGCGCCGCCGATGATCCGTACGTGCAGGGTGTTGACCGGCTCGTCGAAGTTGATCCTGTCAGGCTCGCTGACCGTCCACTGGCCCATTGGGGTCCCGCCTCCCGTTCGCGATGTATCGCGTTCCACTGCTCAACACGATATATCGCGAATCGGGGAAGTCAAGCGGTTCCGCGCCCGGACACGCGAACGGCCCGGAAGGCGGGTGCCTTCCGGGCCGTCGCTGGGCGGCTCGCCTCAGTCCTCGTCCTCGTCGTCGAGCCTGGCCAGCCAGGTGGCCAGCCGCTCGACGGGGATCTCGAAGTCCGGGTTGAGGTCGACGAACTCGCGCAGGCGCTCGGCCAGCCACTCGAAGGTGACCTCCTCGTCGCCGCGCCGGCTCTCCAGTTCCTCGATGCCGCGGTCGGTGAAGTACACGGTGCGCTCCGGTCCGGTGGGATCTGACCTGGTCAGGATAGTGCGGGCGGGTCAGGTGTCGTTGCGGTAGTAGGTGAACGAGATCTTCACCGCACCGGTGGACTTGTTGCCCTGCTCGACCACCTTGCCGACCACCACCCCGCCGTTGGCCCGGTTGCGCAGGCAGAAGATCCGGCCGGGCGGCAGGTCGTCGTACTTCAGATCGGCCACCGGGTGCTGGTCGATCGCCGTCGAGCACTGCTCGGGGCTGAGCGACTGGTCCCGGGTGATGTACGCGTCGCTGCTCCCCGACGACCAGTTGAAGTCGTCGTACGAGGGCGACAGCGCCCAGGCCGGGTACGAGGAGTCCGGCACCACGATGCCGTTGGCCAGGTCGAAGCTGTGGCTGGAGTCGGGGCTGGCCAGCTCGCGGTTCTCGTACACCGTCGTGTACTTGGCCGGGCCGGACGGTGCCGCGCTGCCGGCGCCCGCCGCACTGTCGGAGCCCGCGCTGCTCTTCGCCTTGGGGGAGGGCGAGGGCGAGGCCGCGGGCGAGTCCGCGTCCTGGGCCGGCGCACTCGCCCGCGGCGCCGAGGAGGCCGCGGCGGACGAGCCCGACGAGCCCGGGCCTGCGGTGTTCCCCGAGGCGGACGAGCCGCCCTTGTCGCCCAGCTTGTCCATCAGCACCACACCGCCGACCGTGCCGCCGAGCGCCATCACCAGGGCGACCGTCAGCAGCACCTTCCAGGACACCCCCTTGCGCTGCGGCGCCGGGGCCGGCCGGGACTCGGGGACCACCGGGCCCGGCGGCGGGGTGTCGAAGGACGGCTGGTGCAGCACGGTGGCCGCAGGCGGTGCCACCGGCCCGGTCGGCGCCTCGGTCGGCAGCGTCGGAGGCCCGAACGCACCGGCGGGCGGCGGCCCGAACGCGCCCGCGGGCGCCGCGGCCACCGGCCCGGTCGGGTACCCGGCCGGCGCCGGCGGGTACCCGGCCGTCGCGCCCGGCGCCGTCGAGGGGGCCGGCGGAGCGGTGGGCGGCGGCGGGACCGGCAGCGGGGTCGGCGGGGTCTTCGGCAGGTCGGAGCGCCGGGTGATCTCGGTGTTGATCTGCCGCGGCAGCCAGTCCTCGGCGAACCGCAGCTGCCCGCCGACCGCCGGGTGGCTGCGCGCGATGTCGATGATCTCGGCCGGCCGCGGCCGGTCCTCGGGCCGCTTGGCCAGGCAGCGCAGCAGCAGCTCGCGCAGCCCGTCCGGAACGCCGTCCAGCACCGGCTCCTCGTGCACCACCCGGTACAGCACCGCGGTCTCCGGGCCCTCGCCGAACGGCGGGGTCCCGCCCGCCACGTACGCGGCCAGCGCGCCGAGCGCGAACACGTCGGTGGCCGGGGTGACCGGCCTGCCCTGGGCCTGCTCGGGGGACATGAAGGCGGGCGAGCCGATCCGGAACCCGGTCCCGGTCAGCGCGGTGGCGTCGGCGGCCCGGGCGATCCCGAAGTCGATCACACGCGGACCGTCGGCCGCGATCAGCACGTTGGCCGGCTTCAGGTCGCGGTGCACCACCTCGACGCTGTGGATCGCCTGCAGCGCCTCCGCGATCCCGCCGATCAGCAGCAGCACCGTACGCACCGGCAGCGCGCCGTGCTCGCGCACCACCTGCTGCAGCGACGGGCCCGGGACGTACGCGGTGACCAGCCACGGCGCCTCGGCGGCGGGTCCGGAGTCGATCACCTGGGCGGTGTACAGGCCGTGGATCCGCTGCGCGTTGGCCACCTCCTGGGCGAACCGGCGGCGGAACTCCGCGTCCTCGGCGAACTCCGGCCGCACCACCTTCAGCGCCACCGGCCGCCCGCCCGGCGTGTACGAGAGGTACACCCGGCCCATGCCGCCCGCGCCGAGCCGGGCGAACAGCCGGTAGCCGCCCACCTCGCGCGGGTCGTCGGGGTGCAGCGGCTGGAAGATCGGCGCAAGCGGCGCGGCGGCGTCCCGCGGCGTGTCGGCGGTCATGACGGTGGCCCCCCTGTGGCGAGTGTCCTTCGGCCGCCGCCCGGTGCGGACACGGGCGGTGGCGTCCGGGGCCAACCTATCGGTGCGTCAGCTTCCGCTCCCAGCCGGTTGTCCAATTGGTTGCCGAGCTGTGGCCGTGGCGGACGTCCGCGGCGAACGTCCGCACCCCTGATCGCACGGACGCCCGGGCCCGGACCTCCGCCGCAGCGAAGGCCCGGGCCCGGGCGTCGTGGTGACCCGCCGTCAGCGGATCAGATGCTGAACACCTCGTCGAGCAGCGCCTGCTGCTCGGCGGCGTGCCGCTTGGCCGAACCGACCGCCGGGGCGGACGAGGCCGGACGGGCGACGCGGCGCAGCCGGGCACCGCCGTTGGCGCTGCGCCCGACGACCACCTGCAGGTGGTCGACCAGGTTCATCGCGATGAACGGCCAGGAACCCTGGTTGGCCGGCTCCTCCTGGGCCCAGATGAACTGGACGTTCTCGCCGTAGCGGCTCAGCTCCTCCTGGAGCTCCGCCACCGGCAGCGGGTAGAGCCGCTCGACCCGGACGATCGCGGTGTCGGTGATGCCGCGCTCGGTGCGGGCCGCCTCCAGGTCGTAGTAGAACTTGCCGGAGGTGATCACCACCTTGCGGACGTTCGCCGGGTCCACCGTGGAGTCGCCGATCACCGGGCGGAACGAGCCGGAGGTGAACTCCGCCGTCGCCGACGCCGCGGCCTTCAGACGCAGCATCGACTTCGGGGTGAAGACGACCAGCGGCTTGTGGTGCGGGTTGTGGACCTGCCACCGCAGGAGGTGGAAGTAGTTCGCCGGGGTGGTCGGCATGGCGACCGTCATGTTGTCCTGCGCGCACAGCTGCAGGAAGCGCTCCGGGCGGGCGGACGAGTGGTCCGGGCCCTGGCCCTCCATGCCGTGCGGCAGCAGCAGGGTGACGCCGGAGTGCTGGCCCCACTTCTGCTCGGCGGAGGCGATGTACTCGTCCACCATGGTCTGCGCGCCGTTGACGAAGTCGCCGAACTGCGCCTCCCACATGACCAGCGCGTTCGGGCGGGTCAGCGAGTAGCCGTACTCGAAGCCCATCGCCGCGTACTCCGACAGCAGGCTGTCGTAGACGGTGTAGCGGGCCTGGTCCTCGGTCAGGTACAGCAGCGGGGTGTAGTCCTCGCCGCTGTTGCGGTCGATCAGCACCGCGTGGCGCTGGCCGAAGGTGCCGCGGCGGCTGTCCTGGCCGGCCAGGCGGACCGGGTGGCCCTCCATCAGCAGCGAGCCGATGGCGAGGGTCTCGCCGGTGGCCCAGTCGATGGTGTTGTCCTCGACCGAGGCGGCGCGGCGCTGCAGCTGCGGCAGCAGGCGCGGGTGCACGGTCAGCCAGTCCGGCAGGTTGACCTGCGAGGCGGCGATCCGCTTGACCGTCTCCTCGGAGATGCCGGTCTGGATGGAGACCGGGAAGTCCGCGACCGGCTTGCCGTTGGTGGCCGGCTGCTGGGTCCCGGCGGCCTGGCGGACCTCGGAGAAGACCTTCTCCAGCTGGCCCTGGAAGTCCTGGAGCGCCTGCTCCGCCTCTTCCATGGTGATGTCGCCGCGACCGATCAGCGCCTCGGTGTAGAGCTTGCGCACCGAGCGCTTCTTGTCGATCAGGTCGTACATCAGCGGCTGGGTGAACGACGGGTTGTCGGCCTCGTTGTGACCGCGGCGGCGGTAGCAGATGAGGTCGATCACGACGTCCTTGTGGAACGCCTGGCGGAACTCGAAGGCGAGCCGCGCGACGCGGACCACGGCCTCCGGGTCGTCGCCGTTGACGTGGAAGATCGGCGCCTCGATCATCCGGGCCACGTCGGTGCAGTACATCGAGGAGCGCGACGAGGCCGGCGGGGCGGTGAAGCCGACCTGGTTGTTGACCACGACGTGCACGGTGCCGCCGGTGCGGTAGCCGCGCAGCTGCGACATGTTCAGCGTCTCCGCGACGACGCCCTGGCCGGCGAAGGCCGCATCGCCGTGGATCTGCAGCGGCAGCACCGGGAAGGTGGTGCCGCCCTGGTCCAGGATGTCCTGCTTGGCGCGGGCGATGCCCTCGACGACCGGGTCGACCGTCTCCAGGTGGGACGGGTTGGCGGCCAGCGACACCTTGATGGTCTCGCCGTCCAGGCCGGTGAAGGTGCCCTCGGCGCCCAGGTGGTACTTGACGTCACCGGAGCCGTGCATGGACTTGGGGTCGAGGTTGCCCTCGAACTCGCCGAAGATCCGGGCGTACGGCTTGCCGACGATGTTGGCCAGCACGTTCAGGCGGCCGCGGTGGGCCATGCCGATGACGGCCTCGTCCAGGCGGTGCTCGGCGGCGGCGTCGATGGTCGCGTCCAGCAGCGGGATCAGCGACTCACCGCCCTCCAGCGAGAAGCGCTTCTGGCCGACGTACTTGGTCTGCAGGAAGGTCTCGAAGGCCTCCGCCGAGTTCAGCCGGCGCAGGATGCGCAGCTGCTCCTCGCGCTCGGGCTTGGTGTACGGCTTCTCGACCCGCTCCTGGATCCACTTGCGCTGCTTCGGGTCCTGGATGTGCATGTACTCGATGCCGACGGTGCGGCAGTACGAGTTGCGCAGCAGGCCGAGGATGTCGCGCAGCTTCATCATCTTCTGGCCGCCGAAGCCGCCGACCGCGAACTCACGCTCCAGGTCCCACAGCGTGAGGCCGTGCTGGACGACGTCCAGGTCGGGGTGCTTGCGCTGCTTGTACTCCAGCGGGTCGGTGTCGGCCATCAGGTGGCCGCGCACGCGGTACGCGTGGATCAGCTCCATGACGCGCGCGGTCTTGTTGACCTCGTCGTCGTGGGTGGTGGCGACGTCGGTCGCCCAGCGCACCGGCTCGTACGGGATCCGCAGCGACTCGAAGACCTCGTCGTAGAAGTCGTGCTCGCCGAGCAGCAGCTGGTGGATGGTGCGCAGGAACTCGCCGGACGCCGCGCCCTGGATGACCCGGTGGTCGTAGGTCGAGGTGAGCGTCATGATCTTGGAGATGCCCAGGCGGGCCAGCGTCTCCGGGGAGGAGCCCTGGAACTCGGCCGGGTACTCCATCGCGCCGACGCCGACGATGGTGCCCTGGTTCTGCATCAGGCGCGGCACGGAGTGCACGGTGCCGATGCCGCCGGGGTTGGTCAGCGAGACGGTGACGCCGGTGAAGTCGTCCATCGTCAGCTTGTTGGCGCGGGCCCGGCGGACGATGTCCTCGTAGGCCTGCCAGAAGCCGAAGAAGTCGAGGGTCTCGGCCTTCTTGATCGCCGCGACCACGAGCTGGCGGTCGCCGTTCGGCTTCACCAGGTCGATGGCCAGGCCCAGGTTCACGTGGGCGGGCTTGACCAGGTAGGTCTTGCCGTCCTTGACCTGGTAGCTGTGGTTCATGCCCGGGCTGGCCTTGATGGCCTGGACCAGGGCGTAGCCGATCAGGTGGGTGAAGGAGACCTTGCCACCGCGGGCGCGCTGCAGGTGGTTGTTGATGACGATGCGGTTGTCGATCAGCAGCTTGGCCGGAACGGCACGCACCGACGTCGCGGTCGGGACCTCCAGCGAGGCGTCCATGTTGGTGGCGACCGCCTTGGCCGGACCACGCAGCGGGACGAGCTCGGGCCCGTCGGCCGCGGCGGCCGGGGCGGCGGCGGGAGCCGCGGCCTTCGGCGCCGGGGGCGCGGCGGGGGCCGCGGCAACGGGCGCGGGCGCCGGCTGGACCGGCGCGGGCGCCGGGGCAGCGGGGGCGGGCGCGGCCGGAGCGGCAGCGGCAGGGGCAGCGGGAGCGGCAACGGTGGTCGGCGTGGGGCCGACCGGGGTTGCGGCCTGGGTCACTGAAGTCACCTCGGTACCGGGCTTGTAGTCGGCGAAAAAGTCCCACCAGGCTCGGTCGACCGAGTTCGGATCCTGGAGGTACTGCTGGTAGATCTCGTCGACGAGCCACTCATTGGGGCCGAAGCCAGTGGTGGAGCTTGCCGAGCTGCTGGGGGTTTCTGGGTGTGGCGACATCGGGGCAACCGCCCTCTTCCGCTTCCTTTTGGGATGGTGGACAGCGGGGATTAAGGCTACGCCCCTGACCAGTGATCGCGCAGTCCCCGGGGGCCAGGCGTCGCCCAGATCACAGTGTCGGGCTGCTATTTGGCCGAATGTGTGCGTTAGAAAGCCGTCAGGGATGGGAACTGGAGCGCACCATTCGCCTATCCATACTGGCATCAAATCGGACAAAAGCCCAGCTGGCGGGCGGTGCGGACGGATCCGGCCATCGCGGCCGCCCGCCGTGTGTCCCAGTTGTGTGACAACCCGGTGGAGGCCGCCGGCGGCGGACCGGCGCTCAGACCGGTACGCCGTCCACCGCGGCACCCCGGACGGCCGCACCCGGGAGGGTGACCTCGATCCGGCAGCCGCGGACCGCCTCGGCCACCCTGATCTCGCCGCCGTGCAGGTCGACGGCCCAGCGGGCGATGGCCAGCCCGAGGCCGGTGCCGCCGTCGGCGCCCGGGCCCTGCGCGGTGGCGCTGCCGGCCCGGCCGAAGCGTTCGAAGACCCGCTCGCGGTCCTCCACCCGGATCCCCGGGCCCTGGTCCTCCACGGCCAGCAGCAGGGCGCCCGGCTCGGCCCCGGAGCGGGCCAGCACGGTCACCGTGCCCCCGGCGGGGGAGTGCTTGCAGGCGTTGTCCACCAGATTGGCCACCACCTGGTGGAGCCGCTCGGGGTCGGCCACCGCGCTGAGCCCGCCGGGCTCCACGTCCAGGCGCAGCCGGACGTCGCCGCGCCGGGCGTAGGCACCGCCGGCCGTCGCGCCGTCCACGGTGACCCCGCGCAGCACGCCGTCCAGGAACGGCTGGACCTCGAACGGACGGGCGTCCAGCGGGACCACGCCGTCGTCCAGCTTGGACAGGTCGAGCAGGTGGGTGACCAGCCGGCCGAGGCGTTCGGTCTGCTCCAGGGCGGCGCCCAGGGTGACCGGGTCGGGCCGCACCACGCCGTCCACCACGTTCTCCAGCACGGCGCGCAGCGCGGCGATCGGCGTGCGCAGCTCGTGCGAGACGTTGGCGATGAGTTCGCGCCGGTGCCGGTCGGCGGCCTCCAGGTCACCGGCCATCCGGTTGAAGGTGGCGGCCAGCTCGCCGATCTCGTCCCGCGAGGTGACGTGCACCCGGGCGCTGTAGTCGCCGTCGGCCATCGCGCGGGCGGCGGCGGTCATGTCGCGCAGCGGGGCGGTCAGCCCGTGCGCAAGGAACTGCATGAAGAGCAGCGAGGCGATGATCGAGAAGATCATGATGATGCGGATCTGGGTCTCGGACCTGATCGCGACCACCACCATGCCGGTCGCCAGCACCACCGAGACGATCACCAGCAGGGCCAGCTTGCCCTTGATCGAGCGGACCGGGTCCAGCGGCCGGATGTCGGCCCAGACCCGCAGCACGGCGCGGGTGGCCAGGCTGGGGGGCGGAGAGGCCTTGGCGTCCCCGTTGCGTTGCTGTGGAAAGGTCATGGTGTCCCTGACGTCGGCCCCGGACCGCGGACTTCGTTCCGCACGGCGCGGGTGCGGACGGCCCGCCGGTGCGAGCGGCGAGCGGGTGCAGCAGCCAGCCGGGCGCGGATACGACCAGGGCCCCCCGGAGGCCCGAGCCGTCGGCGCGCCCGACTAGGAGAGCGGCGCCTCCAAGGCGTACCCGACACCGTGCACGGTGCGGATCCAGCTCGCGCCGATCTTGCGGCGCAGCGCCTTGACGTGGCTGTCGACCGTGCGGGTGCCGGAGGCGTCCGTCCAGTCCCAGACCTCGGCCAGCAGCTGCTCGCGGGTGAGCACCGCGCGCGGCTGGGCGGCCAGGCAGGCCAGCAGGTCGAACTCGGTCGGCGTCAGGTGGACGTCGCCCGAGCCGAGCCGCACCCGGCGCTGCACGTGGTCGATCTCCAGCTCGCCGAAGCGCAGGCTGCCGAGGGCCGGCGTCCTGGCCGCCTGCTGGGCCCGCTCGACCCGGCGCAGCAGCACGTTGACCCGGGCCGCCAGCTCGCGCATGGAGAACGGCTTGGTCATGTAGTCGTCCGCGCCGACCCCGAGGCCGACCAGCAGGTCGGTCTCGTCGTCGCGCGCGGTCAGCATCAGCACCGGCACCGGGCGCTGCGCCTGGATCCGGCGGCACACCTCCAGGCCGTCGAAGCCGGGCAGCATGATGTCGAGCACGACCAGGTCGGGCTGCCAGGTGTGGAAGCCGTCCACCGCGCCGGGCCCGTCGTGGGCCACGGCGACCTTGAAGCCCTCCGCGCCCAGCCGGGCCGCGATGGACTCGGCGATGGTGGGTTCGTCCTCGACGACGAGTACTCGTCGCTGAGTGCCCACCGTGCTGCTGGTGTTCTCTTGCTGCATTTCTGTCACGGTCACGCCACCGCCCCCAGGGCTGCGGGCCGGCCACCTGTGGGGGTGGCGGGGCTCCGCTCGTAGTCGTCTTGTTTCCGTCGTGGGCTGTGCCCGGGCCCGGATCCGCGGAGCGCCCTTCCGCCGAAGGCGCTGTGCGGACGGTGCGCCGTGTGGGTCGACGCACCTCTTCCGTACTCATCGCAGAGTACGGACACCGTGGGTGTTCCGGCAGGTGGACCGGACATTTCCGGCCCGCGGACCAGCTCGGACCCGGTCTCGGACCGGGCCCGGACCGGGGCACGGGGCGATACCTTACCCGGCCGAAATCGGCTCTTGTGACGGTATGTATGCCTCCCATTCGAATAACCCGCCCGGGACGGGAAGCTACTCGTCCGTAGGCAGAGGGTTGGTCCGTACCAGGGCGGGTCCCGGTCACGTGGGGCGACCTGAGGAATTCTCAGCAGATCCCCAGCGGACTCCCAGCTGGTGGACGTATCGTGGGCACGACAAACTTCGGCGGGGATCTCCGGCGCCCGCACGGGCGTTGAGCGAGGCGTGACCGGCTCATCCGCGGACGGAGGCGCGATGGCGGACGACGCGGTGCCCACCGACCCTCGTCCCGCCGCGCTCCTGCGCGTACGGCTGCGCGCACGCCTCCGTTCCCCCCTGCACCCCCTCCTGCCCGCGGGCTCCCGGCCGGCCGCGCTGCGCGCCGCACTGCGGCTGCTGCCGACGCCGCGCCGCAACCCGTTCACCTTCGGCTACCTCGCGCTGCTGCTCGGCACCACGCTCTTCGCCCGCTTCGGCGACCCCGAGCTGGTGCGGCGCCTGCAGAGCGCCTCCAGCAGCGATGTGCACAACCTGCTGGTCCGGCCGGTCTCGGCACTGCTGTTCAGCGGCTTCTGGGTGGCGGGGCCGGTGTGGATGCCGTACTTCTGGGCCTTCCTCGCCACCCTCGCCCCGCTGGAACGCCGGATCGGCGGGCGGCGGGCGGCCGGCGTCTTCGCGACCGGGCACATCGGTGCCACCCTGCTCTCCCAGGCGGTGGTCGCCGGCGCGGTGGCCGGCGGCGCGCTCGCCTCCGGCGCACTCGACGAACTCGACATCGGCGTCAGCTACGGCGTGCTCACCTGCCTGGGCGCGCTGGCCGGACTGCTGCCGCTGCCCGGCCGGGTGGCCGTGCTGGGGGTGGCCGGCGCCCTGGTCGGTCGCCAGGTGCTGACCGACACCGACCTGGTCACCGCCGTCGGGCACCCGGCCGCACTGCTGGTCGGTGTCGCGCTGTGGGGCCGGGTGCGCCGCGGCCGCGGCGGCCCGGGCCGCCCCCTGCCGCTGCCGCACTGGCCGACGGCCCGCCCCCGGCGCCCCGCCCCGGCCCGCTCCGAGGCCTGACCCCGACGCGGGCCCGGGCCCGCCCGGCCCACCCGGGCCGCGCCCGCCGGCTCCCGCCTGCGGCGGTGTCGTAGACGCCCGGTTCTGCCCCTGGTGGCGGCGTGGGCTCCCGGCTGCGCCGGCGCCTGCCTGTGGTGACGCCGGGCGCGCAGGGTTCCGGCCGGTGGCGACGTCGGCCCCGCCGGTGCGGGCCCGGGGCGGCGTCGGTCGCCTTCGGTGCCGCCTGCGGCGGTTTCGGTCCGCGGTGGCGTCGGTTGCGCCGGGTCCGGCTGCCTCGGCGCCCGTCTGGGGTGATGCCGTGCGTGCCAGGTCCCTGCCTGCGCCGGGTTCGATCCGTGGCGCTGTCGGCCGTACCGACTCTCGCCTGCGGCGCCGCCGGGGGCGGTGCGGAGTCGCCCGCATCGGCCCGTGCGTCGGCTCCGGACAGTTCCACCTGCACCGCTCCCGCCTGCGGCGATGCCGTGCCCGCCGGCGCCGTCGGGGGCGGTGCGGGGTCGATCGCTCACAGCGAACACAGGCCCGGGAACAATCCGTCGGCGCCAAACCTTAGTCAGGTCAACTCAACTTCGCTGACTGGGGAGAGATCATGGCATCGACGTCCACTCCGCTCACTCTGCCCGTGCTGCCGCTCGACGACGAGGTCGTGCTCCCCGGCATGGTCGTCCCGCTCGACCTCAAGGACGCCGAGGTCCGGGCCGCCGTCGAGGCCGCCCGGGCCGGGGCCGGCGGGGCGGGCAAACCCCAGGTGCTGCTGGTGCCCCGGCTGGACGGCTCGTACGCCGCGGTCGGAACGCTGGCCACCGTCGAACAGGTCGGCCGGCTGGCCGACGGGGACCCGGCCGCCCTGGTGCGCGCGGTGCGCCGGGTCCGGATCGGGTCCGGCACCACCGGCCCGGGCGCCGCGCTCTGGGTCGAGACCACGGCGTTCCGCGAGTCCGACGCCGGGCTGCCGGTCGCCGGCCGCGCCGCCGAGCTGGTCAAGGAGTACAAGGCGCTGTCCACCCAGTGGCTGCGCAAGCGCGGCGCCTGGCAGATCGTCGACCGGGTGGCCGCCATCGACGACGTCGGCGAGCTCGCCGACAACATCGGCTACGCCCCCTTCGCCACCGCCGAGCAGAAGCTCAAGGTGCTGCTGGAGGCCGACCAGGTGGCCCGCCTGGAGTACGCGCTGACCCTGCTGCGCGACCACCTCGCCGAGGAGGAGGTCAACGACACCATCCGCAAGGACGTCGAGGAGGGCGTGGCCAAGCAGCAGAAGGAGTTCCTGCTCCGCCGCCAGCTGGAGGCCGTCCGCAAGGAGCTGGCGGAGCTGAACGGCGACGCCGCCGACGAGGAGGCCGACTACCGGGCCCGGGTGGAGGCCGCCGCGCTGCCGGAGAAGGTCCGCGAGGCCGCCCTCAAGGAGGTCGACAAGCTGGAGCGCTCCTCCGACCAGTCGCCCGAGGGCTCCTGGATCCGGACCTGGCTCGACACCGTCCTCGAGCTGCCCTGGAACGAGCGCAGCGAGGAGGCGTACGACATCGCCGCCGCCCGCGCGGTGCTGGACGCCGACCACGCCGGTCTGGCGGACGTGAAGGACCGGATCGTCGAGTACCTGGCCGTCCGCAAGCGCCGGGCCGACCAGGGACTCGGCCTGATCGGCGGGCGCCGCGGGGGCGCGGTGCTCGCGCTGGTCGGCCCGCCCGGGGTCGGCAAGACCTCGCTCGGCGAGTCGGTGGCCCGCGCGATGGGCCGCTCCTTCGTCCGGGTCGCGCTCGGCGGCGTCCGGGACGAGGCCGAGATCCGCGGCCACCGCCGCACCTACGTCGGGGCCATCCCCGGCCGGATCGTGCGGGCCATCAAGGAGGCCGGGTCGATGAACCCGGTGGTGCTGCTCGACGAGATCGACAAGGTCGGCTCCGACTACCGGGGCGACCCGGCGGCCGCCCTGCTGGAGGTGCTGGACCCGGCGCAGAACCACACCTTCCGCGACCACTACCTGGAGGTCGAGCTGGACCTCTCCGACGTGGTGTTCCTCGCCACCGCCAACGTGCTGGAGGCCATCCCCGAGCCGCTGCTCGACCGGATGGAGCTGGTCCGCCTGGACGGCTACACCGAGGACGAGAAGGTCGTCATCGCCCGTGACCACCTGCTGCCCCGGCAGCTGGAGAAGGCCGGGCTGCGCACCGAGGACGCCACGGTGGACGAGGGCGCGCTGCGCCGGCTGGCCGGGGAGTACACCCGGGAGGCGGGCGTGCGGAACCTGGAGCGGTCGATCGCCCGGATCCTGCGCAAGGTGGCGGCGCAGAGCGAGCTCGGCGAGCGCGCGCTGCCCGCCGCGATCGGCCCGGACGACCTGCGGGCCCTGATCGGGCGGCCGCACCACGTGCCCGAGTCGGCCCAGGAGCCGGCCGAGCGGCGCACGGCCGTCCCCGGGGTGGCGACCGGGCTGGCCGTGACCGGCGCCGGCGGCGACGTCCTCTACATCGAGGCCTCGCTGGCGGACGCGGTGACCGGCTCGACCGGGCTGACCCTGACCGGTCAGCTGGGCGACGTGATGAAGGAGTCCGCGCACATCGCGCTCTCCTTCCTGCGGTCGCGCGGTGCCGAACTGGAGCTGCCCGTCACCGGGCTGCGCGAGCAGGGCATCCACCTGCACGTGCCGGCCGGTGCCGTGCCCAAGGACGGTCCGAGCGCGGGCATCACCATGACCACCGCGCTGGCCTCGCTGCTCTCGGGGCGCAAGGTGCGCACCGACGTGGCGATGACCGGTGAGGTCTCGCTGACCGGGCGGGTGCTGCCGATCGGCGGGGTGAAGCAGAAGCTGCTGGCCGCCGACCGGGCGGGCATCACCACGGTGATCATCCCGAAGCGCAACGAGCCCGACCTGGACGACGTCCCGGCCGAGGTGCTGGAGCGCCTCACCGTGCACCCGGTGTCCGATGTCCGGGAGGTGCTGAAGCTGGCCCTGGAGCCGGCCGAGGTGCTGGTCGCGGCGTAGGGCGCGGCCGTGGGAGCGAGGGGCGCCGGGACCATCCCGGCGCCCCTCGCGGGCTGTCCCGCCCGCACTCTGAGACACCGTTGTGAGACGGTCCGTCAGTACGTCAGGCTGGCCCCATGCATCGCCACGCGTACCTGAGCCGTCGACTCGACGTCGACCTGGCGTACGCGTGCTCCGCGAGCTGTCGCACCGCGCTCTGATCGCGGTGTCCCCGCCCGGCCGTGGCCGGGAGCACGTCCGGGTGTGTGCACCGCCGCGCGGTCCGACCCTCCTCACACCTGACGGGACACCCCTATGCGCTTCGCGCTGCCCGCCCGCGCCGCCGTCCTGGCGGTCGCCGCCCTGCTCACCGCCGCCGCGGCCGGACCCGCCGCGGCCACCGGCTTCGGCCCGCTGCCGCCGCACAACCCGTACGCGGGCCCCGACGGCACCGCCACCATGCACGGCGACACCGGTTCTTCCGACGCCACCGGGCTGCCCGGCCCGCGCCCCGGCACGGCGCTGACCTCGCACCGCACCGCGCTGGCCTCGGCCTGCCCGACCGTCCTGGTCGGCGCCGACGGCTACCCGGTGGCGCTGTGCACCGCGATCTTCGGCCTGACCCCGACCGTCCACCTGCTGGACCCGACCGACGGCCGCTCGCTGGCCGAGCTGCCGCTCGCCAAGGGCTCGCTGCTCGGCGGGGTGTACGCCTACCTGGACCAGCGCGACCGGCTGGTGGCCGTCGACGGTGACCGCGACCTGCTGCGGATCGGCCACCGCCGGACCGCCGCGGGCGGCTGGGAGCTGTTCGTCGACGGCCGGCTGCCGCTGGCCGGGGCCGTCCCCGACGGCGACGCGGTCACCGGGCTGTCGCCGGACTGGCAGGGCCGGGTCTGGTTCGCCACCGGCAAGGGGGTGGTCGGCACCGCCGACGACCGTACCGGCGCGGTACGGACCCTGGCGCTCCCGGCGGGCGAGCAGATCGCCAACTCGATCTCCACCGCGCCCGGGGGCACCGCCGTCGCCACCACCCACGCCACCTACCTGCTGACCGCCGACGCCGACGGCACCCCGCGGATCGCCTGGCGGCAGCCGTACGACCGGGGGCCGGGCCGCAAGCCGGGCCAGCTCAGCTGGGGGACCGGCTCCACCCCGACCTTCTTCGGCCCGGCCACCGGCACCGACTACCTGACGGTCGTCGACAACGCCGCGCCCACCGTCCACCTGCTGGTGTACCGGACCGGCAGCGGCGAGCAGGTCTGCTCGGTGCCGGTGCTGAGGGCGGGCGGCAGCGGCAGCGAGAACTCGCCGATCGCGGCCGGCAACGCGGTCTTCGTGGCCGGCACCTACGGCTACCCGTACCCGAAGCTGCCCGACGGGGCCGGGCCGAGCGTGCCCGCCTCGGCCGCCTTCACCGGCGGGTTCAGCCGGGTGGACGTCCGGGCCGACGGTTCCGGCTGCGACCTGGTCTGGGACAACCGGCTGCGGTCGGCGGCCGTGCCCCGGCTGTCCACCGCCGACGGGCTGATCCGCACCGTGCTGCGCTCCCCGGTGATCCCCGGAACGGACGCCGCCTCGATCCTGGACCCCTACTCCTACGCCGAGATCGACCCGGCGACCGGCGCGGTGGTCCGCACCACGTGGCTGGGCAGCGGTTTCGTCTTCGACACCCTGCAGATGGCCGGGACCGTGGCACCCGGCCGGGTGGTGCTCCAGGGCACCACCACCGGGGTGCTGCGGATCGCCGAGAGGTGACGGCGGGGGCGCGGACCGGCGCCACGCCCCCGCGCCGAATACCGGCCGGGCGGTGTGACGTGCAACACTTTCGCCGTGCCGTCGCCCACTCAGCGCGCCCTGATCCGGGTACCGAAGCGGTACCGCCCGTTCCTGGTGAAACACCGCAAGCTGGTGAAGTTCATGATGGTGGGCGGTACCTGCTTCGCCCTGACCCTGGTGATCAACTTCGGGCTGAAGCTCACCGTGCTGCACGACAAGCCGGTGCTCGCGCTGACCATCGCGACCCTGATCGCCACCGTGCTCTCGTACGTGCTGAACCGCCAGTGGTCGTTCCGGGCCGCCGGGCGGCAGCGCGAGGCGGCGATGTACTTCGCGGTCAGCGCGGTGGCGATCGTGGTCAACGACCTGCCGCTGGCCTTCTCCCGGTACGTGCTGGAGCTGCGTGAACCGCAGGTCGGCCACCTCACCCAGGAGGCGGCCGACTTCCTCAGCGGGATGATCGTCGGGACGCTGCTGGCGATGGCGTTCCGGTTCTGGGCGATGAACCGGTTCGTCTTCACCCGGCTCTCGCCCCGTGTGGAGCCCGGGCGCCGGGCCTCCGAGCGGGTCTGACCGCCGGACGTACGCCGCCCGGGGCCGGGCCGGCCGTCAGAGGGCGGCCGCGGGCGGTTCGCCGCCGGGCCGGCGCACCACCGTGGCCAGGGTGACCGCGACGCCGACCGCCGCCCAGGCGGCCAGCACCAGCAGCGGCACGGTGATGCCGGTGGAGTCGAAGTAGGCGAGGGAGCGGGCCACGTCGGTGCCGGCGCCATTCGGGATCCAGGCCCCGATGGCCCGCCAGAACGGCGGCAGCAGCGGCGGTGGGAAGACCCCGCCGGCGCTGGGGTTGCCCAGCACCACGAAGACCAGCACGGCGAGGCCGATGCCGACGATGCCGAACAGGCACTCCATCGCCATCGTGATCGCGCCGACCGCGAACACCACCAGCGAGCCGAGGCCGACCAGCGGCCAGACGGAGCCGGGCAGCGCGCCCAGCACCGGGCCGATGATCACCGCACCGCCGATCCCGGCGGTCACCGAGTAGACGGCCAGGGTGCCCAGCCGGATCAGTGCCCGGTGGGTGTTGGCGGGCCGGGAGCCGGCGCTGATGCCGAGGATCGAGGCGACCAGGTAGCCGCCGACGCACCAGCCGACCACCAGGTAGAAGGAGGACAGGCCCTCGGCGTCGCCGTCGGCCAGCGGGACGACGTCCTCGACGGCGAGGGTGCGCCCCTGCCGCTGCTCGAGCGCGGTGACGATCTCGGTGGCGGCCCGCGCGGCGGCCGGGCCGCGGGCGTCGGCGACCAGCAGGGTGTCGCGGGTGCCGGCGGGGTCGACCAGCCAGGCGGCGTAGATCTTCTGGTCCTTGATCCGGGCCTCGGCGGTGGCCCGGTCGGGGGCGGTGGAGGCCCGGACGGCGTCGTCCGGGACGGCTTCGAGGCCGGCCACCAGCTGCGGGGCGGCCTGCGGCGGGGCGACCACGGCGATCGACAGCTCGTGCGGGCCGGGGTCGTGCAGCGCCCCGACGTACGAGGTGATGAAGCCGAGCTGGAGCAGCAGGACGCCGATCACGAGCAGGGCGGCCCGGGGGGTCACGGCGTCCTTGAGTTCGGCCAGGAAACCTGATGCCGGCTCAGTCATCGCACAGCTCCTTGGATATAAGGGCAAAGCGGATGGATACTTCATATCATGAAGTAGTTTCCGGGCGTGCGGGTGCGGTGGCGGGCGCCCGCCCGGGCCGGCTGGAAAGTTGCCTCATTCAACCATTTCTCCGTATGGTTGCTAAACGCAACAAACCTCCCGTCGAAGGATCCGTATGCCGACGACCCCCATGACCCACCGACAGGTCCTCGAAGCCCTCTCCGGCCTGCTGCTCGGCCTCTTCGTGGCCGTGCTCTCCTCGACCGTCGTCTCCAACGCGCTGCCGCGGATCCTCACCGACCTGCACGGCGGCGAGTCCGCCTACACCTGGGTGATCACCGCGGCACTGCTCTCGCTGACCGCCTCCACCCCGCTCTGGGGCAAGCTCTCCGACCTGGTCAGCAAGAAGCTGCTGGTCCAGATCGCCCTGGTGATCTACATCGCCTCCTCGGCGCTGGCCGGCCTCTCCCAGAACACCGGCGAACTGATCGCCTGCCGCGTGCTCCAGGGCATCGGCGCCGGCGGCGTCACCGCACTGGCCCAGATCTGCCTGGCCGCGATGGTCCCGCCGCGCGAGCGCGGCCGCTACAGCGGCTACTTCGGAGCCGTCTTCGCCCTCGCGACCATCGGCGGCCCGCTGATCGGCGGCGTCATCGTCGACACCGACTGGCTCGGCTGGCGCTGGTGCTTCTACGTGGGCATCCCGTTCTCGCTGCTCGCCATCGTGGTGCTGCAGCGCACCCTGCACCTGCCCGAGGCGCCGCGCCGCAAGGCCCGGATCGACTACCTCGGCGCCCTGCTGATCACCGCCGCGGTCAGCCTGCTGATGATCTGGATCAGCCTGGCCGGCAAGAACTACGCCTGGCTGTCCTGGCAGAGCGCCCTGATGGTGGGCGGCGGACTCGCGCTCGCCGTCCTGTTCGTCCTGGCCGAGCGCCGGGCCGCCGAGCCGATCGTCCCGCTCGACCTGTTCCGGCACCGCACCGTCGCGCTCGCCTCGGTGGCCAGCGTCCTGGTCGGCGTCGGGATGTACGGCGCGACCACCTTCCTCAGCCAGTACTTCCAGCTGGCCAAGGAGGAGTCGCCGACCCGGGCCGGACTGCTCACCCTGCCGATGATCCTCGGCCTCGCCGTCTCCTCCACCGTGGCCGGCCGGCTGATCACCCGCTACGGGCGGTGGAAGGCCTACCTGGTGGCCGGCACCCTGCTGCTCGCCGTCGGCTTCGGCCTGCTCGGCACCGTCCGGGCCGGCACCGGGTACGGCGCGCTCACGCTCGCCATGGCGGTCACCGGCGTCGGCCTCGGCCTGACCATGCAGAACCTGGTGCTCGCGGTCCAGAACACCGTCCCCCGCAACGAACTGGGCGCCGCCAGCTCCGTGGTCACCTTCTTCCGGACCATGGGCGGCGCGATGGGCGTCTCCGCGCTCGGCGCCCTGCTGGCCGACCGCGTGACGCACTACCTGACCGAGAACCTCGCCGCCGCCCACGTGAACCCCGGCGCCGGGGCCGCCCTCGGCGGCGGCGAGATCCCCGACCTGCACCGGCTGCCCGGCCCGCTGGTGCCGCTGGTCACCGACGCCTTCGGGCACGGCGTCGGCCTGGTCTTCCTGGTGGCCGCGCCGTTCGCGCTGCTGGCCTTCCTGGTGGTGCTGTTCATCCGCGAGGTGCCGCTGCGCACCGGTGAGGAGCCCGCCGTCCGGCCGGCCCCGGAGCTGGTCAGGGACTGACCCGCGGACGGCGAAGGGCCCCGCGGAGCAGCAGCTCCGCGGGGCCCTTCGGCGTACCGGGCGGGGTTCAGCCCGCGATCAGCGAGATGCCGTACAGCACGACGCCCGCGCAGGCGGTGAAGCAGACGCCCGCCCCGGCCAGCGCCAGGGTGCCGCTGCCGGCGCCGGGCGTGCCGGCCGCACGCGCCTTCACGGCCGCCTCGCGGCGGTTCAGGGCGAGGTTGCCGAGGGCGAAGACGGCGACCACCGCGAGGGTGATCAGCAGGCTGAAGCCCGCGGTCTGGCCGAGTGCGGCCCACTTGATGCTCATGTCTGGCTGCCTCTCGCCGTCAGGCCGCGACGGCGGTGGTGGTGGGGGTCGGGTTGACCGGCGCGGGGGCGCCGGGGACCTCGACCGGGGTGACGTCGTTGACGTTGTCGGCGCTCACCGGCTGGCGGCGGGAGATGACCCACATCGAGCCGGCGCCGGTCACCAGCGCCACGCCGACCACGGCCACGCCCCAGGCGCCGAGGCCCGCGACGTACGCGGCGGCGCCCGACACGAGCGCGGCGGCCGGCAGGGTCAGGCCCCAGGTGTAGACCATGCGGCGGACCAGCGCCCAGCGCAGGAAGCCCTTCGGGCCGCCGAGGCCGGCGCCCATGATGCTGCCGGAGCAGACCTGGGTGGTCGACAGGCCGTAGCCCATGTGGGTGGAGGTGAGGATCGCGGTGGCCGCGGCGGTCTCGGAGGCGAAGCCCTGCGGCGCCTTGATGTCGGCCAGGCCCTTGCCCATCGAGCGGATGATCCGCCAGCCGCCCATGTAGGTGCCGAGCGCGATGGCGCCGCCGGCGCTGATGATCACCCAGAGCGGCGGCAGCGCGCCCTTGGGCAGCGCGTGCACGGAGACCAGGGTCAGGGTGATGATGCCCATCGTCTTCTGGGCGTCGTTGGTGCCGTGGGCGAGCGAGATCAGCGAGGAGGAGAAGATCTGGCCCCGCTTGAAGCCCTTGGTGGTGGTGTCCGTGCCGCCGCGGGTGATCAGGTATGCCAGCTTGGTCGCGCCCCAGGCGGCCACGCCGGCCACCAGCGGGGCGGCCACGGCCGGGATCAGGATCTTGCTGACCACGACGCTGAAGTTGACGCCGCTCACCCCGGCGCCGACCACGGTGGCGCCGATCAGGCCGCCGTAGAGCGCGTGCGAGGAGCTGGAGGGCAGGCCCTTGAGCCAGGTCAGCAGATTCCACAGGATCGCGCCGGCCAGGGCCGCGAAGATCACTTCGGGGTGGAGTCCGGCCTTCTCGTTGACGATGCCGCCCGAGATGGTGGTCGCGACCTTGACCGAGAGGAAGGCCCCGGCGAAGTTCAGGGTGGCCGCGATGGCGACCGCGACCTTCGGGCGCAGGGCACCGGTGGCGATGGAGGTGGCCATCGCGTTGGCGGTGTCGTGGAAACCGTTGGTGAAGTCGAAGGCGAGCGCCGTGATGATCACAACGGCCACCAGGAACGTGATGTGTTCCATACCCAAACAATCGTCGTAGTTGTCGTACTGACGCTGGTGTCACGCAGACCGTAGGGAGACTCGGTGAACGGGAGGTTAACTCGGTCGGGAATCAGGGTTCTGATGGTGTCTCGGAGGTTTCCGGCGGGCGTCCGGACGGGGTCGCCAGGGGCCCTGATCAGCACTTTTGCGTGAAATGACCGATCTGATGATGCTTTGATGAGACCTGTCTCACAGTGTCCTGCGGCCAGGATGAGAAGTTCATCAGTACGTACCGGTGCCATCTGCCCCGCAGCGGCCCTCCCATGGCAGGATCAGCGGGTACATCGGCCGGGGGGACGCCCGGCCGGGGGTCGCCGGATGGGGGAGAACAGGCCGATGGGCGCTGCACAGGGGATGGATTCGGCCGGGCTGCGGCCCTGGGTGCGGGCCGCCCTGCGGTGCGGCGCGGTGCTCGCCGCCGCGGCCCTGTCGCTGTCGCTGGCCGGTGGTGCCGCGTACGCCGCGCCCGAGCCGGTGCCCCCGGTGGCCGCGCCGACCGTCGCCCCCGGCGCCGACCCGCTCGCCGACGCCAAGGCCACCCTCGGCCCGCTCCTCGACCAGCTGCACCAGCTCTACCAGCAGGCCGAGGCCGCCACCGAGCAGTACAACGGCTCGGTGGCCAAGCTCGCCGAACTTCAGAACGGCCTCGCCGACCTGCGGACCCAGATCACCCGCCAGCAGGCCGCCGTGGACGCCGGCAGCGACCTGGCCGCCCAGCTGGCCGCCGCCCAGTACCGCAACGGCCACGCCTCCGAGCTCGGCGAGCTGCTGATGGCCGACGACCCGTACGAGGCCGTGGTCATCGCCGAGCTGCTGCAGGCCGCCGGGCGCTCGCAGTCGGCGTTCCTGGACCGCCTCAAGGCGGACCGGGCCGGGCTGACCGTGCTCCAGCAGCAGGCCGAGCTCTCGCTCGCCCAGCAGCAGGCCGTGACCGCCCAGGAGGAGCAGGCCAAGGGCGAGGTGACCAAGAAGCTCGCCGACGTCGAGCAGCTGGTCGGCTCGCTGACCGGCGCCCAGCGCACCGAGCTGGAGCAGCTGGAGAAGCAGCAGGCCGACCAGGCCCAGCTGGCCTTCCTCGCCTCCGGCGTGCTCGGCAAGGGCGAGCGCACGCCGTCCGAGGCCGGCCGCAAGGCGGTCGCCTACGCGCTCGCCCAGCTCGGCAAGGACTACGTGTGGGGCGGCGCGGGCCCGGACGTCTTCGACTGCTCGGGCCTCACCTCGCAGGCCTGGATCCACGCCGGGGTGTCGATCCCGCGCACCAGCCAGGAGCAGTGGGCCCAGCTCAAGCACGTCCCGCTGAACCAGATCCGGGCCGGCGACCTGGTGGTCTACCACAGCGGGGCCACCCACATCGCGATGTACATCGGCGGCGGCCTGATCGTGCAGGCGCCGCACACCGGTGACGTGGTCAAGGTGTCCCAGATCGGCGCGATGCCGATCCTCGGCGTGGTGCGCCCCGACCCGGACGCCGCCGCCGACGACAAGGGCGGCGCCTGGAAGGTTCCGGACGTCAAGGTCGGCGCGGTGCGGATCGCCCCCGCCAAGCCGTCCACCCTGACCCCGGCGCCGCCCGCTCCGCCGGTCACCCCGCCGACCGCGCCCGCCACCCCCGACACCACCCCCTCGCCGTCCACCGGCGGGACCCCGTCCGGCACCCCGTCGGGCTCGGGCACCCCGTCCGGCTCCGGCACCCCGAGCGGAGGCTCCTCGACGGGCCCGTCGGCGCCGACGACCGGCACCGGCACACCGTCCACCACCGGCACCCCGCCGGCCGGGACGGCCACCCCGGGCGACCCCGCCACCGCCACCGGGACCCCGTCCGGGTCCGGGTCCTCGGCGGCCGACCCCTCCTCCGCGTCCGCGAAGGTCTCGCCCAGCGGCACCGGGCACGCCCAGGACTGACCGGCCGCCGCCCGGGAACACGACGGCCCGGCCCCCCGCGCGGGGGGGCCGGGCCGGTCCGCGTTCAGCTGCCGCTGTCCGGCTCGAAGCGGATCACCACGGCCTTCGAGGTCGGCGTGTTGCTGATGTCGGCGGTGGAGTCCAGCGGCACCAGCACGTTGGTCTCCGGGTAGTAGGCGGCCGCGCCGCCCCGCGCGACCGGGTAGTGCACCACCCTGAAATGCGGGGCCCGCCGCTCGACCCCGTCCCGCCACTCGCTCACCAGGTCGGTGTACGCGCCGTCGGCCAGACCCAGCTCGGCCGCGTCCGCCGGGTTCACCAGGACCACCCGGCGGCCGCCGGTGATGCCGCGGTAGCGGTCGTCCAGACCGTAGACCGTGGTGTTGTACTGGTCGTGCGAGCGCAGCGTCTGCAGCAGCAGGCGGCCCGCCGGGACCTCGGGCGCGGTGAGCGGGTTGACGGTGAAGTTGGCCTTCCCGGTGGCGGTGGGGAACGCCCGGCGGTCGCGCGGGCCGTGCGGCAGCACGAAGCCGCCGGGCCGGCGGACCTTCTCGTTGAAGTCCTCGAAGCCCGGGACCACCCGGGAGATCCGGTCCCGGACGGTGTCGTAGTCCTCGGCGAACTCCTCCCACGGCACCGGGTTCTGCGGGCCCAGCGCGGCCCGCGCCAGCCGGCAGACGATCGCCACCTCCGACAGCAGCTGCTCGGACGGCGGCCGCAGCCCGCCGCGCGAGGAGTGCACCATGCTCATCGAGTCCTCGACGGTGACGAACTGCGGCCCGGCCGCGGTCCGGTCCCGGTCGGTGCGGCCGAGGGTGGGCAGGATCAGCGCCCGGGCGCCGGTGACCACGTGCGAGCGGTTCAGCTTGGTCGACACGTGCACGGTCAGCCGGCAGCTGCGGATCGCCGCCTCGGTGGCGTCCGTGTCGGGGGTGGCCGCGACGAAGTTGCCGCCCATCGCGAAGAACACCTTGACCCGGCCGTCGCGCATCGCCCGGATGGTGTCCACCGAGTCCAGGCCGTGCTCGCGCGGCGGCTCGAAGTCGAACTCCTTGCCGAGGGCGTCCAGGAAGGCGGCGCTCGGCCGCTCGAAAATCCCCATCGTCCGGTCGCCCTGGACGTTGCTGTGTCCGCGCACCGGGCAGACCCCCGCCCCGGGGCGGCCGACGTTGCCGCGCAGCAGCAGGAAGTTGACCACCTCGCGGATGGTCGGCACCGCGTGCTTGTGCTGGGTCAGGCCCATCGCCCAGCAGACGATGATCTTCTCGGAGGCCAGTACCAGAGCGGCCAGCTCCTCGATCTGCTCCCACGGCAGGCCGGTCGCCGCCAGCACCTCGGCCCGCTCGGTGGCGGCCGCCTCGGCGGCGAACTCCTCGAAACCGTGGCAGTGCTCGGCGATGAAGGCGTGGTCGACCCCGCCGTCCGCGGCCAGCACCAGCTGGTTCAGCGCCCGGAACAGCGCCAGGTCGCCGCCGAGCCGGATCTGCAGGAACAGGTCGGTCAGCTTGGTGCCCGCGCCGACCAGACCGCGGGCGTTCTGCGGGTTCTTGAACCGCTCCAGCCCCGCCTCCGGCAGCGGGTTGACGCTGACCACCTTGGCGCCGGCCCGCTTGGCCCGCTCCAGCGCGGAGAGCATCCGCGGGTGGTTGGTCCCCGGGTTCTGGCCCGCCACGATGATCAGGTCGGCCTGGTAGAGGTCCTTCAGGTGGACGCTGCCCTTGCCGACGCCCAGCGTCTCGGTCAGCGCCGAGCCCGAGGACTCGTGGCACATGTTGGAGCAGTCCGGCAGGTTGTTGGTGCCCAGCTGCCGGGCGAACAGCTGGTACGCGAACGCGGCCTCGTTGCTGGTGCGGCCCGAGGTGTAGAAGGCCGCGCCGTCCGGGCTGTCCAGCGCCTTCAGCTCGTCCGCGACGATCGAGAACGCCCGCTCCCAGGAGACCGGGGTGTAGTGGGTGGCGCCCTCCTCCAGCAGCATCGGCCCGGTGAGCCGGCCCTGCTGGCCCAGCCAGTACCCGGACCGCTCGGCCAGCTCGGACACCGGGTGCGCGGCGAAGAACTCCGCGGTGATCCGCCGCTCGGTCGCCTCCTCGGCGACCGCCTTGGCGCCGTTCTCGCAGAACTCCGCGGTGTGCGTCTTCCCGGGCTCCGGCCAGGCACAGCCGGGGCAGTCGAAGCCGTCCGGCTGGTTGACCTTGCGCAGGGTGGCCAGGGTCCGCCGGGCGCCCATCTGCTCGCCGGCCATCTGCAGGCTCTTGGCGACCGCGGTGAGCCCGGCCGCCGCGTGCTTGGGCGCACCGACCTCGGGCGCGTCCTGCGCCGGGTCGCTCTGGGGGGCCTGCTTGGCCATGGCTGACACCTCCTGCTGGTGGGGTGGCGCCGTCGCCGTGCCCCTGCCCGTCCATCCTCGCACTGCCCGGATCCGGTCCCACAGGGGTGGCACCCGGTCCGGCCCCCGCGCCAGAATTGCGCGTCCGAACCGCCCGGCCGCGCCCGACCGGGCCCGACCCCGTCAAAAATGCCGCCCGACCCCGCCCGCCGAGGAGTGCCGAGCCAGTGAGCCAGCCGATGCCGCCGTCCACCGAGGATCCGCAGGGCCGGTTCGGCCCCGCCGAGGCGCCCGCCGACGCGGTGCCCGCCGTCCGCGAGCTGCTGATCCGGCTGCGCGCCGCCGCCGAGGTGGCCCGGACCCCGCAGGGCGCCGCCGAGCTGCTGGAGGCGGTCGCCCGCGAGATGGTCGGCGAACTCGGCCGCTACGACCGGGACACCCTGGCCACCTGGCGCGAGACCGCCCGTCGGCAGGGCGAGGCGGGCGACCCGGCCGCCGCGATCCACCTGCTGGAACAGGTCATCCTCGACATGGCGCAGGCGCTCGGCGCGGGCGACCCGGAGACCCTCACCGCCCGGCTCGACCTGGCCGCCGAGGTGGGACGCGCGGGCGATGCGGGCGGCGCGCTGCGCCGGCTGCACGACCTGCTGCCCGCGCTGACCGCGGCCGTCGGCGCCGACGACGCCCGGGTGCTGCGGGCCCGCGTGCAGTACGCCGCCCACACCGCCGCCGTCGGCGACCTCGGCGGGAGCGTCCACCAGCTGGTCCAGCTCGTGCCGCAGGTCCAGCAGGCGCTGGGCGAGGAGCACGAACTGCTCGGCGAGGCCAGGACCGCGCTCGGCCGGGCCGCCCAGCAGCTCGGCCGCGCACCCGGCGCACCGCCCGGGCTCGGCTGGATCGAGGCCGTCGCGATCGTCCACCGGCTGACGGTGTGGGACTTCGACACCGACCGCGAGGCCCTGGACTGCCTCTCCGAACTGGAACGCCGCACCGGCCTCAAGGGCCTCGCCGACCGGATCTACGGCGCGCCCGACCACCTGACCGTCGAACAGGTCACCACCCTCGCGCTCGGCCGGCCCGCCGGGCCCGCCTGACCCCGCCGGCGGCGGTCACGGCCCGGCCGGGACCGCCGCCGCGCCCACCAGCGCCCGCAACAGGGCGCGCGCCGCCGCGTCGTTCTGGCGGAACGCGGGCGCGTCGGTGCGCGGACGGGCGAACGCGGCCTGGGAGCGGCCGTTGGTCGGCGGGCCGAGCGCGGTGCGGCGCGGGTGCGGGGCGCCCCCGAGCACCGGGTCGAGGATCCGCCCGTCCGGCACGGTGGTGACGATCAGACCCGAGCGGTAGTGGTGCCCGTCGTCGCGGACCTCCTCCTCGGTGAGCCGGCCGGCCCGGTACAGCCCGGCCAGCACCGGGTCCGCGGTGCGGGCGAGGGCGTGCTGCGGCAGGTACCCCTCGATCAGCGCGGTGGCCCGCACCCGCCGGCCGGGCACGGTGGGGCTGGTGGCCACGAAGGTGCCGTCCGAGCCGTCGAGGGCGACCTCCACCCCGGCGCCCAGGAACCGCACCACCCCCGCCTCGGACAGCGCCAGCAGCTGCCGCAGCCGGAACCCCGGCGGACCCGAGGCCAGGAAGCTGAAGAAGCCGAACCACCAGCCGTCCAGCTCCCGCGCCACCGACCGGGCCGACAGCCGGCCGGAGGCGAGCAGCCGCGGCAGCTGCCCGTACAGCGACAGCAGGGCGAGGAAGGCACCGAGGTCGGCGCTGTACCGCGGGTCGGCCCGGCGGTCGGCGTCGGCCGCGACGTAGCCGCGCAGGTGCCGCTGCAACTGCTCGCCGTCGGCGAGCCGGACCCCGTCGAGCGGCCGGTCCAGCCGCTCGAAGTCCAGCCGGTCGGCCGGGTCGGGGACCGCCCCCGCGACCAGCTCCGCCAGTTCCGGGTCGTACCAGCCGAGCCGGTCGTAGCCGGTCAGGAACCGCGCCCAGGGCAGCGCGGTGCGCTCCGGATGCGCGTGGAACAGCTCGTGGTAGTAGCCGAAGCCGATCTCCTTGGCCATCAACGGCCAGGCGTCGCGCCGCAGTTCCAGCCGACCGGGCCGCGCGGTCAGGGCGTCCACGGCCGCCGCGTCGAAGTACCGGGGCAGCGGCGCCGGCGGGCCCTGCAGCCGGTAGCCGGTCTTGGAGTGGTACGGCACACCGCGCCGCGAGCCCACGTGCAGCACCGGCTCGCGGCCCGACGGCCGGTACACCAGGCCGTCGGGGCCCTCCTCGAACCGGCCGCCCCGGCCCTCGGTGAGCAGCGCCATCAGATCGACGAAGGCCAGCCCGAAGCCGCGCACCAGGACGTGCTCACCCGGGGCGAGCGCGGACAGGTCGGCATCGGAGGAGAAGGCCGGCGGCAGGTGGAAGCGGCCGTGCCGGGCGGCGAACCGGGCCGCCTCGCGGTGCCGCGGGTCCGCCGCCGGCTCCAGGTGGCCGAGGGTCAGCACCACCTGGTCGGCCACCAGCACCCGGTCGGAGAGCTCCACCAGCTGCGGGCCGTCCGGCGGGCCGGTCAGCGAGCGGGCGGTGTCCCGGTGCACGGTCAGCGTGACGTGCGCGGGCAGGTCGGCCGCGGCCCGGCGGAACACCCAGTCCAGGTAGGCGCTCTGGGCCTGCCGGGTGGCGAAGTCGGTCGGCCGCAGGGCCGCCAGTTCGGCCCGGATCCGCGGATCGGCCACCGGCCGGTACGGCGGGTACCGCTCCGGCTCGCGGGCCCACTCGGCGAGCGAAGGCCCGGGGCGGACCGGCCCCTGCGCGGTCGAGGTCGCATCGGTGAACATGGTCACGTCCTCGGCCATCGAGTTCATCCGCAGCAGCGGCGACTGCCGCTCCCGCCAGATCCGGCCGCCGCCCGGCGGGTACGGATCCACCAGGTGGATCTCCAACGGCGCGCCGGGCGGCAGCAGTTCGGCGGCGTTGGCGGCCAGCCGCTCCAGCAGGCCGGTGCCGCGCGGCCCGGCCCCCACGATCACCAGGGTGCTCACCGGGCCGCCCCCGCCACCCCGGCGGCCGGCCCGCGCCACAGCGCCCGCACCCGCTGCAGCGGGGTCGGCGGCAGCCCGTCCCGGGTGGCGCCGCGGGCGTAGTACCGCTCCAGGTAGTACTGGCCGACCGACAGCACACTGGTCACCCCGATGTACCAGAGCGTGGCCACCATCAGCAGCGGGATCACCTGGTACGTCTGGTTGTAGACCAGCTGCGCCGAGTACAGCAGGTCCTGCACCGCCAGCACGCTGACGATGGAGGTGCCCTTCAGCGTGCCGATCAGCATGTTCCCGGCCGTCGGCACGATCGTCCGCATCGCCTGCGGGACGACGATCCGCCGCAGCACCCGGCGCCGCGACAGCCCCAGCGAGGCGGCCGCCTCCAGCTGCCCCTGGTCGACCGAGAGGATCCCGCTGCGCACCACCTCGGCGGCGAACGCGGCCTCGTGCAGGGTGAGCCCGATCACCGCCGTGAGGACCGGCCCGAGCAGGTTGACGGTCCGCACGCTCAGGAACTCCGGGCCGAACGGCACCCCCACCCCCAGGTGCGGGTAGAGCGCGCCGATGTTGAACCAGAACAGCAGCTGGACCAGCAGTGGGGTCGCCCGGAACACCCAGACGAACCCCCAGCCGAAGGCCTGCAGCACCGGGTTGCCGGACAGCCTGGCCAGCGCCAGCAGGGTGCCCAGCGCGAAGCCGAGCACCATCACCAGCGCGGTCAGCCACAGCGTCAGCAGCAGGCCGCGGGTGATCGCGGTGGTGGTCAGGTACTGGCCCACCACCTCCCACTGGAAGGCCCGGTTGCGGACCACGGAGTTGAGCGCCATCGCGAGCAGCAGCAGCGCCACGGCGGCCGCGGCCAGCCGGCCGGGGCGGCGGCGCGGCACGATCGGCAGTTCGGCGGTGTCCGGGGGCGAGGCCGGGCGCGCCGGGCCCGGGCGTCCGGGTGGCGGGGAGGAGGCGGCGAGGGGCAGGACGTCGGGCGACGTGGCCATGGCGGGGCTCCAGATGCGAGCGGGCAGGCGGGGGCCGACTGTCCGTCACGCGCGCGCCGGGTCCCTCAACCCGGCCTGGATCCGGGCCGGTTGGCCCGGTTCCGGATACGCACTCACTCCGCGGCCGATCGTACGTGGGCGCTGCCCCGCCGTGTCAAGGTCCGCCGCCCGGGCCGGGACGGCGGTACGGCGGGCCGATTTCGGACGGTGGTTGACGAACGCGGAGGTTCGCTGGTCAACTGACGGCATGAATGCCGAGCAGCGTCTGGTCACGCGCGGCCACATCGACTTCGGTCGGGTGTGGTCCGCGGCGTGTTGCGGCTGACCCGGCAGCGGGCCGCCTGACCGGCCCCATCTCCCCTCGGAGACCTCCCTCGGTCCGCCCCGTCGCGGGGCCGGGAAGCCGTCGTAGCCGACGGAACGACAGGCGTGCGCTGCCGCCAGAACTCTTTCCCCTCTCCGCCGATCTCCCGTCACACTCCGCTGCCTGACGGCCGGTTCGCCCGTCCCGCCCACGTCGGCGCGCCCCGCCGCGCCGCCCATTTGGCACCCGTCCCGCACCTCCCGCCCTGCCAGCACCTCCCGCGCCGGGCCGCCCCTCGGCAGGCCCGCACCCGCAAGGAAAGGCCAGCACCCATGCCCGTCGAGTTCCTCGGTATCGCCGCCACCGGCGACGGTTCGGAGACCACGCCCCGCACCACCGCCGCCTTCGACCGCGACTACACCCTGCGCCTGGCCCGGGCCCACGAGGACCACGGCTGGGACCGGGTCCTGTTCGCGTACGGCGCCGGCGCCCCCGACCCCGCGCCGTCCGCGGCCTACCTGGCCGCCAAGGTGGACCGGCTCCAGATCCTGCTGGCCCACCGCCCCAACGTCTCCTACCCGACGTTCGCCGCCAAGACCTTCGCCACCCTGGACCGGATCAGCGACGGCCGGCTCACCGTGCACTTCATCACCGGCGGCAGCGACCACGAGCAGCAGCGCGAGGGCGACTTCCTGACCAAGGACCAGCGCTACGCCCGCACCCGCGAGTACATCGGCATCGTCAAGCAGGCCTGGACCAGCCGCGAGCCCTTCGACCACGAGGGCGAGTACTACCGGTTCAACGACTTCGTCTCGGACGTCTTCCCCGTCCAGCAGCCCCGCCCGAACGTCTCCTTCGGCGGCTCCTCGCCCGCCGCCTACGCGGCCGGCGGCGCCGAGGCCGACATCTACTGCCTCTGGGGCGAGCCGCTGGCCGCCACCGCCGAGCAGATCGAACGGGTCAAGGAGGCCGCCCGCGCCGCCGGCCGCACCGACACCCCGCGGATCCAGGTGGCCTTCCGGCCGATCATCGCGCCGACCGAGGAACTCGCCTGGGAGAAGGCCCACCGCACGGTCGCCGCGATCAAGGCCCGGCGGGAGTCCGGCGGGGACCTGGTCCGCCGCGGTGTCGGCGGCGCGCCGCAGAACACCGGCTCCCAGCGGCTGATCGAGATCGCCGAGCAGGGCGAGCGCTACGACCGCGCGCTGTGGACCCCGACCGCCGCCGCCACCGGCGGCGCCGGCAACTCCAACGCGCTGGTCGGCACCCCGGAGACGGTGGCCGCCGCCCTGCTGGACTACTACGACCTGGGCGCCGACATCCTCTCCGCCCGCGGCTACGACCTGGTCGGCGACGCCATCGACTTCGGCCGGCACGTCATCCCGATCGTCCGCGAGGAGGTCGCCCGGCGGGACGCGGCCAAGGCCGCCGAGCGGGCCGCCGCCGAGGCCGCCGCCGAGGAGCGCGACCGGCACCGGCTGATCGCGGTGCAGGCGTGAGCACCCCGCTGTTCGAGGTCCAGCGGGTCCGGCTCGGCGACCCGCTGACCGAACCGCTGGTGCGCGAACTCACCCACGAGTACGTCACCCGGTACGGGCCCGGCGGGCACGCCGAGATGGCACGCTACCCGGCCGAGGAGTTCGCCCCGCCGCACGGCCTGCTGCTGCTCCTGCTGGCCGACGGCGAGCCGGTGGCCGGCGGGGCGTACCGCCGCTACGACGACACCACCGCCGAGATCAAGCGGATGTGGACGCACTCCGCGCACCGCCGCCGGGGCTTCGCCCGGCGGGTGCTGGCCGAACTGGAGCGGGCCGCCGCGGCGGGCGGCTACCGGCGGATCCACCTCACCACCGGGCCGCGCCAGCCCGAGGCCGAGCAGCTCTACCTGGCGGCCGGCTACACCCCGCTGTCCGATCCGGACCCCGACCCGCCGGAGTTCCGCCCGCTCCCCTTCGAGAAGCACCTCACCGACCGGCACCCCGCCGGCCCGTCGAAAGGCTCCGCACCGTGAGACGCGCACTCCCGGCCGTGCTCGCCGCCGCCACCGCCCTGGTGCTGGCCGGCTGCAGCTCGGCCCCGGCCGCCGGGCCGCAGGCCGCCGCCGGGGCCCCGGGCGCACCGGCGGCCGGGCAGGACGTGGTGGCGGGCGAGCAGAAGGTCGAGTCGATCGCCGCGCTGCTGCCGCCGCAGGTCCGTACCGCGGGCACCCTCAGGCTCGGCGGCGCCGGGGGCACCCCGCCCAGCGCCTACTTCCCCGACCCCGCGGTCAAGAAGGCGGCCGGCATCGACGTCGACTTCACGGACGCGGTGGCCAAGGTGCTGGGCATCACCATCCAGCGCGAGGAGGCCGCCTTCGAGACCATCCTCCCGGCGCTGGACAGCGGCAAGTACGACCTGGGCGCCGGGAACTTCGGCGTCACCACGGCGCGCCTCAAGACCATCGACTTCGTCACGTACATCGACGACGGCCAGGGCTTCGCCGTGAAGCAGGACAACACCGCCCTCCAGCCGGTCACCGACCTGGTCCAGCTCTGCGGCCTGACCATCGGCACCGGCGTCGGCACCACCTTCGAGACCACGCTGAACGCGAAGAAGAGCGTGTGCACCGACGCCGGCAAGAAGCCGTACGAGGTCCGGGCCTTCGCCGACAGCGGCGCCACCCTGACCGGCCTCCAGCAGGGCCGGGTCGACGTGGTGATGTCCACCATCAACGGGCTGCGCTACCAGGCGAGCCGGCCGGCCTCCGGGACCCGGTTCCTGGGCGAGTTCCACCGGCTGGACGTCGGCTTCGCGTTCAAGAAGGGCTCGCCGCTCACCCCGGCGTTCCAGGCCGCGGTCAATCAGCTGATCAAGGACGGCACCTACGGCCGGATCCTGCAGAAGTGGGGCACCACCGACTCGGCCATCCCCGAATCGCTGATCAGCCCGCCCGAGCACCCGTGATCCGCCGCCGCTGATCCCGTGCCGCACACCCCCGCCAGCCGGACGCTGGCTCGAACGGAGGACCCGGCCGCCATGACCGTCGCCGCCCCCGAGACACATCCGCCCGAGAAACCTCTGCCCGGGACACACCCGCCCGGGACACATCCGCCCGGGGGACGCTCCTCCGAGAAGCACCCGTCCGCGAGCGCCGGCGACCCGGCCGTGCTGCCCGTCGTCCCGGCCCGCCACCCCTGGCGGTGGCTGGCCGGGGCCGCCGCGGTCGTGGTGGTCGCGCAGTTCCTGAACGGCCTCGCCACCAACCCCGGCTGGGACTGGCCCACCTTCCGGGCCTACCTGGCCACCGACAGCATCCTGCGCGCCGTCGGGACCACCCTCCAACTCACCTGCTACGGAACGGTCCTGGGCTTCGCGCTGGGCGCGGTGATCGCCGCCCTGCGGCTGTCGCGCAGCCCGATCCTGCAGACCATCGCCTGGACGTACATCTGGGCCTTCCGGTCGATCCCGCTCATCGTCCAGCTGGTCTTCTGGTTCAACCTCTCGTACCTGTACAAGCGGCTCGGCCTCGGTGTCCCGTTCGGGCCGACCGTCTGGGAGTTCGAGACCATGGACGTGCTCGGCGCCCTCGGCGCCGCCGTCCTGGGCCTGGCCCTTCACCAGGCCGCCTACGCCGCCGAGATCATCCGCGCCGGGGTCATCTCGGTGGACGCCGGACAGCTGGAGGCCGCGGCGGCGCTCGGCATCCCGCGGCTGCGGCAGGCCTGGCGGATCGTCCTGCCGCAGGCCATGCGCGGCATCCTGCCGAACGCCGCCAACGAGGTGATCTCGCTCTTCAAGGGCACCTCGATCGTCTACGTGATGGCGATCGGCGAACTCTTCTACCAGGTGCAGGTGGTCTACGGCCGCACCGGCCGGGTGGTGCCGCTGCTGATGGTGGCCACCGCCTGGTACGTGCTGCTGACCACCCTGCTGTCGGTCGGGCAGTACTACGTCGAGCGGTACTTCGCCCGCGGCGCCGAACGCACCCCGCCGCCGACCCCGCTCCAGCGCGCCCGCGCCCTCGTCCGCCAGATCCAGGAGAGCCGGCTCTCCGCACCCTCGGGAGGCAGCTCGTGACCACGGCCATGGTGGACATCCGCGGGGTCCACAAGAGCTTCGGACGGCTCGACGTCCTGCGCGGCGTCGACCTGCGGGCCGAGGCCGGCTCCGTGACGGTCATCCTCGGTCCGTCCGGCTCCGGGAAGTCCACCCTGCTGCGCGCCGTCAACCACCTGGAGAAGCTCGACCGCGGCTACGTCGCGATCGACGGCGAGCTGATCGGCTACCGCCGCTCCGGCGGCAAGCTGTACGAGCTCAAGGAGCGCGAGGTGCTGCGCCAGCGTACCCGGCTCGGCTTCGTGTTCCAGAACTTCAACCTCTTCCCCCACCTGACCGTGCTGGAGAACCTGGTGGAGGCCCCGGTCAGCGCACTGGGCGTCCCCAAGGCCGAGGCGCGGGCCCGCGCCCTGGAGCTGCTCGCCCGGGTCGGCCTGGCCGACAAGGCGGACAGCTACCCGCGCCGGCTCTCCGGCGGCCAGCAGCAGCGGGTGGCCATCGCCCGGGCGCTGGCGCTGGAACCCAAGGTGCTGCTCTTCGACGAGCCGACCTCCGCCCTCGACCCCGAGCTGGTCGGCGAGGTGCTGGACGTGATCAAGGACCTGGCCACCGGCGGCACCACCATGATCGTGGTCACCCACGAGATCGGCTTCGCCCGCGAGGTGGCGGACACCGTGGTCTTCATGGACGGCGGGGTGGTGGTGGAACAGGGCCCGCCCGCCGAGGTCCTCGACCACCCGCAGCACGAACGCACCCGCGCCTTCCTCTCCAAGGTGCTCTAGATCTCGTCCGGCAACACCCCCCAGGCACCACCCCTCCCGGCACCACCCCTCCCGGCACCACCCCTCCTGGCAACGCCCCTTCCCCGAAACGGAGTTCCGTCATGCCCCTGCCCCGCCGCGCCCTGGTGCTGGCCGCCGCCCTTCCCGCCGCCCTGGCGCTCACCGCCTGCGGCTCCTCCACCGGCGCCTCCGCCGACCTCGGCGCCGCCAAGGGCACGGTGGCCCCGAACGGGATCGCCGTGAACCTGACGCCGGACCAGAAGAGAGTGACCACCGCCAAGGTGGACGCGATCGCCGCGCTGGTCCCGGACGAGATCCGCAGGAGAGGCACCCTCCAAGTGGTCGACTCACTGGGCACCGTGCCACCCCTGGACTTCCACGCCACCGACGACCGGACCATCATCGGCGCCGAACCCGACCTCGCCTACCTGATCGGCGACGTGCTGGGCCTGAAGGTCGAACTCAACCCGGTCTCCTGGGAGAACGTCTTCGTCGGTCTCGACAGCGGCAAGTACGACGTCGGCCTCACCAACATCACCGTCACCGAGGCCCGCAAGGAGAAGTACGACTTCGCCACCTACCGGCTCGACATCCTCGGCTTCGAGGCCAAGAAGGGCGCCGGCTGGAAGGTCACCGGCCCGAAGGACGTCGCCGGGCACACCATCGCCGTCGCCTCCGGCACCAACCAGGAGAAGCTGCTGATCGCCTGGAACGAGGCCAACGTCAAGGCCGGTCTCGAGCCGGTGGACATCAAGTACTTCCAGAACTCCTCCGACTACTACCTGGCGCTCGCCTCCGGCCGGATCGACGCCTACCTCGGCCCCAACCCGACCGCCGCCTTCCACGCCGCCCAGACCGGCGAGACCGAGGTGATCGGCACCTACTCCGGCGCCGGCGACCAGGTCCTCGGCAAGATCGCCGCCACCACCAAGAAGGACAACGGCCTGGTCAAGGCGCTCAACGGCGCCATCAACGAGGTGCTCGGGAACGGCACCTACGCCCAGGTCCTCAAGCGCTGGGGCCTGGACAGCGAGGCCGTCCCGACCTCGGAGATCAACCCGCCCGGCCTGCCGAAGACCGGCTGACCCGCACCGGCACGCCGTCAGCCGGCGAACGGGATGCGCTCCAGCACCCCGCCCGCGAAGACGTCGTACAGCGGCAGCGTCTCCAGGTGCACGTAGCCGATGTGGCAGTCGCACACCGGCAGCGGACAGGGCCGCGGCCGCAGTTCGGCCCGGTACGAGCCGTCGTACAGGTTGCCCAGCGGGGGGCGGACGAAGTGGCAGCGGCGGACCGTGCCGTCGCCGTCCACCGAGATCACCGACTCACCGGTCCGGCACGGGCGGCCGCCGCTGGGGTGCGGGTCGCGGCTGTAGCCGAACAGCGGGTCCAGCGCCGTCCAGTCGGCGGCCTCGCGGTCGGTGTAGCTCCGGCCGTCGGCGGCGTTGACCCACAGGTACACCTCCGGCGGCAGCTCCGCCCGCAGCCGCCGGGCCGCGGCCAGGTGCTCCGGCTCGCCGACCACGCCCACGCTGTACCGCGCGCCCAGCGCCGTCAGCTCCCGGCACTTCGCGAGGAAGCGCTCCCGGGTGACCTGACCGGGGTGGTAGGTGATCCAGAACGCCAGGGTGTCCAGGCAGGCGTCGGCCAGCCAGTCGGTGCGGCAGCTGAAGTTGGTCTGGATCGCCACCCGCCGCACGTGCGGCAGCCGGCTCAGCTCCACCAGCGCCCGCCGGTACCAGGACCGGACCAGCCCCTCGCCCCACGGCGTGAACAGCAGCGACAGCGTGTCCCCGCGCTGCGCCGCCGCCCAGGCGGTGAACCGCTCCAGCGCCGCCCGGTCCGCCCGCAGCTGCGCCGGGGCGTCCCGGCGCTTGGCGAACGGGCAGTACGGGCAGTCGTAGTCGCAGGAGGCCAGCGGACCCCGGTACAGGACCGTCAGGTCCAGCGGCCCCGCCGGGTCCGGCGGCTGCGTCCGGCCCGGCAGCGGCGCTCGGTCCGGTGGCTGCGTTTCGTCCGGCGGCTGCGGCGCGGGGGCCGCCGCCTGCCCCGGCAGGCCCAGGAAGACCGTCACTTCGCCTCGTACGCGTTCATCCGCTCCCGCACCTCGGCCGAGAACAGCAGCGGGCCGATCGCATCCGAGTACGCCAGCCCCTCCGGCGTCAGCACCAGGCGCTCCGGCCGCCCCTCCAGCCAGCCGCGCTCCGTCAGCTCGGCCAGCTCGGCGGGGAAGTCCTCGGCCGGCGAGCTGCCGAAGCGCAGCCGGTACCCGGCGAGGTCCAGGCCCTCGGCCTGCAGCACGGACTGGATCAGGTGGCGGCGGCGGGCCTCGCCGTCGTCCATCCAGCGGCCGTGCTCGGCCCGGGAGAAGTCCTCGGTGGCCACGTAGTCGTCGATGATGCCGCGCACCTGGCCGGCGTTGACCGCGTAGTCGAAGGAGTAGTGCAGCCGGGAGGTGTACGAGCGGGCGCCGCAGCCCAGACCCACCATGCCGTCGGTCTGGCAGGCGTACTCGCTGTCGCCCGCCGGGGAGCCGGCCCGGCGGAACATCCGCATCGACACCTGCTGGTAGCCGTTGGCCAGCAGGTGGTCCCGGCCGGCCCGGTACAGGGCCAGGCGCTGGGCGTCCCAGCCGGCCCCGGTGGCCTCGGCCGGCCGCCGGCCGAGACCGGTCAGCGGCCGCACGTACAGCGGGTACAGGTACAGCTCCTCCGGCCGCCAGGCCAGCGCGGCGTCCAGCGAGCGCAGCCAGCTGGCCTCGCTCTGGCCGTCGATGCCGTAGATCAGGTCGATGTTGAGCACCGGGAAGCCCGCCGCCCGGATCCGCCCGAGCGCGGCCTCGACCGCGGCCCGCTTCTGCGGACGCACCGCCGAGCGGGCCTCCTCGTCCAGGAACGACTGCACGCCGAGGCTCAGCCGGGTGGTGCCGCGTTCGGCCAGCACCGCCAGCCGGTCGGCGGTGCAGGTGTCCGGGGAGGCCTCCACCGACAGCGGGACGGCCCGCAGGTCGACGCCCGCGCGCTGCTCGGCGATGTCGCACAGCCGGGTCAGCTCGGCGGCCGTCAGATAGGTCGGGGTGCCGCCGCCGAACGCCGCCAGCGCGAACCGGGCGTCCGGGTCCAGCGCCGCCCGGACCGCGGTGGCCTGCCGCTCCAACGCGTCCAGGTAGGCCGTGGTCAGGCCCTCCGGGCTGCCGATCCGGGTGAACAGGTTGCAGAAGCCGCAGCGCACCTCGCAGAACGGGATGTGCAGGTACAGCGAGAGCGCGTGCTGCGGCTCGCCCGCCCACAGCGCGCCCAGCTCCGGCCGCTCGGGCAGCGCCCGGTAGGCGGTCTTGTGCGGGTACGCGTAGACGTACGACTGGTACGGGCGCAGGGCCTCGGCGGCCGCGTCCGGGCCCCCGGCGGCGGTGCTCACGGTGGTCATGCGGCTGCCTCCTCGGCGGACCCGGCGGCGGGGACGGTGAAGTGCGCGTACGGGACCGTCCAGACCACCTCGTGGCCGATCCGGTGGCCGGTGTAGCCGTCCTCGCCGTACGCGGTGCCGTGGTCGGAGCAGACGATCGCGAAGCACGGCCGGCGGCGGCTCATCGCGGTGAACAGCCGCCCGATGTGGGCGTCCACGTACTCCAGCGCGGCCGCGTGGCTGGCCCGGGTGTCGCCGTGCTCGCGGGCGGCGCCCGGCAGGTGGAACCAGTTCGGCTGGTGCAGCGCCGAGACGTTCACGAACAGGAACAGCGGCTGCCCGGCCGGCTGCCGCGCACAGACCTCCTCGGCGCGGGCCACCTGCGCCTCGAACGAGGTCGGCGAGGGCACGCCCATCTCCGGCTCCCAGTGGCTCTCCTGGAACAGCCCCGGCAGCACCGACCCCAGCGGGCCCTGCTTGTTGAAGAACCCGACCCCGCCGATGCAGACCGTCCGGTACCCGGCGGCCGCCAGCGCCGACGGCAGGTCCGGGGTGTCGAACACCCAGGTGCGGGACTCGGTGGACTCGGAGCCCGCGAACCGGGCCGCGAACAGCCGCGGGTGCGGCCCGTCCGGGCGCGCCGGAGTGGGCAGGAAGCCCGCCAGGATCGCCTGGTGCGAGGCGTACGTGAAGCTGCCGGGGGAGTGCCGGCGCTCCCACCGCCCGCCCGGCAGGAACGCCGCCAGGTGCGGGATCCGGCCCGCCGCCGCCAGCTCCTCGGCGACGTCGAAGCGCAGCGTGTCCAGGGTCACCAGCAGCAGGTCGTGGCTGCCGACCACCTGCCGCATGTCGGGTATCTGATCGTTCATCGGGTGGCTCCGGTCGGTGGTGCGGGCTCGAGGTGGGGCAGCAGGGCGGCGAGCTGGGCGCCGTAGGTGTCCAGCCCCTCGGCGGGGCCGCCGGGCAGCCCGGTCAGGCCGGGCAGCAGGTCGCCGAAGGCGTTCACCTCGCCCACCAGCCCGCGCCGCCAGGCCGCGGTCGGCAGCACGTCCACCCCGGCCATCGGCGAGTTCGGGAAGCAGGCCGCGGCCCGCTCGGCGGTCTCCAGCAGCCGGGGCCAGGCCGGGCCCGCCGCCTCCCGGGCCAGCCCGGTGTCCCCGCGGGCGCCGCCCAGGTGCAGATTGGTCATCGGGTGGCCGCTGGTGCGCACCACCACGTGGGTGGCGCGGCCCGCGACCACCACCACCCGCAGGTCGGCGGCCCGGCCGCGCTGCGCCGCCTTCGGCACCCACTGCTCGACGTGCAGGCCGTCCGGCGCCAGCCGGTCGACCAGCGCCGCGATCTCGCGCTCGTCCCGGTAGCCGCGCACCCGCAGCGAGTTGTGCAGTCCGTCGTCGGCCGGCTCGACCGAGGTGGTGGCCAGCAGCTGCCCGCGCGGCCCGAACTGCAGCGCCACCACCCCGGAGGCCGAGGAGCCGTGCGCGGGCTTCAGGAACACCCGGTGCAGCCCGGCGGCGGCCAGCCGCTCCTTGAGCTCCGCCCAGCCGCCCGGGGCCGGACCGTCCAGGGCGCGCGGCACCGGGACCCCGGCGTCCGCCAGCCGCCGGTGCGCCCGGCGCTTGTCGAACATCACCGCGATCTCGTCCGGGTCCGCCAGCAGCCGGGCGCCCGGCGCCCGCCCGACCGCCCGGGCCACGCCGGCCAGTGCGGCGGTCAGCCCCGCGTACCAGGCGGCGCCGCCCTCCACCCGGGTCGGCGCGTAGCGCGCGCCGAGGGCGGGGCCGCGCAGCAGCCGGTCGACCTCCTCGTCCTCGCCGGGCGACTCGACCCGCAGCACGGTGCCCGGGGCGATCCGGTACGTGCCGCGCAGCACGTCCGCCCAGGGCAGGACGGCGGGCCCGGGCAGCCCGGCGGCCCGGGCGGCGGCGAACAGGGTGACCCGCCGGTGGCCCGGGTTGCCGAGGACGGTCAGGGAGGGGGACGTCACGACGGTGGCGCTACTCGGCCACGGCCACGTAGCGGTCCTCCTCGTCCTCCTCGTCCTCGGCGTCGGAGAGGTCGACCTTCACCCCCGCCAGGGCCTCGGTCAGGCGCTGCTGCATCGGCTCGGTGAGGTAGTGGTGGTGCAGGTCCAGCGAGCCGAGGTGGGTGAGCGGCTGGCCCTCCAGCAGGGCGCCGGCGCCCTCGTCGGTGAGGACGCCCATCGCCAGGCTCAGGTGGTCCAGGCGGGCCACCACCGGGGCGTGCGCGACCGCCGCCGCGATCTCGTCCTGGTACTCGGAGTTCTCCAGGCCGAGGTGGCGCAGGGCCGGGAAGCGCACCCCGGTCAGGAACGGTGCCAGGTCCTCCAGCGAGTGGTCGCCGCCGTACTCGTCGACCCCGAGCCACAGCTCCAGGCGCTCCAGCGCGGGGAAGTCGCCCGCGCCGACCGCGCGGACCACCTCGGCGGGCAGGCCGCCGGCCTCCAGCCGCAGGGCGCGCAGCGCCTCGTGCCGCACCGGCCGCAGCACCAGGCCGCTGCCGCCGCGCACCACCAGCTCGTGGAGCGCGGGGAACGCGGTCAGCGCGCCCGTCACGTCGCACATCTCCAGCCAGGAGATCTCGCACTCGTCGTAGGTGACGTCGCCGACGAACAGCGCGCGCAGCCCCGGCAGCCGGCCGGCGGCGCCGGTCACCGCCGCCAGCGCCGCGGTCAGCGGCTCGTAGCCGTCGGCCCACCACGCGCCGATCACCAGGGCGCGGACCCGGTCGGTGTCGACCGTGTCGAGGAACGCGCCCAGCGTCTCCTCGAAGCCGGTGGGGGAGTC
The DNA here is from genome assembly GCF_057220535.1 of Kitasatospora sp. NEAU-CNBT7. NCBI lineage: Bacteria > Bacillati > Actinomycetota > Actinomycetes > Kitasatosporales > Streptomycetaceae > Kitasatospora > Kitasatospora sp. NEAU-CNBT7. Next base: position 174,866 of record NZ_JBXQQB010000007.1, on the reverse strand, counting down.
GTACTCGACGGCTATCCGCCAGGCGACGGCGTCGGCCGCGGGCAGGGCGGCCGCCGCGTCGCCGTCCGGGTCGGCGGAGAACTCGAACACGGGCAGTCCGTGGAACCGCTCGATGTGCCTGTTGACCGTCATGGCTGCTCCTTGGGGCGGGGCGGGACCGGCTGGGGTGATCGCCGGGACCTGTCTACCAGGCCCCGGCGACGCCCGGTGGGCCGGGCGTCGGCTACCGGCCGGTCACTCGGCGACGGCCACGTACCGCCGGCGCTCGTCCGGCGCACCGGCCTCGGAGAGGTCGACCTCCACCCCCGGCAGGGCGTCGGTCAGGCGCTGCTGCATCGGCTTCGTGAGGAAGTGGTGGTGCAGGTCCAGCGAGCCGAGGTGGGTGAGCGGCTGGCCCTCCAGCAGGGCGCCGGCGCCCTCGTCGGTCAGCACGCCCATCGACAGGCCCAGGTGGTCCAGGCGGGCCACCACCGGGGCGTGCGCGACCGCCGCCGCGATCTCGTCCTGCGCCAGGCTGTCGAGCAGGCCGAGCCGCCGCAGCGCGGGCAGCCGCAACCCGCCCAGGATCGGCGCCAGGTCGGCGATGGTGGCGTCGCCGCCGTAGTGGTCGACCCCGAGCCACAGCTCCAGCGACTCCAGCGCCGGGAAGTCGCAGGCGCCGACCGCGCGGACCACCTCGGCGGGCAGCCCGCCGCTCTCGAACCGCAGCGTGCGCAGCGCCTCGTGCCGCACGGGCTGCAGCGCCAGGCCCGGCTCGCCGTCCCACCCGCCGCTCGCGCCGCGCACCACCAGCTCCGCCAGCTGCGGGAAGGCGGTCAGGAACGGCGTCACGTCGGACTGCTGGATCCAGGAGATCTCGCACTGCTCGTAGGTGACCTCGCCGAAGAACAGCGCCCGCAGCGCGGGCAGCCGCCCGGCGCTGCCGGCGACCAGGCGGACCGTCTCGGCGGCCGGCTCCTGCTCCTCCTGCCACCAGGCGCCGATCACCACGGCGGTCACCCGCTCGGTGTCCACGGCTGCCAGGAACTGCTCCCAGCGCTGCTCGAAGGTCTCCTCGGCGTCGTAGTCCAGGCCGATCTTCCAGGCCACGGCCGCCGCGTCGGGCAGCTCGGCGCCCTCCTCCAGTGCGGGGACGAGGTCGAAGACCGGCAGGCCGTGGAAGTGGTCGGGGTGCTCGCTGAGGGCCATGTGCTGCTCCTGGTGAGGGGGCGGGACGACGACCTGTCTACCAGGCCGCTCCGACATGTGTGCGACCGGCGTGCGGGTCCGCCCGCGCGCCCCGACCGGTTGTCAGACCCCGGCCCTAGCTTCTGGGTCGGAGGTCCGGCAACCCGTCGGGCCGACCCCGCAGGAGGCCTGATGTACCGCCAGGGTGACGTGCTGATCGTGCCGGTCGAGGAGAGCGCCGTACCGGGCGTGGTGGGCGCGCTGCCGCCCCAGCCGCGCGATCCCCGCGGCCGGATGGTGCTGGCGCTCGGCGAGGTGACCGGCCACGCCCACGCGGTGGTCGGCCCCGGCGAGCTGCGCCGTGAGGCCGGGCCGTTCGCCGCCGCCTGGCTCCGGCTGCCGGAGGGCGGGCGGGTGGTGCACGAGGAGCACGCGGTGATCGCGCTGCCCAAGGGCTGGTACCGGGTGGTGCGCCAGCGCGAGTACACCCCGGGCGCGGTCCGGATGGTGGCGGACTGACCCGGCGGGGCGGCGAGGGCGACGGGCACTCGGGCGACCCGGACGGATCGGGCGACCCGGGCGACCCGGGTGACAGGGAGGGCGGGCGACAGATGACCGGCGAGAAGGAACGGAGCACTCCGATGGTGGTTCAGCAGCAGTCCGCGCCCCGCGAGGCGGTGGCCCGCTGGCGGGAGGTGGTGGCCGGCACCGGCGCGGCCGACCGGCCGGCCGTCGAACGGGCCGTGCGCGCGGCGTACCGGGCGGCGGGCCTGGCCGAGCCCGCGGCCGTGGTGTGGTTCGGCTCCCCGCACGCGGCTGCGCTCGGCGCGCTCGCGCTGCGCGGCGGCGCCCCCGAGGGGCTGCCGCTCGACGGCGCGCTCGCCGTGCTCGAAGCGGCCGGGGTCGGGTCCGGCGGCGCGGTGAGCGTCCGGGAGCGGATCAGGACCGCGCCCTGGGAGGCTGCCCGGCAGCGGCTGCACGCCGGGCTCGGCGCCCTGGGCTGGGCCGAGCTGTGGGCGCTGACCGGCGGCGAGCTCGGCCCGCAGACCGGCGCGCTGGCCGCCCGGATCCGGGACGCGGTGCTCGACCGGCTCGCCCCCGCCCCCACCGACGACGACCCGCCGGCCGCCCGGGACACGGCCCGCACTGTCCGCTCCGCCGCCCGGCTCGCCCTGCTGGACGGCGTGCTCGGCCCGCACGACGCCGCCTGGCTGGCGGCCTTCGACGCCGCCGGGGCGCTGGACGGACCGCACCCGCTGGCACCGCTCGCCGAGATCGCCCGCGGCGCCGGCTGGTGGTGGCCGTACGAGGGCGTGGCGCTGGTCAGCGAGCGCCCCGCGGAGCTGCACCGCGACGAGGCCGGCCGGCTCGACCGCGCCGACGGCCCGGCGCTCGCCTACCCGGACGGCTTCGCCCTGCACGCCTGGCGCGGCATGCCGGTGCCGCCCGGCTTCCTGGCCGGGCTGGCCGCCGTCACCCCGGAGCGGATCCGCACCGAGGAGAACGCCGAACTGCGCCGGGTGATGCTGGAGTTCTACGGCTACGAGCGCTACCTCGCCGACTCCGGCGCCGAGCCGCTGCATCGGGACGCCACCGGGGTGCTGTGGCGGATCCAGCTGCCGGACGACGAGCCGGTGGTGATGGTCGAGGTGGTCAACTCCACCGCCGAGCCGGACGGCACCTTCCGCACGTACTGGCTGCGGGTCCCGCCGTCCACCCGGACCGCGCGGGCCGGGGTGGCCTGGACCTTCGGCGTCCCGGAGCAGGAGTACCAGCCGCAGCGCGAGACCTGAGCGGACCTCGGTCGGGCCCCGGGCACCCGGCGGCCGTCCTGCGGCCGGTTGTCAAGGGTACGGCCACCCGATTCCGGGCCCCGGCAGCCTGTACGGATTGATAGGAATTCGCCGAGCCCCGGCCACTGGTTCGCAGGCCAGGCCGTTGATATACCTCAGAGGCATAGGACGGGAGAGGTGTGTCACCTCCCTGTCGAGATGCGACGAACCAGGTGGTGATGGGCAAGTGAAGCTCCTCCGTGTGGGCCCCGCGGGCGCCGAGCGTCCGGTCGTGCTGGGCCGCGACGGCGCCGCGTACGACCTCTCCGAGCGCACCGCGGACATCGACGGCGCCTTCCTGGCGGGCCTGGACCGAGCGGCCCTGGCCGCCGCCGTCGAGGCCGGCGAGCTGCCCCGGGTGGACCTCGCCGGGCAGCGCACCGGCGCCCCGGTGGCCCGGCCCGGCAAGGTGGTCGGGATCGGCCTGAACTACCGCGACCACGCCGCCGAGGCCGGCGCGCAGCTCCCGACCGAGCCGGTGGTGTTCCTCAAGCCGAGCAACACCGTGGTCGGCCCCCACGACGAGGTGCTGGTGCCGCGGGGCAGCGAGAAGACCGACTACGAGGTCGAACTCGCCGTGGTGATCGGCCGCACCGCCCGCTACCTGGACGACCACCGGCAGGCCGCCGAGGTGATCGCCGGGTACGCGGCGGTCAACGACGTGACCGAGCGGGCCTTCCAGTTCGAGCGCGGCGGCCAGTGGGACAAGGGCAAGTCCGCCGAGACCTTCACCCCGCTCGGGCCCTGGCTGGTCACCCCGGACGAGGTCGGCGACCCGCAGGCGCTGAGCCTGAAGCTCTGGGTCAACGGCCGGCTCCGGCAGGACGGCAGCACCGCAGAGATGGTCTTCCCGGTGCTGGAGATCGTCCGCTACCTGAGCCACTTCATGGTGCTGGAGCCGGGCGACGTGATCATCACCGGCACCCCCGCGGGCGTGACGCTGGGCCACCCGGGCACCCCGTTCCTGCGCCCGTCCGACGTGGTGGAGCTGGAGGTCGAACGGCTCGGCCGGCAGCGGCAGGTGCTCGGCAAGGCCTGAGCCGGCCGCCGGCCCGAGCGGTCCGGCCGCCCGCCGGCAGGTGACCGACCCGACCCAGGCACGGGGTCCGGGTCCACCCCGCCGGCCATCCTGCGTCCCCGCCGGCCGTCACCCGCCGGCCGTCACCCGCCGGTCGTCCCCCCGCCGCGGACGCCGTCCGCCAGCGCCCGCACCCGCTCGGCCATCGCCCGCGCCGGCCCGTCCGGCGCCTCCAGCTCCAGCAGCCCGGCCAGCATCCCGGCCGTCTGCGGATCGTGGCCCGCCGTCGCCGCGCTCATCGCCACGAACTGGTCGACCAACCAGTCCCGCAGCGAGTCCGGCGGGATCTGCCGCCCCTCGTCCAGCCAGCTCAGCGCCGAGGCCTCCACCACCGAGATCCACGAGCGCACCAGCAGCGTCAGCCGGGGCCCGGCCTCGCGCACCCCCAGGTGCCGCAGGGTGCGCCGCAGCGCGGCCCGCCGCACCTCGTCCACGATCGCCGAGGTGCGCGCCGTCTCCACCACCGAGCCCCCGCGCAGCAGCGCGCCGTACCCGGCGTCGTGCTCGGCGACGAAGTCGAAGTAGCGGTCCAGCACCGCCGCCAGCTGCTCGGTCGGCGTCCCCCGGGCGGGCACCTTGAACCGGCCGGTCAGCTCCTCGGCGGCGGTCCGCAGCGCCGCCTCGTACAGCTGCTGCTTCCCGCCCGCGAAGTACCGGTAGACCAGCGGCCGGGAGGCCCCGGCGGCCTCGGCGACGTCGTCCAGGGTCACCTCCTCCGGCGGCCGCGAGCCGAACAGCTCCAGGGCGACCGCGATCAGCTGCTCCCGGCGCTGCTGGACCGGCAGCCGCCGGTACCCGGAGCGCCGGGGCCGGTCCGGCGCGCCGTCCGCCGCCCCGGCCGGGCCGCTGCCGGGGGCGGGCGGGTCGGCCGGTCCGGCCGTGGCCGTGGGGGGTGCTGAGCGCGCTGCCATGGCGGTCAGCGTAGTGGCCGGTGCCCGTTTCCGGAGGGGGTCCGCCGGGTCCGGGAACGGTACGGCGGCGGCGCCGGGCCGCTGCGCGGGTCGGCGGGTCGTCGGTCAGAATCAGGACAAATCATCGCATCATGTGACAGACGGGCGGGGCGGCGGAGCGAGGAGGAGCGGCGGGATGCGGCGCAGCGCCCGGGAGCGGTACCAGGCCCGCCGGGCGTCCCTCGGGCCGGCCGTCCGGGCGGCGCCCGCGGCCCTGTGGCGGTGGATCCGGGCGGCGCCCGGCACCTACGTCTGGCTGCTCCTGCTGGGGATCACCAGCCTGATCGTCAGCCGGATGGACCCGCGGTACCTGGACTGGTTCCTGACCAAGCGCAGCACCAACCTGGAACAGCTCGGCAGCCGCCCGGTGCACGCCCTGCTGGCCAGCGCGGTCTGGACCGAGCAGGGCGACTTCCTGCTCTACTTCGTGCTCTTCCACCTGTTCCACGTCCCCGCCGAGCGGTGGCTGGGGACCGCCCGCTGGCTCACCGTCGCGCTCACCGCCCACGTCCTGGCCACCCTGATCAGCGAAGGGGTGGTCGCCTGGGGCGTCGCCTCGGGGCGACTGCCGGCGAACCTGGCCGACACCGTCGACGTCGGGGTGTCGTACGCGCTGGCCGGCGTCCAGGGCGTGCTCACCTACCGCTTCGCCGGCCGCTGGCGGCTGCTGTACGGCGGCGTGCTGCTGACCGTCTACCTGGTGCCGCTGATCGTCTCGCACACCTTCACCGACCTCGGGCACTTCTGCGCGGTCCTGATCGGCCTGGGCTTCCGCGGCTTCACCACCGGCCGACCCACCTGGGACCCGGCCCGGTCCTGGCGCTCGTGGCGGTCCCGGCGGCGCCGCCCGCGCCGCCCGTCCGCCGACCGAGGCCCGGCCCGGACCGCGACACCCGGACCGTGACCCATCGGCTGTGACCCATCGGCCGTGACGCCCGGACCGTGACGCATCGGCCGAAACCACCACACCGGACGGTCCGTCAGCACCGCGCGTACCGCGCCGGGGTGCCGAAAGCCCAGACCGAGAAGGTCTTGAAATCGCGACCGGCTACGAAAAGATGGCCGGATGGCTGATGAACTGATCACCGAATCCGAAGACGGCCCCACCCCGCGCCGTGTCGCCGACGCCTACGTGCACGCCCTCGCCGAGCTCGATCCGCTGACCGCGATCTACCTCGGCCTCAACCCGGAGGACGACCGGCTCCCCGACCTCTCCCCGGCCGGCAGCGACGCCGTCGCCGGCCTCGCCCGCCGCACCCTCGCCGAACTCGACGCCGCCGAGAGCGCCGGCGCCGCCCGGGGCGGCCTGGACGAGGCCGAGCAGCGCTGCGCCAAGCTGCTGCGCGAGCGGCTGACCGCCGAGCTCGCCGTGCACGACGCCGACGAGCACCTGCGCTCGCTGCGCAACCTGGGCTCGCCGCTGCACAACGTGCGCGAGGCCTTCACCCTGATGCCCACCGAGACCGAGCACGACTGGCAGCTGATCGCCCGCCGCCTGGCCAAGGTGCCCACCGCGGTGGAGCAGTACCGCGCCTCGCTGGCCGAGGGCGCCGCCCGCGGCCTGTACGCCGGTCCGCGTCAGGTCACCACCGTGATCGGGCAGATCGACGAGTGGGTGGCCGGGGAGGTCCCCGGCGGCTGGTTCGGCACCTTCGTCCAGGACGCGCCCGCCCCGCTCGCCGACCAGCTGTCCGGCGCGGCCGTCGAGGCCACCGCCGCGCTGGCCGACTTCCGCGACTGGCTGAGCGGGGTGTACGGGCCGGGTGCGGCCGGTACCCCCGACCCGGTCGGCCGCGAGCGCTACGCCCGCTGGGTGCGCTACTGGACCGGCGCCGACCTGGACCTGGACGAGGCGTACCGCTGGGCCTGGGGCCAGTTCCACGACCTCGAGGCGCAGATGCGGGTGGAGGCCGAGAAGGTCCGCCCGGGCTCCACCCCGATGGAAGCCATGAAGTGGCTGGAGACCGACGGCCCGGCCATCAAGGGCGCCGACGCCGCCCGCGAGTACCTCCAGGGCCTGATGGACCAGGCCATCAACGACCTCCAGGGCACCCACTTCGACCTCGCCGAGCCGCTGCTCAAGGTCGAGTCGAAGCTGGCCCCGGCCGGCAGTGCCGCCGCCCCGTACTACACCCAGCCCTCGCTGGACTTCTCCCGCCCCGGCCGGACCTGGCTGCCGACCCTGGGCCGGGAGTCGTTCCCGGTCTGGGACCTGGTCTCCACCTGGTACCACGAGGGCGTGCCCGGCCACCACCTGCAGCTGGCCCAGTGGACCTACGTGGCCGACCGGCTCTCCACCTACCAGGTCACCCTGGGCGGCGTCAGCGCCAACGTCGAGGGCTGGGCGCTGTACGCCGAGCGCCTGATGGACGAGCTCGGCTACCTGACCGACCCCGGGCACCGGCTGGGCTACCTCAACGCCCAGATGATGCGGGCGCTGCGGGTCATCGTCGACATCGGCATGCACGTCGGCCTGGACTTCCCCGAGGACTCCCCGTTCAAGCCCGGCGAGCCGGTCCTGCCGGACGACGCCCGGGAGTTCTTCGGCCGCTACTGCGGCCTGTCCGCCGAGTTCCTGGACAGCGAGCTGATCCGCTACCTGGGCCTGCCCGGCCAGGCGATCGGCTACAAGCTCGGCGAGCGGGCCTGGCTGCAGGGCCGGGCCGCCGCGCGGGCCGCCGCCGAGGCGCGCGGCGAGGAGTTCGACCCCAAGGCCTGGCACATGGCCGCGCTGTCGCAGGGCTCGCTGGGCCTGGACGACCTGGTCGCGGAGCTCGGGGCGCTGTGAGCGCGGGCGGTGGGGGCGGCCCGGACCGGGACGCCCCCACCGCCGCACCGACGCCCGCCGCGGATATTCCCGGACCGGTCAATATCGGACTTTGGTCCCAAAACTATACAAACTCCATCATTTACGTCTGAATCTCCTTGCCGATCGCCGCCCCGAGGGCTTTTCTGGAGAGAGCGTTTGCGTGCGCCCCAGCCCAGTTCCCCTCCGGAAGGCGGCCCACGGTGTCATCTCAGCCCACCCCAGACGTCCAGGCGGCGGATCCGCGCCGTTGGTGGGCGCTGGCAGTGATCGCGATCGCCCAGCTGATGATCGTCCTCGACGCGACCATCGTGAACATCGCGCTTCCTTCGGCGCAGAAGGACCTGGGCATATCCGACGGCGACCGCCAATGGGTGATCACCGCCTACACCCTCGCCTTCGGCGGTCTGCTGCTGCTCGGCGGCCGGCTCGGCGACCTCTTCGGCCGCAAACGGACCTTCACCATCGGTCTGCTCGGCTTCGCGGTGGCGTCCGCGATCGGCGGCTTCGCGGTCGACCCCACCATGCTGTTCGCCGCCCGCGCGCTGCAGGGCGCCTTCGGCGCGATCCTCGCGCCCTCCGCGCTGTCCCTGCTGTCGAACACCTTCTCCGACCCCAGGGAACGCGCCACCGCCTTCGGCGTCTTCGGCGCCATCGCCGGTGCCGGAGCCGGCATCGGCCTGCTGGTCGGCGGCCTGCTCACCGAGTACCTGACCTGGCGCTGGTGCCTGTTCGTCAACGTGCCGATCGCGATCGGCGCCGCCTTCGCCGCCTTCTACCTGCTCAAGCGCGACCACATCGACAAGGGTCACCGGGTCAGGCTGGACCTGCCGGGCGCGTTCCTCGGCTGCGGCGGTCTGCTGGCGATCGTCTACGGCACCTCCGAGGCCGAGTCGCGCGGCTGGGGCGACTGGCTGGTGCTGACCTGCCTGCTCGGCGGCGTCGCCCTGCTCGCGGTCTTCGCCCTGGTCGAGCGCCGGACCCCCAACGCGTTGCTGCCGACCCACATCGTCGGCGACCGCAACCGAGGCGGCGCCGCCCTCGCGGTCGGGCTCGCGGTGGTCGGGATGTTCGGCCTGTTCCTGTTCCTGACCTACTACCTGCAGGTGGTGAAGGGGTACTCGCCGGTCCTGGCGGGCGTCGCGTTCCTGCCGATGGTCGGCGCGATCATCATCAGCTCGACCGGCATCGCGGCCCGGCTGATGACCCGGATCCCGTCCCGCAACCTGATCGTCCCCGGACTGCTGCTGGCCGCCGCCGGCATGGCCTGGCTGACCCAGATGAAGGTCGACAGTCCGTACGCCGGCCTGGTGCTGCCCGCCGAACTGCTGCTCGGCCTCGGCATGGGCCTGGTGTTCATGCCGTCCATGAGCCTGGCCACCCTGGGCGTCGCCCCCAACGAGGCCGGCGCGGCCTCCGCCACCATCAACTCCGCCCAGCAGGTCGGCGGCTCGATCGGGGTCGCACTGCTGAACACCATCGCGGCCAGCGTCACCACCACCTACCTGGCCACCCGCAACGCGGCCGACCCGCTGGTCCAGTCCCAGGGCGCGGTGCACGGCTACGCGGTCGCCACCGCGGTGGCGATGGGCATCCTGATCGGCGCGGCGGTGATCGCCTTCTTCCTGATCGACCACCGCCCGGCCCCCGGCGAGGCCACCGGCAAGGACGCCGAGGCCACCGCCCAGGTCCTGGCCTGACGGCCGCCACGCAGCGGCCCCGAACCGCACCGCGGACCGTGCCGGACCCCCGTCCTCCCCGCCGCCGCCCCGCCCGGATCACGCCCCGGGCGGGGCACTACCGTGTCCGGGTACGAATTCTCACTACTCTCACAGGGGCGGATCACACTCCTCCCAGGCCGACCGCCCATATTTTTGACTGTACGCGCCGCCCGGGGCGCGTCGCCGGAGAGCCGACAGCGCGCAGGCGCGACGGGCGGGAGTGGGGACCTTGATGGGCCGTCAGGACGAGGTTCGCCGGCGCGTGCGCCGCCCGGTCGCCGTCACCTCCCTGCTGGCGCTCGGACTCGCGGGCGCCGTCGTCGGCGGCAACACCCTGGCCTCCCAGGTCACCGCCGCCAGCCGGCGCCCCGCCCCGGCCGCCACCGTGACCGCCGTGGCCACCCCGGCCGCCGGGCCCGCCGACGACGCGTCCACCGCGCCGACCGCGTCCGCCGACCCGTCGTCCGGCGCCGAGGCCTCCGGCGAGGCCGCCACCGACTCGTCCGATTCGGCCCCCCGGGCCGGCACCGGCCCGTCCGCGGGCTCCGAGCACCAGGGCGAGCAGGCCACCCTCTACCGCGGCGACGGCAGTACCGGCACCGCCCAGGCCGGCACCGAGGCCGACCGGGTCGGCGCACTCTTCACCGGATCGATCGCGGCCGGCCACCACTCCTGCTCGGCCAGCGTCATCCACAGCATCACCAAGAACCTGGTCCTCACCGCCGCGCACTGCGTGGCCGACGCGGACGGCCTGCGCTTCGTCCCCGGATACCGCGACGGCAAGGCGCCGTACGGCAGTTGGCAGGTGACCAAGGTGTTCACCACCGACGGCTGGAACCAGGACGAGGACGAGGACGAGGACTTCGCCATCCTCCAGATCGCTCCCCAGGGCGGCCGGCAGATCGAGGACGTGGTCGGCGGCAACCCGCTCGGCCTCGACGCCGGAGCCACCGCCAAGGTCCGCCTCTACGGCTACCCCGACGGCGGCGAGGAGCCGCTGCTGTGCACCAACGCCACCGAGCGCGAGGACACCCACCAGCGCCGCGTCGACTGCCCGTCGTTCCCCGGCGGCACCAGCGGCGGGCCGTGGATCGACACCGCCAGCGGCCAGGTGATCGGCGTGATCGGCGGCTACCAGCAGGGCGGCGACACCGCCGACACCTCCTACAGCGCCACCTTCGGCCGCACCATCGGCGACCTCTACACCGAGGCGGTCAAGGCCTCCATGCCCGCCGCCCCCTCCCCGCCGCCGCAGACCCCGGCCCCGGCCCCGCAGAACTCGACCCCGGCCCAGTAGAACCCGGAACCCGGAACCCGGCTCCGGCCCGGTAGAACCCGGCCCCGGCCGGGCCGAACACGGCCCCGAAGCGCCCGTCTTTGGCCGGGCGGGGATCAGCCGGCCACCGGCAGACCGAACACCACGGTCGCGTCGTCGTGCCGCTTGCCGCGGAAACTCCCCTCGGCCATCGCGAGTTCGGCCTCCCGGACCGACCGGACCAGGTGGGCCGGGCCCTGCTTCTCCAGCGTCCGCAGCAACTGCCCCCAGGTCCACCCGAAGCGCTCGACCAGGCGGGAGACACCGTCGCTGAGCAGTGCGAAGCTGCGTACCTCGGCCGTCCGGAAGCCGGCCGTCACCGCCCGGTCGGCCGCCTCGGGCCGGGTGCCCGCGACCCAGAACCCCGCGTCGGTGTTGCGCAGCCGGCCCGCCGTCTCCCGGTCCATCGGCGGCAGCCGGTCGAGCCGGCCGTCGACCACCGTGGTCAGCGCGCCGTCGTGGGTCTCCACCACCACGGGGGAGTCCGCCAGGGTCAGGCAGTCCAGCCGGCCGCCGTGCTCGCGCACCAGCGCGACCGTGGCGGACGGGCTCTCCGGGTTCGCCAGGTCGCAGCCGGGGTGCAGCCCGCGGGTCCGGACGATCCCCTCCCGCAGCACCTCCCGCAGGTCCAGCCCCGGTTCCTCGGTCAGCACTCCCGCCAGCGCCCACGCCAACCGCCCGGCCAGCCACCGGACATCGTGCACGCACCCGGTCGGCAGCCCACTGGCCGTGGCCCCGTCCAGCACCACGACGAACCGCCCCGACGCCACCACCACGTCCTCGTTCGCCCCGCCGCCCGGCCCGACGGCACCGGGCTCGCACACGTAGCTGATCTGCACGGCACTCCTCCCGCGGCGCTCCTCCGGTGGGAGCGTCCCGCCGCCATCATCCCCGCGCGTCCCGCCGTTCCCGGGAACGGGCCGTGACGTCCGGTCGGACGGACAACGACGGCGGTCCTGCGGGCGCAACCCCGCGCCCGGTCTACGCCTCGTCGTCCCGCTCCAGCACCAGGCCGACCGAACCCGCGACCAGTCCGTGTCCGGCTTCCAGATGCAGGTGGCTGCCGTCGGGAGTGCCGTCCGCCGCCAGCGCCAGCAGATGGGCGGCGAGCGTCCGCAGCCCCGCGGCGTCCGCCTCGACGACGACCTCGCCCCCGAGGTTGCGCACATGGATCCGGGCCCGGTCGTCCCAGCCGAACGCGAGCGGCACACCGTCGGCCCGTACGGTCATCCGGACGGTGGCGACAGGGGATTCACCCGGTACCGAGGTCATGGCCGCATCCTGCCACCGCCCCCGGCCGCGGCCGCGCCCGGCACCACCACCCGTACCGGGCCCCGGACATGACGAAGGCCCAGCCTCGCGGATGATCCGCTGGGCTGGGCCTCGATCAAGCACTTCTTGCGAAGTGCCCCCGGCAGGATTCGAACCTGCGCACCCGCCTCCGGAGGGTGGCAGGTACTCAGCCCGAACGACCTGCGCAGGCGCTATCTCGACCGAAGTCGGCTACCTGGCATGCTGGCACTCCCGGCTTACCGTGGCGTGCCGCTCGATCTGGCATGCCTGTGGCACGTTTGCCCAAGAGCGCAGGCCGCTCACTCGGGATCTTTGTATGTCCGGACGCGCATGCCTTGCACGGCAATCTCGGCGAGCGGTTCCTCGATGGCGACGTGGTGCTTGAGTCGTTCGGCTAGCCCGAGCCCGGCGAAGGGGCCGTGGTGCTTGAGCTGTTCGGCTAGCCCGAGCCCGGCGAAGGGGCCGTGGTGCTTGAGCTGTTCGGCTAGCCCGAGCCCGGCGAAGGGGCCGTGGTGCTTGAGCTGTTCGGCTAGCCCGAGCCCGGCGAAGGGGCCGTGGTGCTTGAGCTGTTCGGCTAGCCCGAGCCCGGCGAAGAGCGCAACGGGACCGGGTGGCACGTAGTCTTGCCCGCAGGTGAACCTCGTGAGCGCGACAGAATATGGAATGTTCGCCGCCGACCTCGCCAGGGCGCGGGCTTTCTTCTGCGCAGTGCTCTGATTCTTGGGCACGTCTGCTCCTCACGTGCGGGTCCTATGCATCCCGCCGGATCGTGGACGTCACCAAGCGAGTTGAGCTAAGCAGCACGGGCCCCGAGAGACCTTGGCCGTCTGCGCCATCGTTGCGGCATAGGCGCGATGGCAGCGGCGCGGGCGTACGTGTCTTGCCCTTGTGACGCAGGGTACATGAAAATCCCCAAGGCGCAAGCTCATCGCGGGCCGCACGATGTCCCGCGGGTGGCGGAGCGGTTTTGGCCGGTGTCCTGTCTGGTCTGGGTCCGAGCATGATCGGGGGGCCGTAAGCTGCTGCGACTCGGTCAGGGCTCTTTGGGCCTGACCGCAATTTGGCCGAGTGGCCCCCCGGTCCTGCTCGGTGCGGGTCCCGGTCCGGGCAGGTGGGTAAAACCGTGGAGCCGCCCGCCCCCAGCCCCGGTGCTGTTCTGGGATCAACGCTCTTCTGCCGTTCGTCCGCTGGCGCGGCCAACGCTGCGGAAGTAGGGAAACACGTAACAGCGGGCTCGGCGGCCCTACCGATGGCCTCAGCCAGGCACCCGGAAACGCGGCCCCGTTCTGGCGGTCACGCCGGGACCGGGCGCCAGCCCGCACGCCCGGCGTCGGCCTCCGCGGGCGGGGCAGCGGCGCGCGCTCGCGCGCGCCCTTGACCTGGTAAAGCGGAATTCGGCAGTGACTTCGATATGGCTTCGGGGCTCGCGGGTTACAGCGTGACGCGGACGACTGCGGTGTCGTCGTGGGTCTTGCCGCGGGGCCATCGCCGGCCTTCGGTGTCGCTCAGCTCGGCGGCTCTGACCTCGCGGATCAGCGCGGCGGGGCCCTGCTCGCGGATCAGCCTCAGCGCCTCAGCCCAGTCGGCGAGTTCGAAGCGGTCGACCAAGCGGGACGCGCCGTCACTGAGCAGGGTCACCCCGGTGAGGTCGGCGCGGGGAACACTGCCGGTGAGTGAGGCGTACGCGGCTGCGGGGTCGGCTGCTGCGACCCAGAAGCCCTCGGGCTGGTTGCGGTGGGCCCGCATGGCTTCGACGTAGTCGCGCAGGGCGGTGGCGTGTTCGGCAGTGCCCGCGGTCTCTGCGTCCATGGCACCGCGCAGGGCCGCACCGACCAGGGCCTCTCGGTCGTCGGTGACCGCCACCGGGCCCCGGTCGTCAGCGTGTTCCAGCACGAGGGTCGAGTCGGCCAGGACCAGGTACTCGACGGCTTCGTCCGCCAGTCGCACCGCGACGACCGTGGCCGACGGGGTGCCGGGGTGGGTCAGGTCGCAGGTGTCGGCGTGTACTGCGGCGGTCTGCGCGATGGCGTCGGCGAGGCAGTCGGTGAGCGCGCGGTCCGGCTGGTTGGTGACGGCTCCGAGCAGGCTGACGCCGAGTCGGGAGACGTACCAGGCGACTCCGTGGCTGCAGCCGCTCTCGGATCCGGCCGGGGTGCCGGCGCCGTCGAGGAGGACGATGGCGGTCGGGCTCGCGGCGGTGAAGTCCTCGTTGGGACGCTGCGGATGGGCGGGCTCGGTGGCGATCTCCAGATGCACGGTCTCAGTCTGCCTGGTGACGGTAGAACGGCGACAGCAGCCGGACGTTGACGGGCTCGTTGTTCGCCGGGTCGTAGTCCACGTTCACCAGAACGGAGAACCGCTCGGTCCCGACCTGGCGGTAGAGGTCGGCGAGGTCGTTGACGATCAGGTGGACGACGCCGAGGCTGCCCTGCGGGTGGATCCCGGTGAGGACCATGATCAGGCCTTGGCCGTCCGGGCGCGGGAGCCGGCCGAAGTAGGCGACGTCCGAGTTGGTCTTCGGGGTGGAGTCCATGCCTGCGCGGTACGAGATGCCGGTCTCGTGGTCACGGAGCGTCCACGGGCCGTCCTCGGCGCGCTCGAAGCTGATCGACGGGTCCTGCGCAAGGACGTCGGCGACGTGGCTGGACAGCCGGGGGCCGCAGATGACGATCATGTCCTCACGGTTGAGGTCGATCTCCCCGCCGATGGGCACGTGCTCGAAGCTGGGGTCCAGCTTGTAGGAGCGGGCGAGGTCGCCGAGGCGCTGGGCTGCGGAGAAGTCCTCGGCGGCGAGTACCGGACGGGAGTTGCCGGCCTCTTGCTTGAGCGGGGTGGCGATGATCAGCCGGGCGTTCCCGAGGAACGCGCCCTCGGGGGCCGGGGCGGACTGCTTGAGCTGGTGAATCCGGCCGCGGGTCAGTCCGGCCTCGGCGGCGATCTGGGCGTACGACATGCCCTGGTCGTGCAGCTCGGAGATCACCCGCTGGCGGAGCCTCGACAGCTCGGTGACCTCCTGCTGAGCCTCGGCCAGCCGCACCGTGGCCGCCCGCAACAGCGCGAACGGGTCCTTGATGGCGGCGATCCGCTGCGTCTCTCCCGCCACGTCTCCTCCTGTGTCCGGCCCTGTCAGCGCAGAGTCTAGGGGGATAGACAAGATCAGCAAACGCAGGTGCAGCCTGGCGTGCTGGGGGCGGTCAGTCATCGCGGTTCTCCTGGCGGCCGGTTCGTAGCCGTCACTGTCTAGGGGGCTATACACCCCGTGAAGAGGACTTCTTCGTGTGGATGCGAGGCGTCGCCTCTGCGGGGGATGCTAGCTCGGCCCAGACCGTCTGGGAGTCATCGACGTCGCTGCTGGCTCCCCAGCTGTCGGCGAGTCCGGCCATGATCGCCAATCCCCGGCCGAAGTCGTCGACCTCCTCGGCGCTTCGGTAGGACGGCTCGGGCCCTGCAGTCCCCTCGTCCGTGACGGCGATGCGGATGACGCCGCGCCGCCGCCGGATCTCCACCCAGAGCACGCCGCCGGCCCCGGACCGGCTGTGCAGGATGGCGTTGGTAACCAGCTCGGAGACGATCAGCTCGGCGTCGTCGACCTGCGGAAGGCGGTGGAGCGCGTCGCGGACCAGCTTCCGCGCGCACCCGACCGCCTCCGGCACTCCCGGGAACTGGACGATCCAAGTCATGGCTGTATCCCCTTCGCCTCGCGACGCGTCCGGCCAACTACATTGAGTGAAGCTCGAATCCGAGCTTGAAAGCTCGGGTTCGAGGTTGTCAAGCTGTTGTGACGAAACGTGAGAAGAGGTCCGCAATGGGGGAGTTGGATCGACCGGCTTACCTGCGGGTCGCCGACGCGCTGCGCGCCGAGATCCTGGCGGGTACGCGTGAGCCTGGATCGCGGATGCCGAGCATCGCGGACTTGTGCCGCGATCACGGCCTGTCCGAGCAGCCGGTCCGCCAGGCACTCCGGGTGCTGGCCGCGGAAGGGTTGACCGAGGGGCGACCGGGCTCCGGCACCTACGTCCGTCCTCGGCCGGTGCCGGCCCGGATCGCGCGGGGCCGCTACCGGGCCGCCGGGAGCCCGTTCGCAGCCGAGAGCCGGCAACGGGGCGTCGAGCCGTCCTGGACCAACGACTCGCAGAAGACCTACGCGACCAGCGCGCTGGCCGTCCGGCTGGGCATCGCCGAGGGCGCGCCCGTGATCCAGTCGCAGTACGTGTTCCTGGCGGACGGCGCTCCTGTCCAGCTGTCCACCAGCTGGGAGCCGCTGGCGGTGACCGAGGGCAGCGTCGTCGTCCTCCCGGAGCTCGGTCCGCTGGCCGGCCGCGGCGTGGTCGAGCGGATGGCGCACATCGGCATCACGGTCACCCGCGTGACCGAGGAGGTCACGGCCCGGCCGGTCCTGGAAGCAGAGTCCGGCCCGCTCGGGATCCAGCTCGGGGCAACCGTACTTGCGATCGAGCGGACCCACTGGGCCGGCGAACTCGTGGTCGAGACAGCTGACATCGTGCTCGGCGCCGACCGTACTCGACTGACCTATACGATCGATCTTCCGCCTGATCAAGGCGAGTTGGGCGAATAGGCCCAGGCAGGTCACGGTTCGGAGACTCGCGCACCTGGGCTACTCCAGGACTGCGAGGCTGCCGGGCATGTCTGATGCCGAGGATCTGCCACCTATCCCGCCGGCCCCCGAGTCCCCACCCCTTGTCCCCCAAGAGCCGAAGACAAAGAGCCGCTGGACGTTGCCTCTGGTGACGGGGGTGGCGGGCGTCGTCATCGGCGCTGGAGGTGTCGGTCTCGCCTGGGCGGCAGCCGGGGCCGACGGCAAGGTTGCTGCAAGCCCGACCGCCGGAACGAAGAGGGACAGCTCGGGCTTCACCCTGCTCGGCAGGATGACCCTCTCCGGGTCCAATCGTCTTGTCGGCTCCGACGGCTGCGCCGGTCGAAGTGGCTATGACGACATCCTGGAAGGGACGTCTGTCACGGTGTACGACGCCAGCGGCAAGGTCGTGGCAGAGGGAGAGCTTGGCGGCGGCATCCGCAAGGGCACGGCGTGCGAGTTTCCCGTACATGTCGGCCACGTGCCCGAGACGTCGAACTTCTACCAGGTGGAGGTCTCGCACCGAGGGAAGCTGACCGTCTCGGCGGACGACGCAAAGGCGGGCAGGTTCGCCGCGTCACTTGGCTGAGACTTCGGGCCTGCTACTGAACAGCGCTCGCGACTGACGCCACCTTCCCGCGCCTGCGCATCACCGGCTCGGGATCAGTCCGAAGTGCAACCCAGGCGGTCGACTGACGCTCCGTCAAGATCTTTGCATATACCCCTAGACACTCACCACCCCTGCGGCTTACCGTCTTGTCTACCCCCCTCGACAGCTGTCTCGGGGACAGTCGATCCTCGACTGTCTAGGGGGGTGTACAAGGAGTGCTCTCATGGCCATCCGTGGCGCGATCCCCGTCCGCTTCGAGGACGTCTTCCCCGCCGGTGCCTTCG
Organism: Kitasatospora sp. NEAU-CNBT7; assembly: GCF_057220535.1. Taxonomy (NCBI): domain Bacteria; kingdom Bacillati; phylum Actinomycetota; class Actinomycetes; order Kitasatosporales; family Streptomycetaceae; genus Kitasatospora; species Kitasatospora sp. NEAU-CNBT7. The sequence continues at coordinate 157,216 of NZ_JBXQQB010000007.1, read as the reverse complement.
CCGTCTCCGTCGAACCGGTCGCCGACTTCGAGGCAAGCAAGAGCGGCGCCAAGGTGCAGGCGCGAGACAAGACGACCGGTCACCCGCTCTGGGTGGTCTCCGTCGTCGACCCCGACCCCGAGGCCCGCGACACCTCGGCCCGGGTGAAGGTCGCCGCCCCAGTCCTGCCCGTCCTGCCGGACGCGGCGCCCGGACTGCCCTTCCGCCCGGTCGAGTTCGACGGCCTGACCGTCACCGCGTACGTGAACAACGGCGGCCGGGTCGCCTACTCGTTCCGCGCCTCCGGCCTCCGCGCACCCGCCGCTGCCCGCCCGGCGGCCAAGTCCGCGGCCTGACCCACCACCCGGGCCCGGCGTCCGACCGCCACTACGGCCGTACGCCGGGCCGGTGCCCACCCCCTCCGCAACGAGAAAGAGGTGAACCACCCCCATGTCCAAGCCGATCCACCCTCGCTTCAAGACCGCCGTCCTGCTGCTGGCCGCCGCCTGGCTCGCCTACTCGACCGCCCTCGCCCACCTGGGCCCCCTCGGCGGTGCCCTGGTCCTAACCCTCTGCGTGGCCGGCCCGGTCGCCGCGCTGGTGTACCGGGCGAAGTCGCTGCGCTCGCGGATCCGGTGTGGCTGGCCGGACTTGAGCTACGCCCTCGGGCTGTGGCAGCAGGCGCCCCTGCCGCGCTTCGACGCCCCGTACGAGTACGTCTGGCCGCGGATAGCGCGCATCCGCCGCCACCCGGGCGGGCTGGACGTCCTGATCGGCCTGCTGCCCGGCCAAGTGCCGGACCAGGTCGCGCAGCACGCGCAGGGCATCGCCCACGCCTGGCGCGTCCACCGGGTCGAGGTCACCAGTCCGCGCCGCGGTGTCGTGGTGCTGCGGGCCTGGACGGTCGACCCGCTCGCCGAACCCTTCACCACCGGCCGCGCCGCACCGACCCTCACCCGTCCGCCCCTCGCGAAGCGGCTACGCGCCTGGTGGGACCGGCTCGCGACGCTCGCCCGCCGGGCCCGATTTCACCTCCGGACGCTTGCTCGCCGGACTCGCACGGCTGCCGCGTCGGCCTGGGCAGCTTCGGCGCTGGAGCTTCCGGGTCCTGGTCGCCGCCCTTCGGCTCTCGCGGCAAGCGGCGCTCCTGGTGGCCGAGTTGGCGGAGGAGGTGGCGCTCCGTCCGAACCGGTGGGCGCGGCGGCCGGGTGGGCGTCGGTAGAGATCGGCACCCGCGAGGACGGCTCCCCGTGGCGGTTACGGCTGCACGGTACGCACGTCCTGGTGGCCGGGGTCACCGGTGCCGGCAAGGGCTCGATCCTGTGGGGTGTCGTCCGGGGGCTGCTGCCCGCCGTCGCGGCCGGGCTGGTGCAGATCTGGGCGCTGGACCCCAAGCGGATGGAACTGTCCTTCGGGGTCGGCCTCTTCGCCAAGTACGCCTGCGACCCGGAACGCATGGTCGACCTCCTGGAGGACGCCGTCGAGCGGATGCAGGAACGGGCCCGGTCCTTCGCCGGCCTCGTCCGCTCGCACATCCCGACCCCGGACTCACCGTTCGTCGTGCTCCTGGTCGACGAACTCGCCTTCCTCACCGCCTATCAGTCCGACCGGGACCTCCGGCGTCGCGCCGAGGCGGCCATCGCCACCCTGACCAGCCAGGGCCGCTCGGTCGGCTTCTGCCTCGTCGGCGCCCTCCAGGACCCGCGCAAGGAGGTGATGAACCTGCGCAACCTCTTCCCCGACCGCGTCGCCCTGCGGATGGACGAAGCAGCGCAGGTCGACATGGTCCTCGGCTCCGGCGCCCGTGAGCGCGGCGCGTACGCGGACCTGATCTCGCCCGACCCGCACACCGGGGCCGGCGTCGGCTACGTCCGCAACGAGGGCAACCCGGAACCGGTCCGCGTCCGCGCCGCCTATGTTCCCGACTCCGAGATCAGCGCGCTCGTCGCGCAGTACGACCCCGATCGCTCAATTTACGCAGTGTCTAGCCCCCTCGACAGCATTCCGTAAGGTGGTGACCGGCCGTGATCCTCTCCGGCTCCCTCGTCCTGCTCCTCGGCGCCCTGATCGCCGTCCTGCTCCGGCACAAGGCCCTCAAGGCCACCGACCTGCTCCTCTGCGGCGCCTTCGGCTTCCTCCTCGCCGACACCGGCGCCGCCGCCCTGATCCGCTCCCTGCTCGCCTGGCTGGCCAAGTCCTTCGCCGCCGTCCACCCCTGAACCACCCCACGACCGGAGGTACCCGCCATGACCGACGACGGCCTCCCCAGCGCGGCCAACTACCCCGTCCCCGAGCCGGAGGCCGGCGAGGACCCGCGCTTCACCCGCCGCCTGATCTTCGACGTCGCCCGCCTGATCGAGGACGCCGGATTCCCGCCGATCAGCGCCGGACGCGACCTCGTCCGCCTCATGGAAGCCCTGTACGCCTTCTGCTACTCGGACGCGCCCCGATGACCGGCACCACCCGCGCCGAACGGGCCAGGATGCCACTGGCCCGGGACGTGCTCCGCACCGTCGCCGAGGAACACGGCGTCTGCGTCCGCCCGGTGGCCGTCCGCCGCACCGACGTCCTCACCGGCCAGACCGAGATCGTCGACATCCCCTGCGGCTCCACCCGCGCCAGCCAGTGCCCGACCTGCGCCGAACGCAAGCGCCGCCTGCGCGCCGTCCAGTGCCGCGAGGGCTGGCACCTCACCGAGGAACCGGCCCTCGACGCCGACCCGGCCACAGACGAACAGCTCTTCCTCACCGAACTCCGGGCCGACCTGACCAAGGCCCACACCGAGGCCGGCGACCCGGACACCGAGGGCCTAGCCGCGGTCCTCGCCGAGGTCGACGAACAGCTCGCCGACTCCGGCGTCCGCGGCACCCTCGAACCGGCCACCGTCGCCCGGCGCGTGCGCTCCACCCGCCGCCGCCAGGACACCCCCGACCTCCCGCGCCGCCCGGTCGAGGCCCGCACCCTCGGCAAGGCCTACGCCACCCCGGACGGCAAGACCTTCCGGCCCTCCCTCTTCCTCACCCTCACCCTGCCCTCGTACGGCAAGGTCCGCGCCGACGGCACCCCGGTCGACCCGGCGAGCTACGACTACCGCCGCTCCGCCCGGGACGCGCTCCACTTCCCCAAGCTGATCGACCGGTTCGTCCAGAACCTCCGCCGCTTCGTCGGCTTCGACGTCCAGTACTTCGCCGTCGTCGAACCGCAACGCCGCCTCGCCCCGCACCTGCACCTCGCCCTGCGCGGCACCATCTCGCGCACCGAACTGCGGCAGGTCGTCGCCGCCACCTACCACCAGGTCTGGTGGCCGACCGCCGACCTGCCCCGCTACACCCCCGACCGCGCCCCCAGGTGGGCACCGGACCTCGGCGCCTTCAACGACCCGGCCACCGGCACACCGCTCCCGACCTGGGAGGAAGCCCTCGACGACCTCGACCAGGACCAGGACGCCGAACCGCTGCACGTCGTCCGCTTCGGCCCCCAACTCGACGCCCAAGGCGTCCTCGTCGGCTCCGACCAGGCCGGCCGCTGCATCCGCTACCTCACCAAGTACCTGACCAAGTCCGTCGCCGAGTGCCACAGCGCCACCACCGCCACCGAGGCCGACCACATCGACCGCCTCGCCGCCGAACTCCGCTGGGAACCCTGCTCGCCGACCTGCGCCAACTGGCTCCTCTACGGCATCCAGCCACGCGGCGCCCACCCCGGACTCCACGCCGGCAACTGCCGCGCCCGCGCCCACAAGCGCGAACACCTCGGCTACGGCGGCCGCCGCGTCCTCGTCTCCCGCAAGTGGTCCGGCAAGACCCTCACCGACCACCGCGCCGAACGCCGCGCCTGGGTCCTCGACGTCCTGGGCGACACCACCACCCGCCCCGACCCCACCCGCTACCTCTGGGCCCTCGTCCGCCCCGGCGACCCCGACGCCACACCCCTCGCCACCCGCCTCCTCCGCGCCGTCGCCGAACGCGTCCGCTGGCGCCAAGCCCTCGACCAAGCCCTCGCCAACGCCGAGGGCACGCCCGGAACGATCACCACACCCGAAAGGAAGGCAGCATGACCCCGCCCGACCCGCTCCTCACCATCGCCCAGGTCGCCGACCTCCTCGGCACCACCGAGCGGTTCCCCCGCCGGCTCGTCGCCGAGCGCCGCATCGCCTTCGTCAAGGTCGGGCGCCACATCCGGATCCGGGCCTCCGTCCTCGCCGAGTTCATCGCGGCCCGAACGGTCCAGCCGGTCACCATCCGCCGCGGCCACCTCCGGAGGGCCGCCTGATGGCCAACAGCAAGGGCAACCGCCGCCGCTTCGGTTCGGTCCGGCAGCTCCGCTCCGGCCGGTGGCAGATCCGGTACCCGGACCCGGAGACCGGACTCCTCCGCCCCGGCGAGGAGACCTACCCGACCAAGACCGACGCCGAGGTGGCGTTGACGCTCCTCGAAGCCGACATCAAACGGGGCAAGTGGGTCGACCCGGACGCCGGGCAGGTCAACTTCGGCGAGTTCGCCGATGCCTGGCTCAAGGAACGGGGCCTGGCTGACCGGACCCTGGAGCGCTACGAGGGAGTCCTACGGCTCTACATCAAGCCCGCGTTCGGCTCCGGGCCGGTAGCGGCGATCACCCCCGCGCGGGTGCGGTCGTGGCGGACCGGCCTGGTGGACGGTGAGGTGGGCTCGGCGACGGTGGCGAAGTCGTACCGGGTTCTCCGGGCGATCCTCTACACGGCCGTGGACGACGGCCTGATCACCCGGAATCCCTGCCGGATCAAGGGGGCGGCGGACGAGGACTCGGCGGAGCGCCCTGTGCTCACCGTGCAGGAGGTCTACGCGGTCGCCGAGGCGATCGACCCGCGGTACCGGGCCCTGGTGCTGATGGCGGCCTTCTCGACGCTCCGGTTCGGTGAGTTCGCTGCTCTCCAGCGGCGTGACATCGACCTGGAGAAGGGCATCGTGCGGGTCCGCCGGGCTCAGGCCGAACTCCAGACCGGGACTCTCAAGATCAAGAAGCCCAAGAGCGAGGCCGGTGTGCGCCCGGTGGCCTTCCCCGGCTCCGTCGCGGCCGAGCTGGCCGAGCACCTGCGCTGGTTCGGCGAGGACGGTCCTTCCGGCCTGGTCTTCGTCGGCCCCCGGGGTGGGAAGCTGAGGCGAAGTAATTTCCACAACGTGTGGACAACGGCGCTCGGCCGGTCGGGGATCGACTGGAGCCGGGCGAAGGCGGAGTCCGGGGCCGACAGCATCCGATTCCATGATCTTCGCCACACCGGGAACACCCTGGCGGCCGACACGGGCGCCAGCACGCGGGAACTGATGCACCGTATGGGCCACTCGACCATGGACGCGGCGCTCAGGTACCAGCACATGCGCGGGGAACGGGACCGGCTCATCGCCGGCGGCATGGAGTCGGCGATCCGGAAGGCTCAGGGGAAGGGGCGGAAGCGCGCCAGAAAGCCCGAGCCCCCGCCGGTGGCCGCTGAGGATCAGGAACCTTCTGGCGCGTAACTGGCACGGGCCGTTCCCGGCACCGCACATGACGAAGGCCCAGGTTGGCGGATTGACTCCGCTGACCTGGGCCTTTGTTGCACTTCTTGCGAAGTGCCCCCGGCAGGATTCGAACCTGCGCACCCGCCTCCGGAGGGCGGTGCTCTATCCCCTGAGCTACGGGGGCCTGCTGTGTGCCGCGGTGTTCTTGCGACGTGGAGAACATTACCAGGCCCGCAGCGTGGTCCGTGCACGGGTTTCCGCAGCGGGTCGGCGGCAGGCCCGGGACGCCCCCGCGCGGCGGCTCTCGGCAAAGCCCGGACGGGGGGGTGGAGGCGCGGCTACCCTCGGTGATGTGCCGGGAACGTCCGGGCGGGTCCTCGTGGTGGATGACAGCGAGGTGATCCGCCAACTGATCAGAGTCAACCTGGAGCTGGACGGCTTCGAGGTGGTGACGGCCGCCGACGGCGCCGAGTGCCTGGAGGTCGTCCGCCGGGTGGCGCCGGACGTGGTGACCCTCGACGTGGTGATGCCCCGGCTCGACGGACTGCGGACCGCGGCCCGGCTGCGGGCCGCGCCCGAGACCGCCCGGCTGCCGATCGCCATAGTCAGTGCCTGCACCCCGGCCGACCTGCGCCGCGGCGAGGCGGTCGGGGTGGACGGCTACCTGGCCAAGCCGTTCGACCCGGCGGACCTGCTGGAACTGGTGCACCGGCTGCGCGCGCTCGGCGCGGCCGGCCGGGCCGGCGGTTTCGCGTACGGATTCGGTGTCGGCACGCCCACCCGGACCGATTCCGCTCTCGGCGAACACGGCTCGCCGGGTACGAGTTACCCCTGATCCCCGACGATCTCCGACGTCTCAGCGGGCAAACCGGGTGGCGGGCCCCTCCCCTCTCTCGCCTACCCTTGGCGTCGTGACACCCGCAGAGCTTTCCCAGGCAGTCCTGGCCGCAGTGAGCGCCGTCGTTGAGGCGGGCGACCTGACCGTCGCCGTGCCCGAGCACGTGACGGTCGAGCGACCCAAGAACAGGGACCACGGCGACTACGCCACCAACGTGGCCCTCCAGCTCGCGAAGCCGGCCGGCCGGCCGCCGCGAGCCGTCGCCGAACTGGTCGCCGCGCGCCTGCGAGACCTGCCCGGGGTCGCCAAGGTCGACATCGCCGGGCCCGGCTTCATGAACATCACCCTGGACGCCGCGACCCAGGGCGAGCTGGCCCGCACCATCGTCGAGGCCGGCGAGGCGTACGGCCGCAACGAGGCGCTCAAGGGTCTGAAGATCAACCTGGAGTTCGTGTCGGCCAACCCGACCGGCCCGATTCACATCGGCGGCGTCCGCTGGGCGGCCGTCGGCGACTCGCTGGCCCGGGTGCTGCGGGCCACCGGCGCCGACGTCACCACCGAGTACTACCTGAACGACGCCGGCGTGCAGATCGGCAAGTTCGCCATCTCGCTGCAGGCCGCCGCCAACGGCCGGCCGGTCCCGGAGGACGGCTACGTCGGCGAGTACATCGTCGACATCGCCAAGGCCATCGTGGACGGCGTCCCCGGCGTGCTCGACCTGCCCGAGGACGAGCAGCTGCAGGTCTTCCGGACCAAGGGCCTGGAGCTCATGGTCGCCGAGATCAAGCGCTCGATGGACGAGTTCGGCACCCACTTCGACGTGTGGTTCTCGGAGAAGACGCTGCACGACTCGGGCGCCGTCGAGCAGGCGATCGAGCGGCTGCGCGAGCAGGGCCACGTCTTCGACCGGGACGGCGCGATCTGGCTGCGCACCACCGACTTCGGCGACGACAAGGACCGGGTCCTGATCAAGGCCGACGGCGAGACCACCTACTTCGCCGCCGACGCCGCCTACTACCTGAGCAAGCGGGACCGCGGCAGCGAGGTCTCGGTCTACATGCTCGGCGCCGACCACCACGGCTACGTCAACCGGCTCAAGGCCATCGCCGCCTGCGCGGGCGACGACATGAACCGGAACATCGAGGTGAAGATCGGCCAGTTCGTGAAGATGATCCGGGACGGCGAAGAGGTCCGGATGTCGAAGCGGGCCGGCAACATCATCACCATCGACGACGTGGTCGACTGGATCGGCGTCGACGCCGCCCGGTACACCCTGGCGCGGTCCTCCACGGACTCCACCATCACGCTCGACATCAACGTGCTGACCAGCCAGACCAACGAGAACCCGGTCTTCTACGTCCAGTACGCGCACACCCGGATGTGCGGCGTCCAGCGCAAGGCGAACGAGCTCGGCATCGCCAGGTGCGCCGCCGAGGACTTCAAGCCCGAGCTGCTCGCCACCGAGTGGGAGTCCGACCTGCTCGGCCACCTCGGCGAGTTCCCGCGCGTACTGGCCTCGGCCGGCGAGCTGCGGGAGCCGCACCGGGTGGCGACGTACCTGGAGAAACTGGCGGCCAAGTACCACCGGTTCTACGACCACTGCCAGATCCTGCCGAAGGGCGACGAGGAGGTCACCGACCTCACGCACGCCCGCCTCTGGCTGGCCGACGCGACGCGCACGGTCATCGCCAACGGCCTCACGCTGCTCGGCGTATCCGCCCCCGAGCGGATGTAGCGGGCAGCAACTCCCGGCGCCAACGGGGGCGGTGACGGTCCGTCAGGACGGTCGCCGCCCCTTCGCGCAAGGCCCCGAAGCAACCCCCCGCCCCACCCGACCCCGGCACAGCGCAGGAAGAGGCCCCAGATGAGCCGCTCCGCCCACCCCGCAGGCCCCCGCCACGGCGATGTGCTGACCGAGGGCCACTACCAGGCCCCGCCGAGCGACCTCAACGCGCTCGACCCCAAGGTCTGGTCCGCCACCGTCGCCCGCGACGCCCGCGGCGCGGTCACCGTCGGCGGCCTGGACGTGCGCGCGCTCGCCGCCGAGTTCGGCACCCCGGCGTACATCCTGGACGAGGCGGACTTCCGGGCCCGCGCCCGCGCCTGGCGGGACGCCTTCGGCGAGGACGCCGACGTGTACTACGCGGGCAAGGCGTTCCTGTCCAAGGCGGTGGTCCGCTGGCTGCACGAGGAGGGGCTGCGCCTGGACGTCTGCAGTTCCGGCGAGCTCGCGGTGGCGCTGGCGGCCGGGATGCCCGGGGAGCGGATCGCGCTGCACGGCAACAACAAGTCGGCCGCCGAACTGGACCAGGCGGTCAAGGCCGGGGTCGGACACGTCGTCCTGGACTCGTACCAGGAGATCGAGCTGCTGGCCGCCGCCGCCGAGCGCCAAGGCGTCCGGCAGCCGGTGCTGATCCGGGTCACCGTCGGCGTCGAGGCGCACACCCACGAGTTCATCGCGACCGCCCACGAGGACCAGAAGTTCGGCCTGTCACTGGCCGGCGGCGCCGCCCTGGAGGCCGTCCGCCGGGTGCTCGCCCACCCCGCGCTGGAACTGCGCGGCATCCACTCGCACATCGGCTCGCAGATCTTCGACACCGCCGGCTTCGAGGTCGCCGCGCACCGGGTGGTCGGCCTGCTCGCCGCGGTCCGCGACGAGCACGGCGTCGAACTCCCCGAGATCGACCTCGGCGGCGGCCTCGGCATCGCCTACACCAGCGACGACGACCCGAGCGAGCCGGCCGCGATCGCCGCCGCGCTGCGCGCCATCGTCGGCCGCGAGTGCGAGGGCGCCCGGCTGGCCGTGCCGCGGCTGTCGGTGGAGCCCGGCCGGGCGATCGTCGGCCCGACCGCCTTCACCCTGTACGAGGTGGGCACCGTGAAGCCGCTGGCGGGCCTGCGCACCTACGTCAGCGTGGACGGCGGGATGTCGGACAACATCCGCACCGCCCTCTACGACGCCGAGTACTCGGTCGCGCTGGCCTCCCGCACCAGCGACGCCGGCCCGATGCTGTCCCGCGTGGTGGGCAAGCACTGCGAGTCCGGCGACATCGTGGTCAAGGACGCCTTCCTGCCGTCCGACCTGGCCCCCGGCGACCTGCTGGCGGTCCCGGCCACCGGCGCGTACTGCCGCTCGATGGCGAGCAATTACAACCACGCCCTGAAGCCTCCCGTGGTGGCCGTCCTGGACGGCCGGGCCCGGGTGATCGTCCGGCGCGAGACGGAAGAGGATCTGCTGCGCCTGGATATCGGATGACGAAATCCTTGTCTCAGATCATGGAACGACCGTAGATCTGTGCGGAAAGTCCCCGAGACTGGTAGTGACCCAAGACCGACGGACGTCGACCGAACGCCGTCGGAGACCGAGAATGCAGAGCGGAGTCGGATGATGCGTACGCGCCCGCTGAAGGTGGCGTTGCTGGGCTGTGGTGTGGTGGGCTCCGAGGTGGCGCGCATCATGACGACGACGGCCGACGACCTCGCCGCGCGGATCGGCGCGCCCGTGGAGCTCGTGGGCATCGCCGTCCGCCGGACCGGCCGGGCCCGCCCGGGCGTCCCCGAGCACCTGCTCACCACCGATGCCGAGGCCCTGGTCACCCGGGGCGACATCGACGTGGTGATCGAGGTGGTGGGCGGCATCGAACCGTCCAAGCACCTCATCCTCGCGGCCATCGGCAAGGGCGCCTCGGTGGTCTCCGCCAACAAGGCGCTGCTCGCCCAGGACGGCGCCGAACTGCACGAGGCGGCCGCCAGGGCCGGGGTCGACCTGTACTACGAGGCCGCGGTGGCCGGCGCGATCCCGCTGATCCGCCCGCTGCGCGAGTCGCTGGCCGGCGACAAGGTCAACCGGGTGCTGGGCATCGTCAACGGCACCACCAACTTCATCCTCGACAAGATGGACACCACCGGCGCCGGGTACTCCGAGGCGCTGGAGGAGGCCACCGCGCTGGGATACGCCGAGGCCGACCCGACCGCCGACGTGGAGGGTTTCGACGCCGCCGCCAAGGCCGCGATCCTGGCCGGCATCGCCTTCCACACCAAGGTCACCGCCGCGGACGTGTACCGCGAGGGCCTGACCGAGGTCACCGCCGCGGACATCGCCTCCGCCAAGCAGATGGGCTGCGTGGTCAAACTCCTCGCGATCTGCGAGCGGGCCGCCGACGGCGGCTCCGTCACCGCCCGGGTGCACCCCGCGATGATCCCGCTCAGCCACCCGCTGGCCTCGGTCCGCGAGGCGTACAACGCGGTCTTCGTGGAGGCCGAGGCGGCCGGCCGGCTGATGTTCTACGGCCCGGGCGCCGGCGGCGCACCGACCGCCTCCGCGGTCCTCGGCGACCTGGTCGCGGTCTGCCGCAACCGGCTGAACGGCGCCACCGGCCCCGGCGACTCGGTGTACACCCGGCTGCCCGCCAAGCCGATGGACGAGGTCGTCACCCGCTACCACGTCAGCCTCGACGTGGACGACCGGGCGGGCGTGCTCGCCCAGGTCGCCTCCACCTTCGCCGAGCACGGGGTGTCCATCGACACCGTGCGCCAGCAGGGCCGGGACGGCGACGCCTCGCTCGTGGTGGTCACCCACCGCGCCACCGACGCCGCGCTGTCGGCGACGGTCGACAAGCTGCGCGCGCTGGACAGCGTGCGCGACGTGGCCAGCATCATGCGGGTCGAAGGGGAGTAGGAACAGCCATGAACGCCGTCATCGACAGAGCCAGTGGCCACACCCACCAGTGGCGCGGCCTCATCGAGGAGTACCGCGACCGGCTGCCGGTCAGCGCCGACACCCCCGTGGTCACCCTGCTGGAGGGCGGTACGCCGCTCGTCCCCGCCCAGGTGCTCTCCGAGCGCACCGGCTGCGAGGTCTACCTCAAGGTCGAGGGCGCCAACCCGACCGGGTCCTTCAAGGACCGCGGCATGACGATGGCCATCTCCAAGGCCAAGGAGGACGGCGCCCAGGCCGTCATCTGCGCCTCCACCGGCAACACCTCCGCCTCGGCCGCGGCGTACGCGGTGCGGGCCGGGATGGTCTCCGCCGTGCTGGTGCCGCAGGGCAAGATCGCGCTCGGCAAGATGGGCCAGGCGCTGGTGCACGGCGCGAAGATCCTCCAGGTGGACGGGAACTTCGACGACTGCCTCACCCTCGCGCGTGAGCTGTCCGAGAAGTACCCGGTCGCGCTGGTGAACTCGGTGAACCCGGTCCGGATCGAGGGCCAGAAGACCGCCGCCTTCGAGATCGTCGACATGCTCGGCGACGCCCCCGACATCCACGTCCTGCCGGTCGGCAACGCGGGCAACATCACCGCCTACTGGAAGGGCTACCGCGAGTACGCCGCGGACGGCCTGGCCGCCCGCACCCCGCGGATGTGGGGCTTCCAGGCCTCCGGCTCGGCGCCGATCGTCGACGGCGCCCCGGTGCTCAAGCCGCAGACCATCGCCACCGCGATCCGGATCGGCAACCCCGCCTCCTGGGACTTCGCGCTCGCCGCGCGGGACGAGTCGGGCGGCCTCATCGACAAGGTGACCGACCGTCAGATCCTGTCCGCCTACCGGCTGTTGGCGTCGCAGGAGGGTGTCTTCGTGGAGCCCGCCTCGGCCGCCTCGGTGGCCGGCCTGCTGGCCAAGGCCGAGGCCGGCCTGGTCGACCCGGGCCAGCGGATCGTCTGCACCGTCACCGGCAACGGCCTGAAGGACCCGGACTGGGCGGTGGCCGGCGCCCCGCAGCCGCAGATCGTCCCGATCGACCCGGAGGCGGCGGCGCTGCGCCTGGGCCTGCTGGACTGACCGGCCGGAGCCCCCGCTGCCCGGCCGTGCTGACCGGGCGTCAACGGTGGGCCGTCCCCGCCCGGGGGCGGCCCACCGGCCTTGTCCGGATGACACGTCCGGTGTCGGTTCGCTGTCTTTTTCCATGCCGTTTTCCGCACGGTTTCCGGCCACAACCGGCAACACGGCGGATCGAACGGGAGCGGGGTGTACCGCTGTGGAACCTGTCTTCGATAGTCTGGTTCCCGGCGGGCCGCGCCTTCGGCCTGCGGTCGCCCGCTCCGCCGGAGCCTTCCGGCCGGGCCCCCGCCGCCGTACCACTGGCCCGTACGCAACCGGGCCGTCCCACTCCCCAGGAGACACCAACCACATGGCCGGTCCCGCGTTCCGCGCTGCCGCCGTCAGGGTCCGGGTTCCCGCGACCAGCGCCAACCTCGGCCCGGGCTTCGACGCCTTCGGACTCGCCCTCGGTCTCTACGACGACGTGGTGGTCCGGGTCGCCGACTCCGGGCTGACCGTCGACATCGCCGGCGAGGGCGCGGAGAACCTGGCCCGGGACGAGCGCCACCTGGTGGTCCGCTCGATGCGTGCCGCCTTCGACCGCCTCGGCGGCCAGCCGCGCGGCCTCGAAGTGGTCTGCGCCAACCGGATACCGCACGGCCGCGGCCTCGGTTCCTCCTCGGCCGCCATCTGCGCCGGCCTGGTCGCCGCGCGCGCCGTCACCATCGGCGGCGCCGGCCTGCTCGACGACGACGCGCTGCTCGCGCTCGCCTCCGAGATCGAGGGCCACCCCGACAACGTCGCCGCCTGTCTGCGCGGCAACTTCACCGTCGCCTGGACCGACGACGACGGCGCCAGGACCATCGTGCTGGAGCCGTCCGCGCAGGTCGTCCCGGTCGTCTTCGTCCCCTCCACCGAGGTGCTCACCGAGACCGCGCGCGGTCTGCTGCCGAAGACCGTGCCGCTGGCCGACGCCGCCGTCAACGCGGGCCGCGCCGCGCTGCTGGTCGAGGCGCTCACCCGCCGCCCCGAGCTGCTGCTGACCGCCACCGAGGACCGCCTGCACCAGGACTACCGGGCCTCCGCGATGCCGGACAGCGCCGCGCTGGTGGCCGCCCTGCGCAACGAGGGCGTCCCGGCCGTCATCTCCGGGGCCGGCCCGACCGTCCTGGCGCTGACCGACGAGGCGGGGGCCGAGAAGGTGCTCGCCTTCGCGCCCGGCTTCGCCGCGCACCGGCTGGAGCTCGACCGCGCCGGAGCCTGCGTCCTGCCCCTCGACATGTAGCGGTGCGCGGGGCGCACGCCGGGCTGAGCAGCGGGAACGTCCGCGCACGGATTGGCAGGACGGACACGATTGACGAGGACGGGGCTGGGGAATGTGTCAGGGGGTCGGTAGTGTTAACCTCATTGCTGCACCAGGTGCCCTCCGGGGCGCGGTGCGACGCGTCCCGATCCCGACATCCCGCCCGCACGGCCCGACAGCCGTACCGGGTGAGCTGCGGAAGCGCGGGACCACGATTCTCCGGGAGTCCACCACATCGCGTACGCAGCCTGCCTGCGCGACTGGGGCGCATCCCGAAGCCGTGACGGCACCTGACTCCCACCCGCAGCCTCCAGACTGAGGCCCGGACGGGCGGAGCCCTGGGTACCGGAACGCGACGGGGGCCCGGGTTTCACAGGCGCAGCGGTGCCGGCACGAGTACCGGCCATCCGCGCCACTTCGCACCACAGTGCACCGCACTTCGCAATTCTCCCGATCGGATCAGCCTTTCGGGGGAATCCCGCCTCGGACCAGCGCGAACAGACGTTGGTCAGGACAGCACAACCGGTCGCCGAGCCAGACAGGCCGACGTCCGCTCCAGGGAAGGACCCTTAGTGAGCGACACCACCGATCTGATGGGCGCGCGCCCGGACGCCGACGCGTCGGACGCAGCCGCCGCCCCCGCGGCTCCGGCACGGCGCCGTCGTAGCGCTGCCGCGGGCCTGGACGGCCTGGTCCTGGCCGAGCTTCAGAAGCTCGCCTCGACTCTTGGAATCAGCGGTACCGGACGCATGCGCAAGAGCCAGCTGATCGAGGCCATCAAGGACAAGAGCGGCGGTGACCCGCTGCTCGCCGGCGCCGCCGCCCCGGCCCAGGCCCCGGCCGCCAAGCGCGCCGCCAAGGCCGCCCCCGCGGCCGAGGAGAGCGCCGCCCCGGCCGCCCCGGCCGAGGAGAAGCCGGCCCGCCGCACCCGCGCCGCCGCCGCGGCCGCCGAGGCCCAGCCGCAGATCGAGATCCCGGTCCAGGCCGCCGCCGAGACCGCCGCGCCGGCCCGCACCGAGCGCACCCGTCGCCGGGCCACCTCGGCCGCCGGCGCCCCGGTCGCCGAGGCCGCCGCCGAGCAGGCCGGCGCCGTGGTCGCCGAGGCCAAGGCCGAGACCCGGACCGCCGAGCAGCGCGGCTTCGAGGGCGAGGCCCGCACCGAGCGCCGCGACCGGCGGGACCGCCGGGACCGCCGCGAGGGCGGCGCCGAGCGCGCCGAGGGCGGCGAGGCCCAGGACGGCGACTCCCGCGAGTCGCGCCGTGACCGCCGCAACCGCCGCGAGCGCGAGCGGCCCGAGCGCGGCGAGCGCCAGGGCGGCCAGCAGCAGGGCGGCGCACAGGACGCCGGCCAGCCGCAGCGCCAGGGCCAGCCGGCCGGCCAGCAGCAGGCGGGCGGGTACGACGACGACGAGTTCGGCGACGGCCGCCGCGGCCGCCGTGGCCGCTACCGTGACCGCCGCGGCCGCCGCCGCGAGGGCTTCGAGGGCACCGGTGCCCCGGAGCCGGTGGTCGGCGACGACGACGTCCTGATCCCGGTCGCGGGCATCCTGGACATCCTCGACAACTACGCGTTCGTGCGGACCTCGGGCTACCTGCCGGGCTCCAACGACGTCTACGTCTCGCTGGCCCAGGTGCGCAAGCACGGCCTGCGCAAGGGAGACGCCATCACCGGCGCGGTGCGCCAGCCCCGCGACGGCGAGCGCCGCGAGAAGTTCAACGCCCTGGTGCGGCTGGACTCCGTCAACGGCATGGACCCGGACAGCGGCCGCGGCCGTCCCGAGTTCGGCAAGCTCACCCCGCTGTACCCGCAGGAGCGGCTGCGCCTGGAGACCGACCCGGGCGTGCTGACCACCCGCATCATCGACCTCGTGTCGCCGATCGGTAAGGGCCAGCGCGGTCTGATCGTCGCCCCGCCGAAGACCGGCAAGACGATGATCATGCAGGCCATCGCCAACGCGATCACCCACAACAACCCCGAGTGCCACCTGATGGTCGTCCTGGTCGACGAGCGTCCGGAAGAGGTCACCGACATGCAGCGGTCGGTGAAGGGCGAGGTCATCTCCTCGACCTTCGACCGCCCGGCCGAGGACCACACCGTGGTCGCGGAGCTGGCCATCGAGCGTGCCAAGCGCCTGGTGGAGCTGGGCCACGACGTGGTGATCCTGCTGGACTCGATCACCCGCCTGGGCCGCGCCTACAACCTGGCGGCGCCGGCCTCCGGCCGCATCCTGTCCGGTGGTGTCGACTCGACCGCGCTGTACCCGCCGAAGAAGTTCTTCGGTGCCGCGCGCAACATCGAGAACGGCGGCTCGCTGACCATCCTCGCCACCGCGCTGGTGGAGACCGGCTCCCGGGCCGACGAGGTCGTCTTCGAGGAGTTCAAGGGCACCGGCAACATGGAGCTCAAGCTCGACCGCAAGCTCTCCGACAAGCGGATCTTCCCCGCGGTGGACGTCGACGCGTCCAGCACCCGCAAGGAGGAGATCCTGCTCGGCAACGACGAGCTGGCGATCACCTGGAAGCTCCGCCGGGTGCTGCACGCGCTCGACTCGCAGCAGGCCATCGAGCTGCTCCTGGACAAGATGAAGCAGACCAAGAGCAACGCCGAGTTCCTGATGCAGATCGCCAAGACCACCCCCGGTTCGGGCGACTGACGCAGGATCGGCCGACAGGGCCCCGGACCGCGCTGCGGTCCGGGGCTCTTGTCATGTCCGGGGTCAAGCGGGGTGGGGCGGCTGGCGGCCCGCTGCGCGCTTATCCTCAAAATAACGGTCATACCGGATGAAAGGGTCGGGCGCACGATGCTCACGCGGCCACGGTCGCGCCGGGTGACGAGGGAGGCGAGATGGCCGGAGCGCAGGAGGACGACCCGCAGCGGCCCCCCGCCGCGGCGCCGGACGCCGAGCCGCCCGAGGGGACGCCCGCGGCCGGGAAGCGCCCACGGCGGCGGCTGAGGCGCAACCTGATCATCGCGGCGAGCGCCCTGGTCCTGCTGACCGCCGGTGCGGCCGGCTACGCGTACCTGCGGCTCAACGGCAACATCACCAGCGTCGACATCGACGGCCAGCTGGGCGAGGCCCGGCCGCCGGCCGCCACCGACGGCTCGTTCAACCTGCTGGTGCTCGGTTCGGACTCGCGCGGCGGCGCCAACGGGGCCCTGGCCGGCGGCGCCACCGACGGCACGGCCCGCTCCGACACCGCGATGGTGGTGCACGTCAGCCAGGACCACAGCCACGCCAGCGTGGTGAGCATCCCCAGGGACACCCTGGTGGCCCGCCCGGCCTGTACCGCGCCGGACGGCAAGAGCGTCCCGGCCGCCCGCAGCGCGATGTACAACACCGCCTTCGAGGTCGGCGGCCCCGCCTGCGCCGTGAAGACCACCGAGCAGCTGACCGGGCTGCGGATGGACCACTACGTGCAGATCGACTTCGCCGGGTTCGCCGAGCTGATCGACACCATCGGCGGCGTCACCGTCACCACCGCCGTCCCGATAACCGACCAGGACAGCGGTCTCAGGCTGCCGGCCGGCACCCACCACCTGGACGGCGACCAGGCGCTCGCCTTCGTCCGCACCCGGCACGGGGTGGGCGACGGCAGCGACCTCGGCCGGATCGAGCTGCAGCAGCAGATGGTCAGGTCGATCATGAGCCAGGTCGGCAAGGTCGGGCTGACCACCAACCCCGCCAAGCTCTGGGCCACCGCCGACAAGCTCACCAAGAGCGTCACCACCGACTCCGACCTGGGCTCGGTCAACTCGCTGGTCGGACTCGCCGACACCCTCAAGTCGATCGGCCCGGACCAGATGGCGATGGTCACGCTGCCGGTCGTCACCGCACCCTCGGACGCCAACCGCGTGGTACCCGCCCGCCCGCTGGCGGACCAGCTGTGGGCCGCGCTCAGGGCCGACCAGCCGGTGCCCGCCGCCGTGACCGCCGGACAGCCCGCCGACCCGGCCCAGAGCCCCACCGCGGGCCCCTCGGCCAGGGCGACGGCCAGGGCGACGGCCAGCGCCTCCGCCGCCCCCGCGGCGGGATCCCCGGGGGCGGGGGCGGGCACCGCGGCGCGGCGGGCCGGCGGGTAGCCGCGGAATAACCGGGAAATGTACCCGGTTTGGGAAGATGCGGTCAGTGCTGGCACACTGGTCCGTCGGTCCCGGTTCACGTGCAGCTCCCGCTGCCGACCCGGTGCCCTCCCGAAACCTAGGAGAACCCCTTGAAGCCCAACGTTCACCCCGAGTACGTGGTCACCAAGGTGACCTGCACCTGCGGCGCCGAGTTCACCACCCGCTCGACCGAGACCAGCGGCGAGATCCGCGCCGAGGTCTGCTCGCAGTGCCACCCGTTCTACACGGGCAAGCAGAAGATCCTCGACACCGGTGGCCGCGTGGCCCGCTTCGAGGCCCGCTTCGGCAAGAAGCACAGCGCCCCCCAGGCCTAGCGCTTCCACGGCGCCGGTCTCCGGCGTCCCCGTCGTACGGTGGGGACGCTGGGGCCGGCGCCGTTCGCGTCTCCCCGCACCCCTCGCCACCCAGCCCCACCAGCTCTCACGGGAAGTAGGCCCACCCCATGTTCGAGGCAGTCGAAGAGCTCCTGACCGAGCACGCCGACCTCGAGACGCGGCTGGCCGATCCGTCGGTCCACGCCGACCAGGCCAACGCCCGCAAGCTCGCCAAGCGCTACGCCGAGCTCACCCCGATCACCGCCGCCTACCGTGCCTGGCGCGCGGCCGGCGAGGACATCGAGGCCGCCCGCGAGCTGGCCGCCGAGGACCCCGACTTCATCGCCGAGGTGAAGTCCTCCGAGGCCCGCCGGGACGAGCTGACCGAGGAGCTGCGGCTGCTGCTGGTGCCGCGCGACCCCAATGACGACAAGGACGTCATCCTGGAGGTCAAGGCCGGCGAGGGCGGCGAGGAGTCCGCGCTGTTCGCCGGCGACCTGCTGCGGATGTACCTGCGCTACGCCGAGCGGCTGGGCTGGAAGACCGAGCTGATCGACGCCAACGAGTCCGACCTCGGCGGCTACAAGGACGTCTCGGTCGCCGTGAAGACCCGCGGCACCACCGAGCCCGGCCAGGGCGTCTGGGCCCGGCTGAAGTACGAGGGCGGCGTGCACCGCGTGCAGCGGGTGCCGGCCACCGAGTCGCAGGGCCGCATCCACACCTCCGCGGCGGGCGTGCTGGTCACCCCCGAGGCCGAGGAGGTCGAGGTCGAGATCCACGCCAACGACCTGCGGATCGACGTCTACCGCTCGTCCGGCCCCGGCGGCCAGTCGGTGAACACCACCGACTCGGCGGTCCGGATCACTCACCTGCCGACCGGTATCGTGGCGTCCTGCCAGAACGAGAAGAGCCAGCTGCAGAACAGGGAGCAGGCCATGCGCATCCTGCGCTCGCGGCTGCTCGCCGCCGCCCAGGAGGCCGCCGAGCAGGAGGCCTCCGACGCGCGCCGCAGCCAGGTCCGCACGGTGGACCGCTCGGAGCGGATCCGGACCTACAACTTCCCCGAGAACCGCATCTCCGACCACCGGACCGGCTTCAAGTCGTACAACCTGGACCAGGTCCTGGACGGCGACCTGAACGCGATCATCCAGTCCTGCGTGGACGCCGACGCGGCGGCCAAACTGGCTGCCGCGCAGGAGAACTGAGCACCGAAGCCCGAGCCCACAGACCAGGGGTGTGTACGGATGAACCTGCTGCTCGCCGAGGTGGCCCAGGCCACCCAGCGGCTGGCCGCGGCCGGCGTGCCGTCGCCGCGCTTCGACGCGGAGGAGCTGGCGGCGTACATCCACGGCGTCAAGCGCAGCCAGCTGCACACCGTCCCCGACGGCGACTTCGACGCGCGCTACTGGGAGGCGGTGTCCCGGCGCGAGGCGCGTGAACCGTTGCAGCACATCACCGGGCGGGCGTTCTTCCGCTACCTGGAGCTGGAGGTCGGCCCCGGGGTGTTCGTGCCCCGGCCGGAGACCGAGACCGTGGTCGAGTGGGCGATAGACGCGGTGCGCGACATGGACGTCGCCGAGCCGCTGGTGGTCGACCTGTGCAGCGGATCCGGCGCCATCGCGCTGGCGCTGGCCCAGGAACTGCCGCGCTCCACCGTGCACGCCTTCGAGCTCGACGAGGGCGCCCTGCAGTACACCCGGCGCAACATCGCGGCCAGCCCGGACCGGGCCCGGATCACCCTGCACGCGGGCGACGCCACCCGCGCCTTCGAGTCGGAGCGCGCCTGGGACGGCCGCTTCGACCTGGTGATCAGCAACCCGCCGTACATCCCGCTCACCGAGTGGGAGTACGTGGCACCCGAGGCCCGCGACCACGACCCGCAGATGTCGCTGTTCTCCGGCGAGGACGGCCTGGACACCATCCGCGGCATCGAACGCGTCGCGGCCCGGCTGCTGCGGCCGGGCGGCGCGGTGGTGATCGAGCACGCCGACACCCAGGGCGGGCAGGTGCCGTGGATCTTCAAGGAGGAGAGCGGCTGGACCGACGCCGCCGACCACCGCGACCTGAACCACCGGCCGCGCTTCACAACAGCCCGAAGGGCGTCGTTGTGAAGAAGTCGGCGCAGTACAACCGCCCGAAGGGCGTCGTTGTGAAGAGTCCGGCGCAGTACGACCGCCCGCTGGGCGTCGTTGTGAGGAAGTCAGCGCCGTACGACACCGTGCGCAGTACCGCCGCCCGCAGGGCGTCGTCGTGAACGGGCCCGGCGTCGCCGCGGGGCCGCCCGCACAGCAGATCAGCTTGAGCCATCTCGGAAGGGGACCGTACCGATGAGCCGCCGTTACGACTGCGCCGATGCCGGGGACCGCGCCACCGGTCTGCGTGAGGCCGCCTCCGCGATCCGCCGCGGCGAGCTCGTGGTGCTGCCGACCGACACCCTCTACGGGGTCGGCGCGGACGCGTTCTCCCCGGAGGCCGTGGCGGCGCTGCTCGCCGCCAAGGGGCGCGGGCGGAACATGCCCTCGCCGGTGCTGGTCGGCTCGCCGACCACCCTGCACGGGCTGGTCACGGACTTCTCCGAGCAGGCCTGGGAGCTGGTCGACGCGTTCTGGCCGGGCGGGCTGACCCTGGTCGCCAAGCACCAGCCCTCGCTGCGCTGGGACCTCGGGGACACCCGGGGCACCGTCGCGGTCCGGATGCCGCTGCACCCGGTCGCGATCGAGCTGCTGAACGCCACCGGCCCGCTCGCGGTCTCCAGCGCCAACCGCACGGGCGGCCCGTCGCCGGCCACCTGCGACGAGGCCGAGGGCCAGCTGGGCGACGCGATCTCGGTCTACCTGGACGGCGGGCAGGCCGACCACGCGACGGCCTCCACCATCGTCGACGTCACCGGCAAGGTCCCGGTGGTGCTGCGGGCGGGCGCGATCAGCGTCGAGCAGCTGAGGGAGGTCGTTCCGGACCTGGAGGCCGGCAGTTGACGGCCGCCGCCTCGCTGCACGGCGCCGACCCCGGCATACCCTCCGCCCTGGCCGTGGTGCCCCGTCCGCTCGACACCTTCCGGATCCTCTTCGTCTGCACCGGTAACGTCTGCCGCTCGCCGATCGCCGAGCGGCTGACCCGGCTCGAACTCGACACCAGGCTCGCCCCGGCCACCGCCGGGCGGATCGTGGTGGAGAGCGCCGGGACCTGGGGCCACGAGGGCGCGCCGATGGAGGCGCACGCCGCCACCGTGCTCGGTGAGTACGGCGCCGACACGGCCGGCTTCGCCGGGCGCGAGCTGCTGGACGAACACGTCATCGAGGCCGATCTGGTGCTCACCGCGACGCTCGACCACCGGGCGCAGGTGATCTCGATGGGGCACTCGGCCGGGCTGCGGACGTTCACGCTCAAGGAGTTCACCCGGCTGGTGCGCCGGGTGGACCCGGGCACGCTGCCGTACGCCGACGACGGTTCCCGGCTCACCGACCGGGCCCGGGCGCTGGTCCGTTCGGCGGCCGCGCTGCGCGGCTGGCTGCTGGCGTCCTCACCGGAGTTCGACGAGGTCGACGATCCGTACGGGGCGCCGATCGGCATGTTCCGCAACTGCGGCGAGGAGATATTCGACGCCCTCGACCCGGTGGTGACGGCGCTGACCGGGGTGCCGGCCGGCCACTGATCGGGCTCCCGGGCTGCCCGCGGCGGTCCGACGCGCCCCGGATGGGGAGGACTCCGGGGGGTGCTGTGATCGAAGTGTGTCTGTCGGGTGCTCAGGAGGTGCCCCCGCCCTGACGGGTGTACCCCGGCGCGCGCGGGCGGGCCCGGACGGCGGTGCCGTCCTACGCTGGAAGCACCTCGCCCGCCGCTGCCCCGGAGCGCTGCCATGACCGTCACCGACACCGTGCACGGCTCCACCGAGACCCCCGCCTCCTGGACGGCCTCCGCCGCCCTGCGACAGGCCGATCCGCTGGTCGCCGACCTGCTCGCGGCCGAGGGCGAACGGCGGGCCGACTCCCTCCAGCTGCTGGCCGGCGAGAACCTCACCAGCCCCGCGGTGCTGGCCGCGCTCGGCGGCCCGCTGATCGACAAGTACGCCGAGGGCTACCCGGGCCACCGCCACCACACCGGCTGCGCGCCGGCCGACACGGTCGAGCTGCTGGCGGTCGACCGGGCCCGCGCCCTGTTCGGCGCCCCGCACGCCAACGTCCAGCCCCGGTCCGCCACTTCGGCGATGCTGGCGGCCTACGCGGCGCTGCTGCGGCCCGGCGACGCGGTGCTGTCGATGTCGCTGCAGCACGGCGGCCACCTGAGCTGCGGCTCGCGGGCCAACTTCTCCGGCCGCTGGTTCGACTTCGTCGGCTACGGCGTCCGCGCGGGCGACGGGACGGTCGACCTCGACCAGGTGCGCGACCTGGCGAGGGCGCACCGGCCGAAGGCGATCATCGCCGGCGGCATCTCGCACCCCCGGCACCTTGACTGGGCGGCCTTCCGGGAGATCGCCGACGAGGTGGGCGCCTACCTGGTCGCCTCCGCCGCGCAGACCATCGGCCTGGTCGCCGCGGGCGCCGCGCCCTCCCCGGTGCCGTACGCGGACGTCACCGTCGCCGCCACCCACAAGCTGCTGCGCGGGCCGCGCGGCGGGCTGCTGCTGTGCACCGCGGAGCTGGCCGACCGGATCGACCGGGCGGTCTTCCCGTTCACCCAGGGCGGGGCGGCGATGAACGAGGTGGCCGGCAAGGCGGTGGCGCTGCTGGAGGCCGGTACCCCGCAGTACGCCGCGTACATCGGGCGGGCGGTGGCCGGCGCCCGCGCCCTGGCCGGTGCGCTCGCGGCCGGCGGCGCCCGGCCGCTGACCGGGGGGACCGACACCCACCTGGTGACCGTCGACATCAGCGGCTTCGGCCTGTCCGGCGCCGAGGCCGAGCGGCGCTGCGCGGGCGCCGGCCTGATGCTCGGGAAGTGCGCTCTGCCGTTCGACCCCGCGCCCCCCTCCGAGGCCTCGGGCATCCGGCTGGGCACCGGTACGGTGGCGGCCCAGGGCATGGGGGAGACGGAACTGGCCGAGGTCGGCACCCTGATCGCCCAGGTGCTCGACTCCGGCGCGGACGCCCGGATCAGGGGCCGGGTGCAGGCGCTGGCGCGGGCCTTCGCGGGCCGCCGGTAGCGTTGCGGGGGAGCCGGGTGGCCGCCAGGGCGAACCGCGATGCACGTCCGGAGCGTCCGACTCAATAAGGTGTGCACCGTGGCGACGCACCTCGAACCCCGAACCAGCCCGCCCCGGCCGCGCGGCGCAGTACGCTCCGTACTCGACCGTCGGATCGTGAACCAGGAGGCCAGTGGTGCGTGAGTATCTGCTGGTGCTGTTCGTCACGGCGGCCGTGACCTACCTGCTGACCAGCCCGGTGCGGAAGTTCGCCATCCTGGCGGGCGCCATGCCGCCGGTCCGGGCCAGGGACGTGCACCGGGAGCCGACCCCCCGCCTGGGCGGCATCGCGATGTTCGGCGGCCTGTGCGCGGGCCTGCTGGTCGCCTCCCAGCTGACCCACCTGGGCCGGCTCTTCATCCAGAGCGCCGACGTGAAGGCGCTGCTGTCCGGCGCCGGGATCATGTGGGTGCTGGGCGTGCTGGACGACAAGTGGGGCGTCGACGCGCTGGTGAAGCTGGGCGGTCAGATGATCGCCGCCGGTGTGATGGTCTGGCAGGGCATCACGGTGATCTCCATCCCGGTGCCCGGTGTCGGCCCGGTGGCCGTCACCCCCACCCAGGGCATGATCATTTCGGTCACGCTGGTGGTCGTCATGGTCAACGCGGTGAACTTCATCGACGGCCTGGACGGCCTGGCCGCCGGCATGGTCTGCATCGCTGCGGGCGCCTTCTTCCTGTACTCCTACCGGCTCTGGTACGGGTACGGGATCAACGACGCGGCCCCCGCGGTGCTGTTCAGCGCGGTGCTGATCGGGATGTGCCTGGGCTTCCTGCCGCACAACCTGCACCCCGCGCGGATCTTCATGGGCGACTCCGGCTCGATGATGCTGGGCCTGATGCTCGCGGTCGCGGCGATCTCCATCACCGGCCGGGTCGACCCGGACCTGGTCACCGACCAGACCGGTTCGCAGACCGCCACCGTGCACGCCCTGGTGCCGACCTACATCCCGCTGCTGCTGCCGCTGACCGTGATCGCGCTGCCGCTGGCCGACCTGCTGCTGGCCGTGGTGCGCCGCACCTGGGCCGGGAAGTCGCCGTTCGCGGCGGACAAGCAGCACCTGCACCACCGCCTGCTCGAGGTCGGCCACTCGCACAGCCGGGCCGTGCTGATCATGTACTTCTGGGCCGCGCTGATCGCCTTCGGCACGGTGGCCTTCTCGGTCACCAACACCGGCCGGACCGTGGTGCTGGCGCTGGCCGGGCTCTGCCTGGTCGGCCTGGTGGTGCTGCTGATGCCGCGCTTCCGCCCGCACGCGCCGCGCGCCGTCCAGGCCTTCGTCCCGCCGCGCTACCGCAAGGGCCCGCAGGAGGCGGCCGCTGCCGCCGCCCCGGCCGCTGCGGCCGCCGCCCCGGCCCCCGCCGGGGTGGCCGCGGGGAAGGCCGCGGAGCAGGCCGCGCCGGCCATGTCGGAGCTCTCCGCCGACGACAAGGCGCTGCTGGGCCGGCTCGGCACCGGGGCCACCGCGGTCGGCTCGCACGCGGAGCGGCGCGGCTGATCCGGCGGGTCCGGCGGGTCTGGCCCGACAGGGGCCGGACGGCGGTCCGTCCGGGCTGATCATCCGTCAAGTCCCCTGGCCCATATGGCCGCAGGATTGGGCCGCCAGTGTGACAGGTGCCACACGTTCATGGTAAAGCTCTCATCAAATAGTTTGTGATACCGTTCACGAGTACCGAGAACACGCCGAAAGACCTGACAGGTGGAGGACTTCCGTCCCCGGTCGGTCTCCCTCGACGGGTCGACCGTCGAGCGGTTGCCCCGCGGTCGGGGTTCTCGGCGCGGCGCCACCGCCGCACCCCCGTGCCCGTCCCCGCCACACCGACATGCCGCCGGAGCTGCCGACATGCCGTCCCACGACGCCCGGATCATCCGCGGCGCCGCAATCCCCACTGCGGTCGCCGGATTGATCGCCGCCGCGATCTCCACCGCAGTCGTGGGGACCAAGGGTCTGCTCGGCGCGGTCTTCGCAACGCTGCTGGTGATGGCGTTCTTCAGCTTCGGCCAGGTCGCACTCGACCGGCTCACCAGGAACAACGCGCAGCTCCTCATGCCCGCCGCGCTGGCGGTGTACACCACGCAGATCCTGCTGGTGGGCATTGTTCTCGCAGTGTTCAAACACACCTCACTCTTCGACACCAAAGTCTTCGGTTTCACGCTGCTCGGCTGCGCTCTGATCTGGACGGGCTTCCAGGTGCGCGGTGCGATGAAGGCCAAGATCTTCTACGTCGACCCCGACGCTTCCGAGCGCAAGGACTCCTCGTCGGAGCGTCAACAGTGACGAGCGCCGGCTGTCCCCCGCGCGAGGGGGGCGGTGTTTATGCCCTGCTGACGGGCTGCTATCGTCCGTCGCAACAACGGAGTACGGGATGCGGCCTGGTCCCTCCAAGCGGTGAACGCATACCGCTCGGACGCATCGCCCCCCGATTCCGACTGGTCTTCGAAGATTCCGCGGCTGTGAACGAGGCCGCCTGGGGTCAGCGAGATTTCCATCAAGTTCCAGTGCCGCTCCGTGGCCGCAGGCCACGCCGACACACCGAGGTTGCCGTAACCATGCGTCATGACGAAGGAGTCTGTGGTGGGTGCTGACGTAAGGCAGCTTGCCTCTGAGGCCGGGTGCCACCTGAACTCCGGCTGCGGCTTCCCCGCCCCCGGCCTGAACGAGTTCGACTTCAAGCCGATCTTCACCGTCGGCGGCATCGACTTCAACAAGCCGATGCTGCTGTCGATCATCTGCGCGCTGCTGGTCGTCGGCTTCTTCTGGGCGGCCTTCGCGAAGCCGAAGCTGCTCCCCGGCAAGCTGCAGCTGGTCGGCGAGATCGGCTACGACTTCGTCAAGCGCAGCATCGTGCTGGAGACCATCGGCAAAAAGGGCGAGAAGTACGTCCCGATGCTGGTCTCGATGTTCTTCTTCGTGTGGATCATGAACATCATGTCCATCATCCCGTTCGCCCAGTTCCCGGTGATGTCGAAGATCGCCTTCCCGGTCGGGCTCGCGGCGATCGTGTGGATCACCTACATGACGCTGACCTTCAAGAAGCACGGCTTCGTCGGCGGTCTGAAGAACCTCTGCTGGCCGTCCGGCATCCCCGGCTGGGTCATGTTCATCCTGGTGCCGATCGAGTTCTTCTCCAACATCTTCGTGCGTCCCTTCACCCTCGCGGTGCGAGCCTTCGCGAACATGTTCGCCGGCCACCTGCTGATCGTGGTGTTCTCGGTCGCCTCCTGGTACCTGCTCAGCCCGAGCATCGGCGCGCTCTACGGCTCGGTCTCCTTCGTGGTCGCCGTCGCCCTCACCGCCTTCGAGCTGCTGGTCCAGTTCCTGCAGGCCTACATCTTCGTGATGCTGGCCAGCAGCTACATCGCCGGTGCCCTCGAAGAGGCGCACTGAGCCCCGCAGCCCGACGGCTGCACCCCCTGAACTCCCGGTGGCCAACCACCACCGGTTCTCCATCCCGCAAAGGATTAGCAGAGATGTCCGCTCTCGCTGAGGTTTCCGGTTCCGTCGCTTCCATCGGCTACGGCCTCGCCGCGATCGGCCCCGGCATCGGTGTCGGTCTGATCTTCGGCAACGGTGTGCAGGCCATGGCCCGCCAGCCCGAGGCTGCCGGCCTGATCCGCTCCAACATGTTCATCGGCTTCGCGCTGACCGAGGCGCTCGCGCTCATCGGCATCGTCATGCCGTTCGTCTACGGCAAGTAAGTCCGGCACACCGGTAGCCCTTTTCGACGAAAGGTTCTGATATGAACCCCGGTTTCGCCCTCGCGGCGGAGGAGCAGATGAACCCGCTCCTCCCCGCGTGGCCCGAGGTCATCATCGGCCTGCTCTGCTTCTTCATCGTCTTCGGTCTCCTCGGCAAGAAGCTCCTCCCCAGCATCGAGAAGGTGCTGTCGGAGCGCCGTGACGCCATCGAGGGCGGCATGGAGCGCGCAGAGGCCGCGCAGGCCGAGGCCCAGGCCCTGCTGGAGCAGTACCGCGCCGAGCTCGCCGAGGCGCGTCACGAGGCCGCTCGGATCACCGAGCACGCCCGCGAGCAGGGCGCTGCCCTGATCACCGAGATGCGCGCCGAGGGCCAGCGTCAGCGCGAGGCCATCGTCGCTGCCGGTCACGCCCAGATCGAGGCCGACAAGAAGCAGGCGACTGCCGCCCTGCGTCAGGACGTCGGTTCGCTCGCCTCCCAGCTGGCCTCCCGCATCGTCGGCGAGTCCCTGGAGGACAGCGCCCGCCAGAGCGGTGTCATCGACCGCTTCCTGGACGACCTGGAGAGCAAGGCCGCTTCCTCGGCGGGCGCCAAGTGATCGGCGCCAGCCGCGAGGCCCTGGCCGCCGGCCGGGAGAACCTGCAGAGCCTGACCGACAACACCTCGGTGGACTCGGCCAAGCTCGCCGAGGAGCTCACCGCCGTCACCGCCCTGCTGGACCGCGAGGTCTCGCTGCGCCGCGTCCTGACCGACCCCTCGCGGTCCGGCCAGGACAAGGCCCAGCTGGTCTCCTCGCTGCTGTCCGGGCAGGTCTCCGGCGAGACCGTCGACCTGGTCTCCGGCCTGGTCCGCTCCCGCTGGTCGGGCGCCCGCGACCTGGTCGACTCGGTGGAGGAGCTCTCGGCACTCGCCGAGATCACCGCCGCCGACAAGGCCGGTGCGCTGGACGACGTCGAGGACGAGCTGTTCCGGTTCGGCCGGGTGGTGAGCGGCTCGCACGAGCTGCGCTCCGCGCTGACCGAGCCGAAGGCCGGCACCGCCGCCAAGGCGGAGCTGATCAAGAAGCTGCTCGGCGGCAAGGCCAACGCGGGCACCGTCCGCCTGGTCACCGCCCTGGTCACCAACCCGCGTGGACGTAGCCTTGAGCAGGGCCTGGAGTCCTACTCCAAGCTCGCCGCGGCCCGTCGCGGACGGGTGGTGGCCCTGGTCACCGCCGCGGTCCCGCTGTCGGACGTCCAGAAGGAGCGGCTCGCCGCTGCCCTGGCCGGGCTGTACGGCCGCCAGGTGCACCTGAACATCGCCGTCGACCCCGAGGTCCGCGGCGGAGTCCGGGTGCAGATCGGTGACGAGATCATCGACGGCACCGTGTCGAGCCGCCTCGAAGGCGCTCGCCAGGTCCTCGAAGGCTGATCACACCAAGCATCATCCGACCCTCGGTCGGGCGTCGGTTCCACTCAGGGTGGGCCGGCAAAACGTACGGCCGGTTCACCTGACCCGGCCGAGAGTCGAGTACTTGCGGCCCTCAATGGCGGGCCGAGGATCGCAAACTAGGAGAGCAGGGAAGCCTGATGGCGGAGCTTACGATCCGTCCGGAGGAGATCCGGGACGCGCTGGCCGACTTTGTCCAGTCGTACCAGCCGGACGCGGCCTCGCGTGAAGAGGTCGGCACGGTCACCGAGGCCATGGACGGTATTGCCAAGGTCGAGGGCCTGCCCTCGGTCATGGCCAACGAGCTGCTGAAGTTCGAGGACGGCACCCTCGGCCTCGCGCTGAACCTCGACACCCGCGAGATCGGTGTCGTCGTCCTCGGTGAGTTCTCGGGCATCGAGGAGGGCCAGACGGTGCACCGCACCGGCGAGGTCCTCTCCGTGCCGGTCGGCGAGGGCTACCTCGGCCGCGTCGTGGACCCGCTGGGCAACCCGATCGACGGTCTGGGTGACATCGCCTCCAGCGGCCGCCGCGCCCTGGAGCTGCAGGCCCCGGGCGTCATGGTCCGCAAGTCGGTGCACGAGCCGATGCAGACCGGCATCAAGGCCATCGACGCGATGACCCCGATCGGCCGCGGCCAGCGTCAGCTGATCATCGGCGACCGCCAGACCGGCAAGACCGCGGTGGCGATCGACACGATCATCAACCAGCGCGACAACTGGCGCTCCGGCGACCCGAAGAAGCAGGTCCGCTGCATCTACGTCGCCGTCGGCCAGAAGGGCTCCACCATCGCGTCCGTGCGCGGCGCCCTGGAGGACGCCGGCGCGCTGGAGTACACCACCATCGTGGCTGCTCCCGCCTCCGACCCGGCCGGCTTCAAGTACCTCGCCCCGTACACCGGCTCGGCCATCGGCCAGGAGTGGATGTACGACGGCAAGCACGTCCTCATCATCTTCGACGACCTGTCGAAGCAGGCCGAGGCCTACCGCTCCGTCTCGCTGCTGCTGCGCCGCCCGCCGGGCCGCGAGGCCTACCCGGGTGACGTCTTCTACCTGCACTCCCGCCTGCTGGAGCGCTGCGCGAAGCTCTCCGACGAGCTGGGCGCGGGCTCGATGACCGGTCTGCCGATCATCGAGACCAAGGCCAACGACGTCTCGGCGTACATCCCGACCAACGTCATCTCCATCACCGACGGCCAGTGCTTCCTGGAGTCCGACCTGTTCAACGCCGGCATCCGCCCGGCCGTGAACGTCGGTATCTCGGTCTCCCGCGTCGGTGGCTCGGCCCAGATCAAGGCCATGAAGTCGGTCGCCGGCCGCCTGCGCCTGGACCTGGCCCAGTACCGCGAGCTGGAGGCGTTCGCCGCCTTCGGTTCCGACCTGGACCCGGCCTCCAAGGCCCAGCTGGAGCGCGGTGCGCGCATGGTCGAGCTGCTCAAGCAGGGCCAGTACCAGCCGTTCCCGGTCGAGGAGCAGGTCGTCTCCATCTGGGCCGGCACCACCGGCAAGCTGGACGACGTCCCGGTCGCGGACATCCGCCGCTTCGAGCGCGAGTTCCTGGACCACCTGCGGATCGAGAAGAAGGACCTGCTGGCGGGCATCGTCGAGACCTCGAAGCTCGAGGACGGCACGATCGACGCGCTGACCGAGGCGATCAACGCCTTCAAGCAGGGCTTCACCACGGCTGACGGCAAGCTCCTGTCCGAGCAGGCCTGAGTCCGGTAACGAGGGAAAGGACGTAACGACCCATGGGAGCACAGCTTCGGGTCTACAAGCGCCGGATCCGCTCTGTCACCGCGACGAAGAAGATCACCAAGGCGATGGAGATGATCTCCGCGTCGCGCATCGTCAAGGCGCAGCGCGCGGTGGCCGCCTCCACTCCGTACGCCGATGAGCTCACCCGGGCGGTGACGGCGGTGGCCACCCGGTCCAACGCCAAGCACCCGCTCACCACCGAGAACCCGCAGGCCAAGACCGCTGCGGTGCTGCTGATCACGGCGGACCGCGGTCTGGCCGGCGGCTACTCGACCAACGCCATCAAGCAGGCGCTCGCGCTCTCCGCGCGGCTGCGTGCCGAGGGCAAGGACGTGGTGACCTACATCGTCGGCCGTAAGGGTGTCTCGTACTACAACTTCCGCGACCTCACGGTCGCGGGGTCGTGGACGGGCTTCTCCGACAAGCCGACCTACGGCGACGCGAAGGCCGTGGCGGTCGACCTGATCGAGGCCTTCACGGCCGAGACGGGCGGCGTGGACGAGCTCCACCTGGTGTCCACCAAGTTCGAGTCGATGCTGACCCAGACCCCGGTCGACGCGCGGCTGCTGCCGCTCAAGCTCGACGAGGTCAAGCTCAGCGACGACCAGCCGGCCAAGTCGGAGATCTTTCCGCTGTACGACTTCGAGCCGTCGGCGGAGGGCGTCCTGGACGCGCTGCTGCCGCGGTACGTCGAGAGCCGGATCTACAACGCGCTGCTGCAGTCGGCCGCCTCGGAGCACGCCGCCCGCCGGCGTGCGATGAAGAGCGCGACCGACAACGCGGGCGAGCTCATCAAGTCGCTCACGCGGCTTGCCAACTCGGCCCGTCAGGCCGAGATCACCCAGGAAATCAGCGAGATCGTCGGTGGCGCCAACGCGCTGGCCGACGCTAGCGCGGGGAGCGAATGAGAATGACCACCACTGTTGAGCCGACCACGGCGACGGGCCGCGTCGCGCGGGTCATCGGCCCGGTCGTCGACGTGGAGTTCCCCGTCGACGCGATTCCGGACATGTTCAACGCCCTGCACGTCGAGGTGGACAACCCCGACGGCTCGGGCAAGAAGACCCTGACCCTCGAGGTCGCCCAGCACCTCGGCGACGGCCTGGTCCGCGGCATCTCGATGCAGCCGACCGACGGCCTGGTCCGTGGCGCGCAGGTCTCCGACACCGGTGCGGCCATCTCCGTGCCGGTCGGCCAGATCACCAAGGGCAAGGTCTTCAACGCCCTCGGTGAGGTGCTGAACGTCGACAAGGCCGAGTTCGAGTCCCAGGTCGAGGTCCGCTGGCCGATCCACCGCAAGGCCCCGGAGTTCAAGGACCTCGAGTCCAAGACCGAGATGTTCGAGACCGGCATCAAGGTCATCGACCTCCTCACCCCGTACGTCCAGGGTGGCAAGATCGGTCTGTTCGGTGGTGCCGGTGTCGGCAAGACCGTTCTGATCCAGGAGATGATCTACCGCGTCGCCGAGAACTTCGGTGGTGTGTCGGTGTTCGCCGGTGTCGGCGAGCGCACCCGTGAGGGCAACGACCTCATCCACGAGATGGTCGACTCGGGCGTTCTGGACAAGACCGCGCTGGTCTTCGGCCAGATGGACGAGCCGCCGGGCACCCGTCTGCGGGTCGCGCTGTCCGCGCTGACCATGGCGGAGTACTTCCGTGACGTGGAGCAGCAGGACGTTCTGCTCTTCATCGACAACATCTTCCGGTTCACCCAGGCCGGTTCCGAGGTGTCGACCCTGCTCGGCCGGATGCCCTCCGCGGTGGGTTACCAGCCGAACCTGGCCGACGAGATGGGCCTCCTCCAGGAGCGCATCACCTCGACCCGCGGTCACTCGATCACCTCGATGCAGGCGATCTACGTCCCCGCGGACGACCTGACCGACCCGGCCCCGGCCACCACCTTCGCCCACCTCGACGCGACGACGGTTCTCTCCCGTCCGATCTCGGAGAAGGGCATCTACCCGGCCGTCGACCCGCTGGACTCCACGTCCCGCATCCTGGACCCGCGCTACATCGCGCAGGACCACTACGACACCGCGGTGCGCATCAAGGGGATCCTGCAGAAGTACAAGGACCTCCAGGACATCATCGCGATCCTCGGTATCGACGAGCTGTCCGAGGACGACAAGATCACGGTCCACCGGGCCCGTCGTATCGAGCGCTTCCTGTCGCAGAACACCTACGTCGCCAAGCAGTTCACCGGCGTCGAGGGTTCGACCGTGCCGCTGTCGGAGACCATCGAGGCCTTCAACGCGATCGCGGACGGCAAGTACGACTCCGTCCCGGAGCAGGCCTTCTTCATGTGCGGTGGCATCGAGGACCTCGAGAAGAACGCCGCCGACCTGGCGAAGAAGTAACCAGCTGTAACCGGCCGGCATGATGGCCGACCGTACGTGAGGGGTGGTCCCCGGGCTCCCGGGGGCCACCCCTCACGGCACACGGCGGCTGTGATCCCGGTCATCTCCGGGCCCTTGGTTTCATGCCGGGGGCGCGGGCCCGTTATTCTTACCGAAACTGCCGGGTAATCGGGCTGTTCCGATTCCCCGGCGAGAGCCTAGGAGCCCACGTTGGCTGAGCTGCACGTCGAGCTGGTCGCAGCCGACCGCAAGGTGTGGTCCGGTGCGGCCACCATCGTTGTCGCCCGTACGGCCTCCGGTGACACCGGCATCATGCCGGGCCACACCCCGGTGCTGAGCGTGCTGGAGACCGGTCCGGTCACCATCCGCACGGTGAACGACGGCACCGTCGTCGCCGCCGTCCACGGTGGCTTCATCTCCTTCGCCGACAACAAGCTCTCCATCCTCGCCGAGGTGGCCGAGCTGGCGGACGAGATCGACGTCGCCCGTGCCCAGCGCGCGCTGGAGAGCGCCCAGAGCGAGCTCGACGCGCACGCCGAGCGCCGGGCCGAGGTCCGCCTGGTGGCGGCCCGCGGTCTCAAGGCCGCCTGAGCGGAAGTCGAACCGACGGTCCCGGGGACGCGATTGCGTGACCCCGGGACTGTCGTATCAGTTGGTAGGACAGGGCGGTCGTTGATACGACCGCAACGGGGACGCAGGTAGCGAGGAGGTCGGTGAGCATGGTCCTCGCCCTTGTGGTGTGTGCGACGGTGGTGGCCCTCGGAGTGGCCGGCCTGGTCGCCTTCGCGGTACGCCGCCGGGTGATCCAGCGGGTCGGCGGCACGTTCGACTGCAGCTTCCGGCTGAAAATGCCCGCCGACGCCTCCACGCGGCCCGATCTCGACGAGAACGGACAGCCCACCTCCGCCCCGGTCCCGGTGACCGACGGCAAGGGGTGGGTTTTTGGTATCGGCCGGTACAGCGGCGACTCCATCGAGTGGTTCCGGGTGTTCTCCTACGCGCCCCGCCCGCGGCGGGTGCTGCCCCGGACCGAGATCGAGGTGCTGGGCCGCCGCTACCCGGAGGGCCAGGAGGAACTCGCCCTGCTGTCCGGCTCGGTCGTCCTGCGCTGCCTGCACAACGGCGCCCCGCTGGAACTCGCCATGAGCGACGACGCCCTCACCGGCTTCCTCGCCTGGCTCGAGGCGGCCCCCCCGGGGCAGAGGGTCAACGTCGCGTAGCGACGGAGATTGGGGGCACCTCCCGCCCGGAGGGTGGGGGAGTCGCGTAGCGGGGGTTAACCCTTCCCGGTGGCTTCCCTGGGATCCCTTTCCGTACGACCTGTCGGCGCCCTAGCGTCGGAGCGTTGGTTGTGCCACGGCACTCGGCCCGCTCACACTGTACGGAGGAGGTGTGCTCTCAATGACCGCTATGGCGCACGAGCCCGATCTTGACTTCGGCCTTGTTCCGGACCTGGACGAGGTGCTCTGGCAGGCGTGGAGGTCTCTCGAACTCCCCGAGGGCTATCGGGCGGAGATCGTAGAGGGGTTCATCGAGGTGTCACCTACCGGACGCGGCAGCCACTCGTTGGCTGCCAACAGGCTGCGGCGCGCACTGGACACGTTTCTGGCCGGCGGTGACCAGGCGGCCCACCAGGACACGAACGTCATCTTCGGGCGGAAGGTCTGGATCCCGGACGTCCTGATCGCACCGGAAGACCTCACCGAGGTCCTGGACCCCGAGGGGCTGGGGGCGGTGGCCGAGCGCGTTCTGCTGGTCGCCGAGGTCGTCTCGCCGGGGCACGAGTCCCGTACCCGGGATCTGGTGCGCAAGCGGCGGGCCTACGCACGGGCGGGCATTCCCGTCTACCTGGTGATCGACGAGCTGGACGGCCCTGGGCACGTCACGGTGCTGACCGCGCCCGATCCGGAGAAGGCCACCTACGAGGCCGAGGTGCGGATGCCGTACGGCACGGAGGTCACGATCCCCGAGGGCCCGGCCAAGGGCTTTGTGATCGGCGTCGCAATCACGGGTGGGCCGCGCGGGGCCTGACTAGGCTGGCCGCCATGGTGAATCTGACGCGGATCTACACCCGCACCGGTGACGACGGCACGACGGCTCTCGGGGACATGAGCCGCACCACCAAGACCGACCCCCGGCTGATCGCGTACGCGGACACCAACGAGGCCAATGCCGCTCTGGGGGTGGCGCTCGCCGCGGGGGCGCTGTCCGAGGACGTGGTGGCGGTGCTGACGCGGGTTCAGAACGACCTCTTCGACGTCGGCGCGGACCTGGCGACCCCGGTGGTGGAGGACCCGAAGTACCCGCCGCTGCGGGTGCTGCAGAGCTACGTGGACCGCCTGGAGGGGGACTGCGACCACTACCTGGAGCAGGTGGAGAAGCTGCGCAGCTTCATCCTCCCCGGCGGCACCCCCGGCGCCGCGTACCTGCACCTGGCGTGCACCGTGGTGCGGCGGGCCGAGCGGGCCACCTGGGCGGCGATCGAGCTGCACGGGGAGACCGTCAACCCGCTCACCGCCAAGTACCTGAACCGCCTCTCCGACCTGCTGTTCATCCTGGCCCGGGTGGCCAACAAGGAGCGCGGTGACGTGCTGTGGGTCCCCGGGGAGAACCGCTAGATGCACTGACCCGCCGGACCGCCGGACCCCCGGCCCCCGGACCGTCAGTGCCGCTCCCGCTTCGGGAAGAGCGTGTAGCTGGCGGCGATCAGCAGGCTGATGCCGGTGACGGCAGCCATCCGCAGGTACCACTGGTCGAGGCCGGCGGTCCGGGCGGCGTCCCCGGTCAGCCACTGGACGCCGGCGATCAGGGCCACCGTGACGACGGCGGCCACCAGTGTCCGGCCGAAGATCCGCCACTCGTGGGCGGCCCGCTCGCGGCCGTACTTCGGCGGCTTCGCCGGCCGCTCGCCGCCCGCGAAGCGGTGTGCGGCGTGGGCGTCGGCCCGGCGCACCAGCGCGTGGCCGTAGCCGACCGAGAAGCCCGCGTAGGCGGCGGCCAGGCCGTGGGACCAGTCGGCGACCGCGCCGGAGCGCAGGTCGTGGACGGTCGCCGCGAGGATCACCAGGTCGGTCAGCGGCAGGCCGATCAGCAGCACGGTGCTCGCCGTCCGCCACCGCAGCAGGTAGCGGGCGGCCAGCGCCAGGACGAGCAGCACCCAGAAGCCGATCTCACCGGCGACGATGATCGGGAACATGGCTCCAGCCTGCCCCGGCGGCCGTCGCCGGGTCATCGTCGCGGGGTGCCGCACCGGGTGCGACCTTCGATGTACGGCGTCTCGTCCGTGCGGTCGGTGCCGGCCGGGCCTGGCGGATGATGGGATGGCCGGTGTGAGACTCTCCCCCCGCCGGCAGGACCAGGCGGTCGCCGTCGCGGGCCTGGCCGCCGGCCTGCTGCTGATCGGCTTCGGCGCGTACGACAACCGCGGGCAGGTGCCGCCCTGGCTGCTGGTGCTGCCGCTGGTGGCGATGGCGGCGCTGGAGCTGCTGCGGCGGACCCGGCCGATCTGGGCGGTGTCGCTGGGCGGGCCGGTCCTGGCGGTGAACCTGGTCGCCGGGTCGGTGCTGGCCACCGTGGTGATGTACACCGACCTGCTGTACGCGGCCACCCTGTACGGGCCGCCCCGGATGTCCCGGGTGCTGCACCTGACCGGCGCGGCGACCACGGTGGTGCTCAGCGGCCTGACGGCGACCTACGGGGAGGTCTCGGACGCGCTGCTGGTGGTGGGCCTGTGCGGGCTGGTGTTCATCGCCCCGGTGTGGACCGGGGACCTGATGCGGCGCCAGCGGGAGCAGACCGAGAGCGCCCGGCTGCGGGCCGAGCAGACCGCGCTGCTGGCCGAGCTGGACCGCCGCAGCGCGGTGACCGCGGAGCGCGCCCGGATGGCCCGTGAGCTGCACGACGTGATCGCCAACCACCTCTCGGCCATCGCCATCCACGCGACCGGCGCGCAGTCGCTGGCCCGCCGGCAGTCCAGGGCCGAGGACGAGCCGCTGGTGGAGGCGCTGGCGGTGATCCGGCAGAACAGCGTCCAGGGCCTGGCGGAGATGCGCCGGATGATCGGACTGCTGCGCGAGGAGCACCCGGAGGAGTCGTACGCGGCGCCCAGGCTGGACGCCGTGGATGCCCTGCTCGCCCAGGCCAGGGCGGCCGGGCGGGGTGCCGGGCTGGCCTTCGAGGCCGAGGAGAGCGGTGAGCGCGGCGAGCTGGCGGCGCCGGTGGAGCTGGCGGCCTACCGGATCGTCCAGGAGTCGCTGACCAACGCGCTCAAGCACGCGGCGGCGGGTACGGTACGGCTGCGGATCGGCTACCGGGCGCAGGAGTTGGAGATCGTCACGGAGAGCCCGTACCGGCCCGGCGAGGGCCGGGCGCCGCTCGGGGCGCGGGCCGGGCTGGTCGGCATGGGGGAGCGGGCGCAGCTGCTCGGCGGGGTCCTGGAGGCGGGGCCGGACCAGGGGTGGTGGCGGGTGCGGGCAGTGCTGCCGCGGGAGCCGCGGCCGGCGGGGACGGTGCGGGGGCCGGGGAGGCCGGGGAGAGGGGAGGGACCCGATGACGGTGGTCCGGGTGCTGGTGGCGGAGGACCAGGCGGCGGTCCGGGCCGCGCTGGTGATGATCCTGCGCGCGGAGCCGGGGATCGAGGTGGTCGGGGAGGCGGCCGACGGGGAGGAGGCCGTCCGGCTGGCCGCCGGGCTGCGCCCGGACGTGGTGCTGATGGACGTCCAGATGCCCCGGCTGGACGGGGTCTCGGCGACCCGGCAGGTGGTCGCCGCCGGGTCGGCCCAGGTGCTGGTGCTGACCACCTTCGACCTGGACGAGTACGTGTGGGGCGCCCTGCGGGCCGGGGCCGCGGGCTTCCTGCTCAAGGACGTCGAGGCGGACGACCTGGTGGAGGGGGTCCGGGCGGTGGCGCGCGGGGACGGCATGCTGGCGCCCTCCGTCACCCGGCGGCTGATCAGGACCTTCGCCCGTCCTGGCCCGGCGGGCGGGCCGGCGGCCGCCGACGGGTGGGCGGCGCTGTCCTCGCTGACGCCGCGCGAACGCGAGGTGCTGGGCTGTCTCGGTGCCGGGCTGTCCAACGGGGAGATCGCGGCCCGGCTGGAGATGGCCGAGGCGACCACCAAGACCCATGTCAGCCGGATCCTCGCCAAGCTCGGGCTGCGCAGCCGGGTGCAGGCCGCGATCCTCGCCCAGGAGCTGGGCGTGCTGCCGTCCGAGTGACCGTCAGCTGCGGTCCAGTGCGGATCTCGCCCGTTCGGCGTCACCCGCCCAGACCATCAGCCGGGGCCCGGCGGTGGTCTGCACGAGGGTGTGCCGCACGCCGGCGGCGGTCAGCAGGCCGCCGAGCCGGGCCGCCTCGGCGGGGTCGGCGGGTGCGGCGACGGTGACCAGCAGGCCGTACTCGTCGGGGTTGCCGGGGTGCGGGGGGCGGGCCACCAGCGAACCGCCGCGCCGGTACGTCCAGCGCAGCAGCAGCACCAGGACGGCGACCACCACCAGGCTGAGCAGCAGTGCCAGCAGCGGATGCACAGCGGTCAACGCGCCAACCTCCCGTCGGTCCGGCACAGATCACACTCCTCAATCTCACCACGGAGCCCGCCGGGGCGTTAGAGTCCGGGCCGTGAGCGGCGCGGCTCCGGGGGGGGGGGGGGGAGACCCCTGCCCTGAGCCGCCTTCAGGCACCGCCCTGGAACCGCCGGAGCACGGGCCTCGGCCCCGCGGCTCCCGGTGGGTCCGACGGGCGAACATCGTCACTCGGGAGACCCAGCCATGAGCAACGCAGCCACCCAGCAGATCGCCGTGATCGGTGCCGGCCTGATGGGCGCGGGCATCGCCCAGGTGTCGGCGCAGGCCGGCCACCCGGTGGTGCTGCGCGACGTCACGGACGAGGCGCTGCAGCGGGGCCTCGCCGGGATCCGCGCCTCGTACGAGAAGTTCGTGGCGAAGGGCCGGATGTCGGCGGAGGACGCCGAGGCGGCGCTGGGCCGGATCACCACCACCACCGACCTCGGTGCGGTCGCCGGGGCGGACATCGTGGTCGAGGCGGTGTTCGAGCAGCTGGAGGTCAAGGAGAGCGTCTTCCGCGAGCTCGACAAGATCGCCAAGGAGGGCGCGGTGCTGGCCTCCAACACCTCCGCCATCCCGATCACCCGGATCGCCGCCGCCACCTCCCGCCCGGAGAGCGTGGTCGGCGTGCACTTCTTCTCGCCGGTGCCGCTGATGCGCCTGGTGGAGCTGGTGCGCGGCTACAAGACCAGCGACGAGACGCTGGCCCGGGTGCGGGCGTACGCCGAGGGCGTCGGCAAGGAGGTCGTGGTGGTCAACCGCGACGTGGCCGGCTTCGTCACCACCCGGCTGATCACCGCGCTGGTGGTGGAGGCGGCGAAGCTGTACGAGTCGGGCGTGGCCAGCGCCGAGGACATCGACACCGCCTGCCGGCTGGGCTTCGGCCACCCGATGGGCCCGCTGCAGACCGCCGACCTGACCGGTGTCGACATCCTGCTGCACGCGGCGCACAACATCTACGCCGAGACCCAGGACGAGAAGTTCGCCGCCCCGGAGATCATGGCCCGGATGGTGACCGCCGGGGACCTCGGCCGCAAGAGCGGCCGCGGCTTCTACGGCTACGAGTCCTAGGAGTGCGTCACCCGGGTGGTGGGCGGATCGCCGTGAGCGGGCCCACCACCCGGGTGAGTTTGCTCACGCCCGCGCCGCAGACGGGTGATTTGGGCGGGAATCGCGCATGAGTATGGGGACTTCCTGCGTATATTCCCTCGGACGGGTGAAGTTGACCGCCATCCCGCCGGGTGGGAGCAACCTGCGGAGTTGGTTCACCGTCAGATGAGGGGGAGACCGGCGCGGCGCCTGCCGGCCCGGCCCGGCCCCGTACCCCTGGCGGCACCCGCGCGGATCCCGGACCTGTACCCGGGATCGGCACCCTGGAGCGACACGGCGCATCGACACGGCGCATCGGCACGGCGGAGGAGGAGAGCGTGCGCATCACCGGTGACCACCGCGGCCTGGCCATCGAAGGCCGGCTCGACGTCCGCAGTGCCGCCGACGCGCGGGCCCACCTGCACTCCGCCGTCGACGGCGGGCAGGGCGACCTGGTGCTGGACCTCGGCCGCCTGGAGTTCTGGGACGCCACCGGTCTCGGCGTCATCATGGGCACCCACCGCCGGGCCGGCCGGCTCGGCCGCCGCCTCGTCCTGCGGGACGTCCCCGCGCAGCTGCAGCGGCTGCTGGTCGCCACCCGCCTGCACCGCATCCTCGCCGTCGAGGGCGCCCTCCCGGACGCCTACGGCGCCACCGTCCCGGCGCTCGGCGCCGCGGCCCCGCCGCTGGCGGCCCCGGCCGGCTGACCCGCCCGCCTCCCGGCCCGGTGCGGTCCGGTGCGGTCCGGCCGCCCGTGCTCCGCGCCGCCAACTTCCTTCCCCGGTCGGCCCGTCCGTGCGCCCTACCCGCCGGTACCTGCTTCGGTCGTGCACGGCCCTTCCGGGGCGGCCCGGAAACCGGGACCGGGTCTGTGCTCCGGGGAGCCGGTGTGGGAAAGTCTGCGCCAGAAGCCACGGCCACGCGGAGCCGGCCCGTGGCCGTACGGCGGCGCCGGGGGTTCAGCGCCGGACGGTCGATCATGGGCGGAGCATGGACGTGGGACAGCCAACCGGCGATTTCCGGCAGGACGGGCCGCGCCCCCGCACCCGCGAGGTGTTCCCCGGCGACCTGATGCTGACCGTGGGCGGCGCCGACGGCTCCGAGGTCACCGCCTGCCCGGACGGCTGGCGGCCCGAGCCCCGGCGCACCCGCGGACCGGCCCACCACGGCCCCGCGCTCGGCCCCGAGGTCGCGGTCGGCCCGCTGGCACTCGGCACCGGCCTCGCGGACCTGCCGGTGCTCGACCGGGAGGCCGACACCGCCCAGCTGCTCGGCCTGCTGGCGGAGGGCCGCTCGGTCCGGCTGACCGGCCAGCCCGGCTCCGGCCGCAGCGCCCTGCTGGCCGCCGTCGCGGACGCGGCCGACGCGCTGGCACCCGACGGGGTGGTCCGGCTCAGCGGCCACCGGCGGACCTACGCCGACCTGGTGCAGGACCTGTTCGCCGCCACCCACCACGCCCCCGGCGTCCGCCCCGACCGGCCGGAACTCGCCGAACGGCTCGGCGCGGTGGGCGCGGTGGTCACCATCGACGACGTCGAACTCGGCGAGGCGGAGCTGGAACAGCTGCTGGAGCTGGCACCCGACTGCGCGTTCCTGGTGGCCGCGGCCTCGGGCGGGCGGCCGCTGCCGGCCGGCTCGCGACTGCAGGACCACCCGGTGGGCGGCCTGTCGCGGGGCGCCTGCCTCAACCTGGTGGTCCGGCTGGCGGGCCGTCAGCTGGACGAGTCCGAACGGGCCTGGGCGGTCGACCTGTGGTTCGAGTCGGAGGGACTGCCGCTGCGCTTCGTCCAGGCGGCCGCACTGCTGCGCCAGCGCGACATCGCGGTCGACGCCCTGGTCGCCGCCCGCGAGGACCGCCGCAGCGTCTTCGGGACGGTCGAGGAGATCGAGGAGCCCGAGGACCCGGCCGAACTGGAGGCCGAACTGCGGCGCTCCGTCCCGCTGCCGACCGTGGCGGAGACCGCGGCACCCGCGCTGCGCCTCGCCGACGGGCTCGGCGACGCCGCCCGCGAGGTGCTCCGGCTCGCCCTGGCGCTCGGCGGCGAATGCCCCACCGCCTCCCACCTCCCCGCCCTGATCGACGTCGGCCACGGCGAGAGCGCACTGCAGGAACTGGTCGACGCCGGACTCGCCGTCCCGGCCGGCGGCCACCTCCGGCTGGCGGCGGGCGTCCTGGACAGCCTGGCCGCCCACTGGGAGACCGGCGAGATCGGGTACGGCGCCGCCGAGCACTTCTCCTGGTGGGTCGCGCACGGCTCGGTGGGCACCGGGCAGATCGCCGCCGAGGCCGAGGTGGTGCTCGGCGCACTGCTCGCCGACCGGGACGCCGGCCGCCCCGAGGCCGTCCTGCAGCTCGCCAGGTCGGCCGCGCCGGCCCTGGCGATGTCGCTGCGCTGGGGTGCGTGGGAGCGGTCGCTGCAGCTGGGACTGGAGGCCGCGCGCAGCCTCGGCGCGACCGGCGAGGAGGCCTGGTTCCACCAGGAACTCGGCGCGCTCGCGCTGTGCCTGGGCACCACCCAGCGGGCCTCGGCCGAACTGGACGCGGCCGTCGCCCTGCGCGCCGCCCTGGGCGAGCCGCGCGGCGGGGCGGCGGCCCGGCGGATGATCGAACTGCTGCGGGCCAGCCTGGCGGCGGAGCACGACGAGGACGAGGACGAGGGGTCGCCCGGCGGCCGCCGCCCGGTGATCCGGGCCATCGCCCAGGCGCCGTTCCGCTTCCGGACGGCGCCCAGGACCGGACGCGACCTGCGGCGCACGGTGCTCGGCGCATCGGCCGCGGTCCTCGCGCTCGGCGTGCTCGGCACCGCGATCGGCCTGAGCCTCGCCGGACCGGACGAGCAGGGCGGCGGCTCCGGCGGCCCCGGCCACTCGGTCGACGACTACGTGCTGCCCAGCGGCCTGATGCCGTCCGGCGCGAGCCCGTCGGCCTCCGACACCCCGACGCCCACCGAGAGCGCCACCGAGGCGGAGACCGAGACCCCCTCGGCCACGCCGAGCGCCTCCCGCAGTACGACCAGGAAGCCCACCCCGAGCAGGTCCGCGACGGCCACGACGACGGCCCCGCCCCCGGGCGGCGGCGGAGGGCCGGTCACGACGCCGCCCACGACCCCGCCGCCCACGAGCACGCCCCCGACCTCGGAGCCGACGAGCCCCTCGGCCTCGCCCTCGCCCAGCGGCACGTAGGCCGACGGGGTCAGAACAGCTTGAGCTTGTCGTCGTCGATGCCGCGCAGCTCGTCGTAGTCCAGCACCACGCAGCCGATGCCGCGGTCGGTGGCCAGCACCCGGGCCTGCGGCTTGATCTCCTGCGCGGCGAAGACGCCCTTCACGGGGGCCAGCAGCGGGTCGCGGTTGAGCAGCTCCAGGTAGCGGGTGAGCTGCTCCACCCCGTCGATCTCGCCGCGCCGCTTGATCTCGATGGCGACGGTGGCGCCGTCGGAGTCGCGGCACAGGATGTCGACCGGGCCGATCGCGGTCGGGTACTCGCGCCGGATCAGCTGCCAGCCGGCCCCGAGCACCTCCATCCGGTCGGCGAGCAGCTCCTGGAGGTGGGCCTCCACGCCGTCCTTCACCAGCCCGGGGTCGACCCCGAGCTCGTGCGAGGAGTCGTGCAGCACCTGTTCCAGGGTGATGATCAGCTTCTCGCCGGCCTTGTTGGTGACCGTCCAGACGCCGTCCACCTCCTTCAGGCTGCACGGCGGCGACATCCAGTTGAGCGGCTTGTAGGCGCGGTCGTCGGCATGGATGCTGACGCTCCCGTCGGCCTTCACCAGGATGAGGCGGGTAGCGGACGGGAGATGGGCGGAGAGCCGTCCGGCATAGTCGACGGAGCAGCGGGCAATTACGAGACGCACGGTCGACCACGCTAGCCCACCGGGGCCAGTTGATGCGATTCCGCGACAGCCGGGTGAAGAAAGCGCGCAGGCGGCCAACCATGGAGTGACGACACCTCGCCGCCGCCGACGCCGAACCGGCCCACGGTACGGCACCCGGATGTCCGGCCGCCGGGGTGCGTCCAACGGGGATGGAGAAGCGAGATGAACCGCTCCGACGGGATCCGGCCAATCTGCTCCACCGGGCGGCGCTCGAGCCGTGAATCGATGGATTCTCCAGCCGCGCTGAGCGACGAGTGACAACCTTGAGTAAGTGGCCGCCGCCCCACCTGGCGGTGTCGCCACGGCGTCGGCGTGCGCCCGGGATCCGGCCGGACCCGGGTTCTGCCCCCTGTTCTCGGTGCGCGGTCCCCGCGGGCCCCTGCGGCCCCGGTGCCGCCCACTGAGCCCTCGTCAGCCCGGACCGGCGGAAGCCGGACCGGGCGGCACCAGCCACCGCAGCACCTGTGCACCACCTGTGTGAGCACGGCACGGCACCATCCGCACCACGCACGACCACCCCGGCAGCCGCGCCAGGGT
The DNA here is from genome assembly GCF_057220535.1 of Kitasatospora sp. NEAU-CNBT7. NCBI lineage: Bacteria > Bacillati > Actinomycetota > Actinomycetes > Kitasatosporales > Streptomycetaceae > Kitasatospora > Kitasatospora sp. NEAU-CNBT7. The sequence continues at coordinate 113,955 of NZ_JBXQQB010000007.1, read as the reverse complement.
GGACCGCGAGAGGAGAACCCATGTCGCTCGACGTCTCACCGGCCCTGCTTGAGAAGGCCGAGAGAGGCGAGGTCGACGAGAGGGAGTTCGTCGACTGCGTCCGCGTCTCCCTGCCGTACGCCTGGGAGCTGATCAGCTCGTTGGTCGCCCAGCTCAAGGTCGACGGCACCGACTTCGCCGACAACCAGGTCCCGCCGCCCAGCGAGCAGGCCCGCGGCCAGCTGCTGCGCGCCATGGCCAGCGACGCGATCCGGGGCGCCCTGCAGCGGCACTTCGGCGTGCAGTTGGCGTTCCAGAACTGCCACCGGGTGGCCGTGTTCACGCCGTCCGAGGCCTCCGCCGAGCGTCACCGCCGCTTCACCTCCGTCCGGGCCCAGATCCTCAACCAGTCGGAAGAACTGCGGGACTGCTGAACCGCCCCGTCCCGCCGGTGGGCCGTCCTTCGGGGCGGCCCACCGGCGTTGGCACACCGGCGCGGCACCACTGCTGCCGCGGTGCCGTTCAGCCCAGCTGCGGCAGCACCTCGGCGCCGAGCCGGGCGATGTTCTCCAGGGTGGCCGCCCGGTCGCCGGAGCCTTCGGTGAGCAGGGCGAACCGGCGGATCCCGGTCCGCTCGGCGGTCGCCAGCAGCCGGTCCGCGCAGTCCCGCGGCGTGCCCACCGGGTGCAGCTCGCAGAGCAGTTCGGTGTACGCGTACGGGTCGCGCATCCGCCGCTCCTGGCCGTCCACGGTGCGGTGCGCGCCGAGTCCGTCGGCGAAGAACCCCGGCATCGCCCGGAGCAGTTCGGCGCGGGCGCCCGCGGTCCGGTCGGCGACCTGCGCCACCCCCGCCGCGACGTGTTCGCGCTCGACCCTGGCCAGCTGCTCCTCGCCGCGGCCGGCGGCCCGCCAGGCGGCCCGGTACGCGGCCAGCATCTCCTTCTTGTCCTCGTCGCCCGTGTGCATGCCCAGCAGCATCGGCAGCCCGCGCTCCGCGGCCGTGCGCACCCCGCCGGGCGAGGTGCAGGCCACCACCACCGGCGGTCCGGCCGGTACGGGCGGCCCGGCGGCCGGCCGGCGCCGCAGCGCGCCCCGCTCGTGCCGCTGCCGGGGGAAGCCGCGCAGCGCGGCCTCGGGCTCGGCGCCCAATCCCAGCCAGCCCCCCAGCGACTCCCGCGGCAGCGGCTCGGGGTACCCGGCCGGCTCCGCGGGGATCACCGGCTCGCCGGCCCGCGGCACCACCGCCACCTCGGGGAAGGTGAACTGCGGCCCTTCCGCGCCGACCCGGCCCTCCCGCAGCCAGCGCAGCAGCAGGTCCAGCCGCTCGGGGAAGCCCTCCTCGTACGCCGCCAGCCCGGTGCCGAACACCGACAGGTCGATCCACGGGCCGCCGCGCCCCACCCCGAGGGTGAACCGGCCGCCGGAGGTGAGGTGAAGCAGCGCGGCCTGCTCGCCGAGCTTCACCGGGTGGCCGGTGGACAGCACGCTGACCGCGGTGCCGACGCCGATCCGCCGGGTGCGCCCGAGCAGCAGGGCGGCCAGCGTCGCGGCGTCGGGGCAGACCCCGTACGGCACGAAGTGGTGCTCGGCCAGCCAGACGCTGTCCAGCCCGGACCGCTCGGCGGCGGTGGTGGCGGCCAGGGTGCGTTCCAGCGCCTCGCTCTGGCCCTGGCCGGGGAACTGCGCGGAGAGCAGGAAGGCACCGACCCGGATCGAGTCGGTGCCGGCCCGGTGCCCGAGCGCCGGAGCGGGCCCGGCCGCCGGCACCGGCGCGGGGGCCGGCAGCTGGACGGTGGGCCGGGGGGTGGTCTTGGTCATCGGAGGCCTCCTCGGGAGCGCGCAGGGTCTGCGTGCCCCGCCTTGTCCCCTTGTGAGTAACCCATGTCATGTGCCAATGGCACGCCGATCGACCAATTTCCCGAAAGAAAGGATGGATCTCGGGGGAAACACCCGGCCCTCGGGCCACCTCGTGATAGTGGCCCCTGAGCCGGGCCGCCGAGCCTTACCCTTGAGGGTAAATCGTGCCCGGCCGAGAGGTAGTCGACGTGTCGCCCCGCCGAAACCGGATCCCCAGCTCCGCCGGCCGCGAGGCCGCGCCGGCCGCCCCGCCGGGCGGCTCGCTGCGCCGCACCGAGAGCTACCGCGGCGAGGAGTGGGTGGTGCAGACCGTCGCGGGGACCGCGGGCCGGTTCTACCGCTGCCCGGGCTGCGACCAGGAGATCCCGCCGGGCGTCGGCCACGTGGTGGCCTGGCCCGAGCACGGCGCCGGGGTGGACGACCGCCGGCACTGGCACCGGGCGTGCTGGGGAGCGCGGGAGCGCCGCGGCGCCGACATCCAGCGTGGCCGCGGCGCTCCCCGGTACTGACCCTCGCGGGCCCTCGTGCGGGCGTCCCGTCAGGCGTCCCGGTTCTTCAGCACCAGCGCGCCGCCGACCAGGGCCGCCAGCGTCCAGGCCAGGCAGATCAGGAAGCCCGCCCCGGCGCCGTACGGCTGCCCGCTCTCGCCGTAGACCAGCAGCATCCGCCGGCCCGCGTAGTCGGGGAAGTAGTGCGCCACGCTCTTCACCTTCGGCACCGCCGACAGGATCGGCGACAGCAGGAAGAAGAACGGCACCAGGATGCCGAGCGCCAGGGTCTGGTTGTGCAGCATCGCGGTGACGCCGGCCGAGAACAGGCAGAGCATGGTCAGGTAGGCGGCGGCGCCGAGCACCGCGCGCAGCACGTTCGGCTGGCCCAGGTCGGTGGAGTGCTCGCCGAGCAGCGCCTGGCCGACGAAGAAGGTGACGAAGACCGTCACCAGCGAGACGGCCAGCGCCAGCGCACCCAGCACGACGGCCTTGGCGGTGAGCAGGGTGCCGCGCTGCGGCACGGCGGCCAGCGAGACCCGGATCAGGCCGCTGCTGTACTCGTTGCCGACCGCGAGGACGCCGAAGACGATGATGGCGAGCTCGCCGAGCCCGATGCCGGACAGCGAGGTGCTGGCGGCGTCGAACGGCCCGTTGCGGTCGAAGTCGCTGAAGTTGCTCTTGGCGAGCAGGGAGATCAGCACGCCGAGGCCGAGCACCACCAGGAAGGTCAGCGCCAGGGTCCAGATGGTCGAGCGGACACTGCGGATCTTGGTCCACTCGGACTGCAGGATCGCGGGGAAGGACGCCATCTCAGTTCTCCTCTCCACCCTGCGGGGCGGGCTGCGGGACGGCCGGTGCGGCCGGGGCCGGCTGCTGCCCGGCCGGTACGGCGGCGCCCTGGCCCTGCTGCCAGCCGGCGCCCCAGACCGGCGGCGCGCCGGGTGCGCCCGGTGCGCCCGGGCCCGCGTGGTACTCCACCGAGTCCGCGGTCATCTGCATGAACGCCTCCTCCAGCGAGGCCTGCTGCTGGCTGAGTTCGTGCAGGGTGATGCCGTGCTGCGCGGCCAGGTCGCCGAGGAAGGTCAGATCGCCGTTCTCGACCTCGTACGCGCCGCCGGCCACCTGCTCGGCCTGCAGCCCGGCGCCGTGCAGCGCGTCCAGCAGCTGCTCGGGGTGCGGGGTGCGGATCCGGGCGGCGGAGCGGGCGTTCTGCTTGATGAACTCGGCCATCGACAGGTCGGCCAGCAGCCGGCCCTTGCCGATCACTACCAGGTGGTCGGCGGTCAGCGCCATCTCGCTCATCAGGTGCGAGGAGACGAAGACCGTCCGGCCCTCGGAGGCCAGGCCCTTCATCAGGTTGCGGATCCACAGGATGCCCTCGGGGTCGAGCCCGTTGACCGGCTCGTCGAACATCAGGATCTCGGGGTCGCCGAGCAGCGCGGAGGCGATGCCCAGACGCTGGCCCATGCCGAGCGAGAAGCCCTTGGCGCGCTTCTTGGCCACCGGGGTGAGACCGACCAGGGCCAGCACCTCGTCCACCCGGGAGCGCGGGATCCGGTTGCTCTGCGCCAGCCACAGCAGGTGGTCGTAGGCGGAGCGGCCGGGGTGGACGGCCTTGGCCTCCAGCAGTGCGCCGATCTTCTTCAGCGGCTCGGACAGCTGCCCGTAGCCCTTGCCGTCGATGGTGACCCGGCCGCTGGTCGGGCGGTCCAGGTCGAGGATCATGCGCATGGTGGTGGACTTGCCGGCACCGTTGGGTCCGAGGAAGCCCGTCACGACGCCCTGGGGCACCTGGAAGCTGAGCCCGTCCACGGCCAGCTTAGTGCCGTATCGTTTCGTCAGTTGATGCAGTTCGATCATGTCGCTCCCTCACTCTCCGTCAGATTATGGCAAAGCGGGTATTGAGGCGCGCTGGCTGCGGGAGGTCGGTGGCCCGCAATACGGTGGCACCATGACCCTCCCCACTGCACCCGCCGGCCACGCGCGCGCCACCGGCACCCCGCTCGTCCTGCTGCACGCCTTCCCGTTCTCCGCCCGGATGTGGGCCGCCCAGCTGGAGCGGCTCGCCGGTGCGGCGGGGGAGCTGGCCCGGGTGTTCGCCCCCGACCAGCGCGGCTTCGGGGCGGCTCCGCTCGGTGACGACGCCCCCTCGCTCGACCTGGTCGCCGACGACGTCGCCCGGCTGCTGGACGAGGCCGAGGTGGACCGTGCGGTGGTGGGCGGACTGTCGATGGGCGGGTACGTCGCGATGGCCTTCGCCCGGCGCCACCCCGACCGGCTGTGCGGTCTGCTGCTCGCCGACACCAAGGCCGCCCCCGACACCGAACAGGCCCGTACCAACCGCGAGCGGATCGCCGCGGCCGTGCTGGCCCGGGACAGCGTACAGCTGCTGGCCGAGGAGAAGGTGGCCGAGAGCCTGCTCGGTCCCGCGGCCGGTCCCGACCTGCTCGCCGAGGTCCGCGCGATGATCGCCGAGGCCTCCCCGCGGGCCGTCGCCTGGGCCCAGCGCGCGATGGCCGCCCGCGGCGACTCGCTGGAGGTACTGGCGGCCGTCGACGTACCGGCCGCCGTCATCGTCGGCGAGGCCGACGCCGTGACCCCGCTGGCCGAGGCCCGGATGATGGCCGAGGCGATGGCCGACGCCGAACTGACCGTCATCCCCGCGGTCGGCCACCTCAGCTCGCTGGAGGCCCCCGAGACCTTCGACGCCGCGGTGCGCGCCCTGCTGCGACGGGTGCACGCCTGACCGGCGCCGGACAGCACGGCGGGCCCGTACCGGGATCGGTACGGGCCCGCCGGGCACCGCGTCAGCGTCGGACCGCGCCAGGGATCAGCGGGACTGCTGGGCCGGCACGCCGAGGGCGTCGTCGGCCGGCAGGGTGGCGGCGGCCACGGCCGCGCCGGTCAGCGTGGCGAGCATCTCGCGCACGTTGGTGAGCTGGGCGTTGATCGAGTCGCGGCGGTTGGTGAGCGCCGCCAGCTCGCGCTCGGACTCGCTGCGGACCCGGTCGGCCTTGGCGTTGGCGTCGGCGACGATGTCCTCGGCCTGGCGCTGCGCGGTCTCCACCGTCTGGCGGGCGCGGCGCTCGGCGTCGGTGCGCAGCTTCTCCGCCTCCAGGCGGAGCTGCTCGGCCCGGTGCTCGATCTCGGCCAGCCGCTTCTCGGCCTTCGCCTGACGGGCCGCCAGGTCGCGCTCGGACTGCTCGCGGCGCTTGGCCAGGTTGGTCTCGAACTCCAGCGCTGCCTGGGCGGCCTTGGTGCGGGTCTCCTCGAAGAGGGCGTCCGCCTCCTCGCGCTTGTTCTGGGCGTCCTTGTTGGCCTCGGCGCGCAGCTGGGCGCTGTCGCTCTTGGCCTTGTCGACGATCCGCAGACCCTCGTCCTCGGCCTTGGCCTTGCGGTCCTTGGCGTAGTTCTCCGCCTCGGAACGGACCTGCTGGGCGGCCGCCTCGGCCAGCTCGCGGTGCTGCTCGGCGGCGCGGTGCGCCTCCTCGCGCAGGTCCTTGGCCTCCTCCTCGGCGAGCCGGAGGATCTTCTCCACCCGGGCGCCGAGACCGGCGTAGGACGGCTCCGCGTCGGCGACCTGCGCCTGGGCGCTCTGGGTCTCCAGGTGGAGCTCCTCGATGCGCTTCTCCAGCGCGCCGATCCGGGCCAGCGCGCTGTCGCGATCGGCTACCAGCTTGGCGATCCGCTCGTCGACCTGGGCGCGCTCGTACCCACGGCGTACCAGGTCGAAGCCGTGCGGGGAGTGACTGTCGCTCATGGGATTTCTGGGCTTCCTGTCGTCGAACCGCTGAGGTGGTTGAGGGAATCCTGACACGTTACCGGAGTGTCATCGGCGAAATGCCGATGCTTCGCGGACAATGTCCGCTCAATCGGGTGGCGCCCCTCCGGAGCGATTGCCACCCGATCGGGGGGCACCGACTCCGGCGCCGGCCTTCGACGCCCCCTCGCGGGCGACGGGCCCGGTACCTGCTCCGCGACCACCGCCCTTACCGCTTCCCCCGCTTGCCTGGGCCACCGGTGACGGAGCCTCGAACGCCTCCAGTGCCGACAGCACGTCCTGGACCCGGGAGATCTCGGTGTTGATGTCCTTGCGCCGCCGGACCAGCTCGTCCAACTCCCGCTGACCCTCGTCGGTCACGCGCTCCGCCTCGGCCTTCGCCTCGGCGAGCACCCGCCCGGCCTCCTCCTCGGCCTGCCGCAGCTGCGCGTCGGCGCTCTCGTCGACCCGGCGCAGCCGCTTCTCGGCCTCGTCGGCGGCGGCCTCGATCCGCTGCTCCGCGTCCTCCTCGGCGGACTTCAGCTTCGCCTCGGCCTTCACGATCAGCGCCTCGGCCCGCGAGGTGGAGTCCGCCAGCTTCAGCTCGGCCTCCTTCAGCAGGCCCTCTGCCTTGCGGACGGCCGCGATCCGGACCTTGCCGGCCTCCGCGGAGGCCTCCGAGGTCAGCTCGGCGGCCCGCTTCTCGGCGGCCTCGACCAGCTCGGCGGCCCGCTCCTCGGCCTCGGCGACGGCCGCGACCGCCTGCTCCTCGGCCTCGGTCAGCTGCTCCTGGGCGGCCGTCACCAGCGCGTCCACCCGCTCGCCGGCCGACTTCATGGCCTGCGCGTTCTCCTTGCGGGCCCGCGCGTGCAGCGCCTCGATCTCGGCGTCGGTGCGCTCGCGCAGCTCCTCGGCGCGCTCGCGGATCGCGGTGGAGTCCCGGCGGGCCTCGGAGAGCAGCGCGTCGGCGTCCGCCCTGGCCTTCTCGACCTCGGCCTGCCCGGCCGCCTCCCCGGCCGCGACCAGCCGCTCGGCCTCCTTGCGGGCCGCCGCCACCATCGCGTCGGCCTGCTCCTCGGCCGCGGCGGTGGTCGCCAGCGCGGTGGTCTGGGCGTCCTCGCCGAGCTGCTCGGCGTCGGCGAAGGCGCGCTCCAGCACCGACTTGGCCTGGTCCCGGGTGGACTTGTCGAACTGCTCGGCCGCCTCCCGGGTGTCCCGGTCGTACTCCTCGGCGCGGGCCCGGGTGGCGCTGTCGAAGTCCTCCGCCAGCGTGCGGGTGGCCAGCGCGTACTCCTCCGCCTCGGCGCGCAGCGCCGCCGCGAACTCCTCGGCCTCGGCCAGCGCGGCCGCGGCCCGCTCCTCGGCCTCGGCGACGGCCCGGCGGGCCTGCTCCTCGGCGTCCGCCCGGCACTGCCCGGCGAAGTCGAGCGCCGACTGCCGCTCGGCCTCGGCCCCGGCGCGCAGTTCGGTGTCGTACGCCTGCGCGCCGGTGCGCAGCTTGGTGTCGTACGCCTGCGCCTCGGCCCGCTCGCGGGCGATGGCGACGGCCGCGCGCTCCCGGTCCTCGGCCAGTTCGGCGGCGGTGGACTCGCGCAGCTCGGCGGCCTCGCGCTCGGCGGCGGACTTCAGTTCGGCGATCTGCTGGGACGCGGACTCGTGCAGCCCGGCCACCGACTGACGGACCTCGGAGGCCTCGTCCTCGGCCGCCGCGAGCAGCTCGGCGGCCTGCCGGGTGGCGGCCGCGGTCAGCTCCTCGGCCTCGGCGGCGGCGAGTTCACGCTGCTCCTCGGCGTCCCGGCGCAGCTCGGCCGCGCTCTCCCGGGCCTGTTCCAGGTCCCTGGCGCCCTCGGCGCGCAGCTGCTCGGCGGCGGCTTCGGCCTCCGCGCGGGCCGCCTGTGCGGCGCTCTCGGCCTCGGCCAGCTGCTCGGTGGCGGCGGCCTCGGCGGCGGCCAGCTCGCGCTCGGCGCGCTCGCGCAGCTCGGCGGCGTCCCGCTCGGCGGCGGCCCGCGCCTCGGCGGTCTCGGCGGCGGTCCGTTCGGTGAGGGCGGCGGCCTCGGCGGCGGTCCGCTCGCGCAGCTCGTCGGTCTCGGCGACGGTCCGTTCGCGCAGTTCCGCGGTCTCGGCGGCGGTGCGCTCGGTGAGGGCGGCGGCCTCGGCGGCGGTCCGTTCGCGCAGCTCGTCCGTCTCGGCGACGGTCCGCTCGCGCAGCTCGGCGGCCTCGGTCTCGGCGCTCTCCCGGTCGGCCTTGGCGGCGGCGAGCAGCTCGCTCGTCTCGGTCTGCTCGCGGAGCAGGCCGGCGGCGGCCTCCTCGCGCTCGCGGCGGCTCTCCTCGCGCAGCGCCTGGGCGGCGGCCTCGGCCTCGGCGAGCTCCTCGCGGGCCCGGTTCGCGGTCTCGGTGCGGTGGCTCTCGGCCCAGGTGCGGGCCTCTTCGCGGGTGTCCTCGGCGGCGGTCTGGGCCTCCGCGCGCAGCTCGGTGTCGTACGCCTGGGCCTGGGCCTGCAGCGACTCGGCGGCGGCCAGCGCCTCGGCCCGTACCCGCTGGTCGAACTCGGCTGCCTCGCGCCGCAGTTCGGCGGTCTCCCGCTCGGCGGCGGCCCGGTTCTCGGCGGCGGCGGCCTTCGCGGCGGCCAGCGCCTCCTGGTGCTGCTGGGCGGCGGTGGCGGCGAGCTTCTCGGCCTCGGAGCGGGCCCGGCCGAGCGTCTGCTCCGCGCGGGCCTGGGTCTCGGCGGCCTGCTCGGCGGCCTGCGCGCGCTGGCGCTCGACCTCGGCGGTCGCGCCGGCGCGCAGCTCGTCGGCGTCGGCCTTCGCCCGGGTCAGCAGTTCCTCGGCGGTCTTGGCCGACTCCTCGACCTGCACCACGGCCTGGCGGCGGGCCTCGGCGCGGATCCGCTCGGCCTGGGCCTCGGCCTCGGCGCGCAGCTCCTCGGCCTCGGCGCGCAGCCGGGCGGCCTCCTCGTGCATCCGCTCCATCTGCTCGCGGACGGCGGCGGCGTCGTCCAGCGCGGCGTTCTGGGCCTGCTCGACGACGGCCTCGGCCTGCTCGCGCAGCCGCTGGGCCTCCGCGGCGGCCTCCGCGCGGACCCGCTCGGCCTCGGCGGCGGCCTCCGCGCGGGAGGCCTCGGTGTCCCGGGCGGCGCGGCCGAGGATGTCCTCGGCCTGCTTGGCGGCCTTGGCGAGCCGGACGGCGGCGTCCTTCGCGCCCTCGGCGCGGCCGCTCTCCTCGGCCTCGGCGCGCAGCTGCCCGGCGGCGGCCTCGGCCTCGGCGCGCAGGGCGGCGATCTCCCGTTCGGCCTCGGCCCGCAGCTCGGCGATGGCGGTCTCGGCCTCGGTGCGCAGCTGGGTGGCGACGCTCTCGGCGGCGCCGCGCAGCCGTTCGCTCTCCTCGGCGGCGGCGGCCTTGGCGGCCTCGGCCTCGGCCTGGGCGGTGGCGGCGGCGGACTTGATCAGGTCGGCCTCGCGGGTGGCGGCGGCGACCATCCGGGCGATCTCGGCCCGGGCGGTGAGCGAGCGCTGCTCGCTGGCGGCCTCGCCGTCGGCGACCTTCTGCTCGGCGGCGGCCTCGGCCTCGGCCTGCAGGCGCTGGGCGGCGGCCTCGGCCTGGATGCGCAGCTCGGTGGCCTCGCGGCGGGCCCGTTCGGCCTCCGCCTCGACCTCGGCGCGCAGCCGCTCTATCTCGGCCTGGGCCTGGGACAGGGCGGCGGCGGCGCGCTCCTGGTCGGCCTGGACCCGCTGCTTGAGGGCGGTGATCTCGGCCTGCGCGGCGGCGAGCTGCCGCTCCGCGGCGGCCTGCGCGCCGGCCAGCTGCTGCTGGGCCTGGTTGGCGGCGCTGCCGCGCAGTTCCTCGGCGGCGGCGCTGGCCTGCTGGGCCTGCTCGGAGGCGGCCCGCAGCAGGCGTTCGGCGTCGGTCTGGGCGCGCTGGAGGGCGGCCTCGGCGGCGGCGCGGGCCTCGCCGCGGGCGGCGTCGACGTCGGCGGCGGTCTGGGCCCGGGCCTGGTCGGCGAGGGCAGCGGCCTCCGCGCGGGCGGCGGCGACCATCCGCTCGGACTCGGCGCGGGCCTCCTGGAGCAGGCGCTGGGCCTCCTGCTCGGTGCCGGCCCTGGCCTGCTCGGCCCAGTTGACGTTCTCGTTGACGTGGCGCTCGGCGGAGCGGCGCAGCTCGGTGAGCTCGTCCTCCAGCTGGCGGCGCCGGGCGCCGAGCTCGGCCTCCAGCTGCGCGGTGCGCTCGGCGGCCTCGGCCATCAGCCGCTGGGTGGCGGCCTGCGACTCGCGGAACTGGCGCTCGGCGTCCGCGCGCAGCGCCTCGGCCTGCAGCTCGGCGTTGCGCAGGAGCTGCTCGGCCTGGCCGTTGACGGAGTCGAAGGCGCGCGGCTGAGCGAGCTGCCGCCGGGCCTCGTGCAGCTTGGCCCGGAGCACCTCCACCTGGTAGGCGAGGTCCTCGGCATGCTCGATGGTCTTGTCCCGCTCCTTGCGAGCCCGCTCCAACTCGGCCTCGAACTGGGAGAGGTGATCCTCAACCTCGTAGCGGTCGTAGCCCCGCACTCCGCGGTCCCATCCATCTCCTGGTCGCGTCCTCGACCCGGCCGGTCCAGTGGCCCCCGGAATTCCGGGGCCGGACCGGCTGGTCCTTGCAGCCGCGGCTGGTGCCACGGGTCGGAGCCGCCGTGCGGTGGTGCGCGACGGTGTCGCGCTCCGCCGTCCGGGTGGACTCCTGAGCGAACTCTTGCCTTGGGAGAATGGTGACAGATCCGAACTGCGACCGTTCAGCCGTGCCCGCGTAGTGGACTCCCCTGCAACGAGACGAGCCGTCGGATGATCAGCCCCACTCGCGCTCGGCCGTGCCCGCCGGACCGGTCCTCCCCGGAGCATTGGCGCACTTGGGCATTGTAGTGGGCGCGGCCCCGGGGGGAATGGGGGCACCTCTCTTTTCCGAAGTTACCGACGGGTCGGGCCCGAACCGGGTATATGCGGTCAGTGCTCCTGCGGCGCCGCCGAGGTCACCAGCTCGGTCAGCACCCCGCCGCAGTCCTTCGGGTGCAGGAAGGTGATCCGCGAGCCCATCGAGCCGATCCGCGGCTCGTCGTACAGCACCCGCACGCCCTTGGCGCGGATGTCCGCGGCCTCGCCGTCGACGTCGGCGGTGCCGAACGCGATGTGGTGCACGCCCTCGCCGTTCTTGGCGAGCCACTTGGCGACCGTGGAGTCCTCGCGGGTGGGCTCCAGCAGCTGCAGGTACGAGGCGCCGCCGTCACCGGTGTCGTTGATCTTCAGCATCGCCTCGCGGACGCCCTGCTCCTCGTTCACCTCGGAGTGGAACACCTCGAAGCCGTAGGTGGCACGGTAGAACTCCACCGTCCTGTCGAGGTCGAAGCAGGCGATGCCGATGTGGTCGATACGGGTCAGCATGACGGCCTCCGGGGGCGCGGTCGGTCGGACGGGGCCACCAGTGCAGCGCATCGCGGCAGGCCGGCGCCACCACGCGGCGTGCGAGCCTGCTCACAATTCACTCGCCGCGCCCTGACACGGTGTTGACTGGGCAGTGCCAGTGCCACTGATCACACCCTCGCGCCGGTGACGGCGGGGTTACACGTCAGTACATTGAGCCGCATCCCCACACCCTCTCCTGGCCATGACGCGCGAAGGAGCTCGTCCCATGACTACCTCAGTGATCGTCGCGGGTGCCCGCACCCCGATGGGCCGGCTGCTCGGCTCGCTCAAGGGCTTCTCCGGCGCCGAACTCGGCGGCTTCGCCATCAAGGCCGCGCTGGAGCGGGCGGGCGTGACCGGCGAGCAGGTGCAGTACGTGATCATGGGCCAGGTGCTGCAGGCCGGGGCCGGCCAGATCCCGGCCCGCCAGGCCGCCATCAAGGCCGGCATCCCGATGAACGTCCCGGCGCTGACCATCAACAAGGTCTGCCTCTCCGGTCTCGACGCCATCGCGCTGGCCGACCAGCTGATCCGGGCCGGCGAGTTCGACATCGTGGTGGCCGGCGGCCAGGAGTCCATGACCAACGCCCCGCACCTGCTGCCCAAGTCCCGCGAGGGCTACAAGTACGGCGCCGTCGAGCTGCTGGACGCGATGGCCTACGACGGCCTGACCGACGCCTACGAGAACATCCCGATGGGCGAGTCCACCGAGAAGCACAACACCCGCCTGGGCATCGGCCGCGAGGTGCAGGACCACCTCGCCGCGCTCTCCCACCAGCGCGCCGCCGCCGCCCAGAAGAACGGCGTCTTCGAGGCCGAGATCGTCCCGGTAGAGATCCCGCAGCGCAAGGGCGACCCGGTGCTGTTCGCCCAGGACGAGGGCATCCGCGGCGACACCACGGTCGAGACCCTGGCCAAGCTGCGCCCGGCCTTCACCAAGGACGGCACCATCACCGCCGGCACCTCCTCGCAGATCTCCGACGGCGCCGCCGCCGTGGTCGTGATGAGCAAGGCCAAGGCCGAGGAGCTGGGCCTGAGCTGGATCGCCGAGATCGGCGCCCACGGCAACGTGGCCGGCCCGGACAACTCGCTGCAGTCGCAGCCGTCCAACGCGATCAAGCACGCGCTCGCCAAGGAGGGCCTGGAGGTCGCCGACCTCGACCTGGTCGAGATCAACGAGGCCTTCGCGGCCGTCGCCCACCAGTCGATGAAGGACCTCGGCATCACCGAGGAGAAGGTCAACGTCAACGGCGGCGCGATCGCGCTCGGCCACCCGATCGGGATGTCCGGCGCCCGCGTGGTGCTGCACCTGGCGCTGGAGCTGCAGCGCCGCGGCGGCGGCGTCGGCGCGGCCGCGCTGTGCGGCGGCGGCGGCCAGGGCGACGCCCTGATCGTCCGGGTGCCCAAGGCCTGACCGGCCGGCCGACACTGACACCGGGGCTGCTCGCCGGGACGACACCGTCCCGGCGAGCAGTCCCGTTCCCGATCGAGGAGCACGCTGATGGTCGATGTCGCCACGCTGGTCGAGCAGGCCAGGGAGGGCCGGCCGCGGGCCGTCGCCCGGCTGATCACGCTGGTGGAGAACGCCGCCCCGCAGTTGCGCGAGGTGATGGCCGCGCTGACCCCGTACACCGGGCAGGCCTACACGGTCGGGCTGACCGGCTCGCCGGGGGTCGGCAAGTCCACCTCGACCTCCGCGCTGGTCTCCGCGTACCGGCGGCTCGGCAAGCGGGTCGGGGTGCTGGCGGTCGACCCGTCCTCGCCGTTCTCCGGCGGGGCGCTGCTCGGTGACCGGGTCCGGATGCAGGACCACGCCACCGACCCGGAGGTGTTCATCCGCTCCATGGCCACCCGCGGCCACCTCGGCGGGCTGTCCTGGGCGGCCCCGCAGGCGCTGCGGGTGCTGGACGGGGCCGGCTGCGAGGTGATCCTGGTGGAGACGGTCGGCGTCGGCCAGTCCGAGGTGGAGATCGCCGCCCAGGCCGACACCACGGTGGTCCTGCTGGCCCCCGGCATGGGGGACGGGATCCAGGCCGCCAAGGCCGGGATCCTGGAGATCGGCGACGTGTTCGTGGTCAACAAGGCCGACCGCGACGGCGCCGACGCCACCGCCCGCGAGCTCAACCACATGCTCGGCCTCGGCGAGTCCCGCGAGCCGGGGGACTGGCGCCCGCCGATCGTCAAGACGGTCGCCGCCCGCGGCGAGGGCATGGACGAGGTGGTCGAGGCGCTGGAGAAGCACCGCGCCTGGCTGGAGGCCAGCGGCGAACTCGCGGCCCGGCGCCGCCGCCGCGCCGCCGACGAGGTGCAGGCCATCGCGCTGGCCGCACTGCGGGCCAGGATCGGCGACCTGCGCGGCGACCGGCGGCTGTCGGCGCTGGCCGAGCGGGTCGCCGCGGGCGAACTCGACCCGTACGGCGCGGCCGACCAGCTGGTCGCCGACCTGACCGGCGCCGGCTGAGCCCACCCGCCCGCGGCGGTGCCCGCCCCGGGCGCCGCCACCGGGGGCGGGCTCTCTACGATCTTGGGCTGTGACCACGCCCGAGCCCCAGTCGTCGCCCGCGCCCACCCCAGCCGCGCCTTCCCCTGCCGCGCCTTCGCCCGCTGTGCCCGAGGCGGCCGCCGCCCCGGTCCCACCTGCCGTCCCGCCCTTCGCGGCACCCGCCGCGCCCGATCCGTACGGCTACCCCTCGCCGTACGCCGCGCCGCCGCCCGGGTTCCGTCCGGCGCCGTCCGGCGCGGCCCGCAAGGCCGTCATCGCGGCGACCGGGGTGGCCGCGGCCGCGCTGGTGTTCCTGGTGGGAGTGGCGGCCGGCTGGGCAGGGCACGGCAGGAACGATTCTCCGGCCGCGGCGGCAGCCGGGACCTGCGGGGAGCGGCCCGCTTCCGCCGTCGCGTTCCACGCGCGCCCGGCGGCCGACTGCCCGCCGACCCGGCCGGCGCCGGCGGTCACCGTCACCGCCACCGTCACCGCGACGGTGGCGCCCGTCCTGCCGAGCCCGCCGAGCCCGGCTGCCTCGGCCGAGGAGTTCAAGGCCTTCGTCGCGGCCAACGGCACCGCGGCCCAGAAGGCGGCGGTCAAGCACGTCCAGAAGGTGACGCTGCCGGCCCGGCTGGACGGTTCCTCGGCCATGGTCAACGTGCTCACCGACCTGGACGAGGACTTCCTGGCCGCCGCGGCCAAGGGGGAGCTGCTGGTCACCGCCTTCACCGAGTGGAAGCACGCGGCCAACGGCGTGGTCACCGTGCTCGCCGCCAACGGCCAGGTGCTGGGCAGCGGCCGCTTCTGAGCCCGCGGGACCACCGGCCGCCGCACCGGCTGCGGCCACCGGCCTGCGCCGGGAGGCCGGCCGGTCGGTCTCCGGCCGGTCAGCCCCGGCCGCGGAGGTTGCGCAGGTGCTCGGCGACCGGGGCCAGCGCCTGGTACATCGCGTCGATCTGCTCCGGCGTGAAGCGGTCGACGAAGTGCTGCCGGACGCTGCGGACGTGGTCCGGGGCGACCTTCTGCATGGTGTCCCAGCCGAGCTCGGTGAGGTTGGCGTAGAGGCCGCGGCGGTCGCCCGGACACTCCTGGCGCAGGACCAGGCCGGCCGCCTCCATCCTGGTGATCTGGTGCGAGAGCCGGCTCTTGGACTGGAGGGTCGCGGTGGCCAGGTCGGTCATCCGCATCCGCCGGTCCGGGGCCTCGGAGAGCACCACCAGGATCTCGTAGTCGTTGATGGCGAGGTTGTGCGGCTGCAGTTCCCGGCCGAGCTGGTAGTCGAGGAGCTTGCTGACCTCCAGATGGGCACGCCAGAACCGCTGCTCCGCGGCGGTGAGCCAGGGGGTCTCCGCCTCGGACTCGGAGGCGGAGACCGCCGGCGCTTCGGTCAGGTTCGTTTCCATGGCGCCAGCATAACCCGGATTGTTAAAAGTTGTACAATGTACGGCGGGCCGGTCGGGCGCGGCTCAGAGCCCGAACCGGCGGCCCAGGTCACCGAGGTTGCCCAGGCCCGGGATGTTCACGTTCGGCAGCTGCTGCTGCCCGTGTCCGCCCGGCTGCTGGTGCGGCACGCCGCTGCCGGGCACGCCGGCCTCCGCGTGCACCACGCCCACCGAGCGCTCGGCCATCAGCTTCTCGCTGGACTGCAGCAGCACCTGCCCGGCCCCGATGAACTCGAACTGGTGCTCCTCGCCGGAGGCGCCGCCGAGCCCGGTCAGGTGCCGCAGGCCGCCGATCAGACCGTGCATGTAGCCGTGGTCGTAGTGGTGGCACGGCGCGGGGCAGTCCGCCCAGCCGACCAGCGCCTGCGGGTCGACCCGGATCGGCGGCTCGACGAAGTGCACCGGCCCGTTGGAGGCCGCCACGAACTTGCCGGTGCCGATCAGCGTGAGGAAGCCCGGGATGATCGACTGCTTCAGCTGCAGGGTCGGCTCGAAGGCCAGCAGGTTCCCCGAGCGGACCGTCAGGTTGCCGTTCTCCAGGTCGTAGGAGTTCAGGTCGAACGCCCGGTCGGCCAGCAGCAGCTTGCCGCGGCCCTCGGCGACCACCCAGTCCGAGGCGTGCAGCGGGGAGTTGAAGTTCCGCTCCAGCATCTGGTCGATCACCCCGCGGCCGATGCCCGAGAAGCGCATGTCGCCGTAGTAGGCGATCATCTTGCCCTTCTGCAGGTAGTACGCGCCGTTGAGGTCCACCGAGAAGGCGTACGGGTTGACGTTGTCGTTCACCGGCAGGGTGTGCGCGTCGTGCACGGTCGGACCCTCGGTGCCCGGCGCGGCGTACGGCAGCGGGGCGCCGTACGCGCCCTGCGGCGGCTGGCCGTAGGGCTGCTGCGGCGGCGGGGCGCCGTACGGCTGGCCGGGCATGGCGGCCTGGGTCTGCTGGTACGACTGGTCGTAGCCCTGCTGCGGGTACGGCGGCTGCCCCGGCTGCGGCTGGCCGTACGGCTGCGGCGGCTGGCCGTAGGGCTGCTGGGGCGGGTACGGCTGCTGGCCGTACGGGGGCTGCGGCGGGTAGGACATCAGAGCTTCTCCTCGCTCGCCTGCACGTACACCACACCGTGGCCGGACAGCTCCAGCTGGAACGCCTCGCCCGAGCCGCGGCCCACCATGTCGCGCCACCCCAGCGCACTGGACAGCTTGTTGGTCACCTGGCCGCGGTGCGCGACGTACGCCTGCGGGTCGACGTGCACCGGCTGGCCGGGGCCGATCGGCAGCTCGAACACGCCGCCGTGCGCCATCACGGCGACCGAGCCGTGGCCGTCCAGCTTGGTGGTGAACAGGCCCTGGCCGGTCACCTGGCCGCGGACGATGCCCATCACGCCGCCCTGCTGGCCCATGAACATGGTCGACTGCTGCAGCGAGCCGTCGAAGGCGAGCAGCCGGTCGGCCTCCACGTAGAGGGTGTCGCCGGTCAGGTCGATCACCTGGACGTTGTGGCCGCCGTGGCCGAACATCACCTTGCCGTGGCCCTCGACGGTCATCAGCGGGGTGTCCTCGTTGGCCACCCGGCGGCCGATCATCGACATCACACCGCCCTGGCCGCCCATCACGTTCGGCGTGAAGGAGACCTCGCCGGTGTACGCGAGCATGGCGCCGCGCTGGCTGAAGACCTTCTGGCCGGGCAGCAGCTGAGCCTCGACCATCTTGTTGTTGATCTTGTTGAACGGCATCAGACGTCACCCCCGAAGGTCATCTTCTCGGAGGGCTGCACGTAGACCAGGCCCTCGCCGGCGAACTCCACCTGCATCGCCTCGCCGCCGCCCTCGCCGATCAGCGTGGTCCAGCCCGCACCCGACTTCAGGCTGCGGTTGAGGTTCCCGGTGTGCGCGATGTACGCGCCCGGGTCGACCCGCAGCGGGGTGCCCTGGGTCACCCGCAGGATGATCGCCGGACCGCGGGAGGTGAGCGCCGCCCAGCCGTGTCCCTCCACCTTGGTGGTGAACAGGCCGTTGCCGGACGCCATCCCGTTGAGGCCGGTGAAGCTGGTGCCGGTGTGCAGGGTCGCCTCGGTGCAGAGCAGGTTCTCGGCCTCGACGTAGAGCGTCTCGCCGTTCAACCGCACCAGGTTGACCTCGCTGGCCTTGTCGGCGAAGAAGCAGGTGCCCTGCCCCTTCACCTCCATCACCACCATCTGTTCACCGGTCAGCCTGCGGGTGACCATGCCCCGCAGCCCGTCGCCGCCACCGGAGAGCTTCTTGAAGCCCATCTGCCCGGTGTAGGCGACCATCGTCCCGTTGCGTGCTTTGACGGTGTCGCCCGTCATGTCGACGGCGAGCACCTTGGACCCTTGGAGTCGAAACTGTGCCACCGGGCGAATGTAACGGCAGCGGGCCCCCTGCGGGGAGAGGGCTCGGGCCATTCGGTACCCAGCTGCGACAGAAGGCGGCGCTATGCCCGGATTTGTCCTGGTAGTCAGGCCTTGACAGGCACCGCACCGGCCGACTGCTCGACCTCCAGCAGCGAGGCCGAGTGCCGTTCGGCCTCGAACGCGGCGTGCCCGCCGCGCAGCCCGAACAGCCGCTTGGAGAGCAGGATCCACAGCACCGCGACGACGTTGAGCAGCAGGGTGCAGATCTTCAGCACGCTGATGTGCTCGGTCAGCTCGTAGACCTCGATCGGCAGGAAGGCGGCGGTCGCGACCACGGCCAGGTACTCCGCCCAGCGCCGGTTCATCCACAGGCCGACCGCCTCGACGACCTCGATCACGGCGTACGCCACCAGGCCGGCCGCCAGCAGCAGCAGCGTCCGGTGCTCGTGGCCGAAGGCCTTGCGGACGGTGTCCACCACCGGCGAGTGCTCCAGGTCCCAGTGGAAGTGGTCGGCCACCGGCCGGAAGACGGTCAGGTTCTCGTCGAAGATCCGCTGGACCGCGTCCTGGCTGTTGGAGAACTTCCACACCGCCCATGCCGCGACCAGCACCAGCAGTCCGCGCAGCCCCCGCTCGACCGCCAGGAAGCGCAGGATGAACAGGTCCCGCAGGGCCCGGCCGCGCGGCACCAGCGGCGCGTCCTCGGCCGGGCCCGCGCCGTGCGGCTCGCCCAGCGCGAAGTCGCCGCAGCGCAGGCAGCGCCAGGCGTCGCCGAGCGCGGTGTGCGCGCGCAGCCGCTCGCGCAGCTCCGGCTCGGTCGGCGCGTACGTGGTGTGGCCGCGCCGGGAGCAGGTCCGGCGGTCCCAGTCGAGCGTGAACATCTGGCAGTGGCCCCCGTATCCGTGGCGGGCCTGTCCGTCAGACCGCGCGCCAGCAGGATAGGGGGGACGGGGGCCCGGACCCGAGCCGGCCGCGCGATCCGTGGCCCGGCTGTGACGAAGGCCGCGCCGCCGGCCGGCGGCGGGACCCGCCCGGGCGCCGGGCGTGCGGTCGGTGATAATGGGTGGCGGCTTGTGCGTCGGTTCACAAGCGCCCCGCCCCGTCGGCACGTCGACCGCCCCGTGAGGACCCACCGTGAAGAGCAGCGCCGTCCACCGCCTGCGCCTTGTCTCCGGCCCCGAGGGCCTGTCCTTCATCCTGCTGCTGGTCTGCTCGGTGCTCAAGCGCACCACCAGCTTCAACGCCGTGCCGGTGATGGGCATGGTGCACGGCGTGCTGTTCATCCTCTACCTGGTGTTCCTGGCGCTGGCCTGGCAGAAGCAGCGCTGGGACGCCAAGCGCGGCATCGTGCTGTTCGTGCTCTCGGTGCTGCCCACCGGCGGGTTCTTCGCCGAGCGGATGCTGGCCAAGGAGGAGCGCGGCGAGCACCCGGCCGCCCGGCGGCAGGCGCCCGCCGCGGCCTGAGCCGCCCCGGGAATTGGCGCAGCGGCCGGGTCCTCCCTGATGGAGATCCCGGCCGCCGCGGGTCTGCGGGGCGCCGTCGGCGTCAGTTGACGTTGACGGCCTTCCAGGCCGCCGCCACCGCGTTGTACTCGGTGGAGGTGGCGCCGTACAGGTCCTTGGCCGCGTTCAGGGTCGCGGTGCGGGCGGCCTTGTAGTTGGTGGTCGACGTCATGTAGACGGTCAGCGCCCGGTACCAGATCTTGGCGGCCTTGTCCCGGCCGATGCCGGTGACGGCGGTGCCGGTGTAGGTCGGGCTGTTGTAGCTGACGCCGTTGATCACCTTCGCGCCGCTGCCCTCGGCCAGCAGGTAGAAGAAGTGGTTGGCGACGCCGGACGAGTAGTGGACGTCCTTGTTGCCGACGGTGGAGGACCAGTAGTCGGCGGAGGCGCCGTCCTTGGAGGGCTTGTCCATGTACCGCAGCGGGGTGCCGTTGCCGTTCAGGTTGAGCCGCTCGCCGATCAGGTAGTCCGGGGTGTCGGTGGGCAGGTTGGCGTAGAACTCGACCATGGTGCCGAAGATGTCGCTGGTGGCCTCGTTGAGGCCGCCGGACTCGCCCGAGTAGTTCAGGCCCGCGGTGGCGGAGGTCACGCCGTGGGTCATCTCGTGGCCGGCCACGTCGATGGCGGTCAGCGGGTGGGTGTTCCCGGAGCCGTCGCCGTACGTCATGCAGAAGCAGCCGTCGTCCCAGAACGCGTTCACGTAGTTGGTGCCGTAGTGCACCTTGCTGTACGCGCCGACGCCGTTGTTCTTGATGCCGTTGCGCCCGTGCACGTTCTTGTAGTAGTCCCAGGTGGTGGCCGCGCCGAACTGGGCGTCCACGGCGGCCGACTGGCCGTTGGAGGCCTGGCCGTTGCCCCAGATGTTGTCGGCGTCCGTGTAGAGGGTGCCGTTCTTGTCGACGGTGTACATCCCGCCGCGGGTGTTGTCCTTCAGCTGGTAGGTGCTGCCGGTGTAGTTGGTGGTCAGCGTCACCGTGCCGTCGAACACGCCGTAGCCGGTGCCGGTGGCGTTGGAGGTGTGGATCTGCTCGTCGCTGGAGAGCAGCTCGCCGGTGGCGGCGTCGGTGACCAGCAGCTGGCTGCTCGGGGTGCCGTCGGCGCGGACGCCCCCGACGGTGGTCCGGTAGGCGAGCCGCGGGGTGCCGGAGGCGGCCCAGACCACCAGCTGGGCGGCGCCGGCCTGGCCGGCCGAGGCGAGCGCGGGCTCGTCGGCGTCCCTGGCGGTCCCGACGGTGGCCTGCACCGCGCCGGCCGCGGCCGCGGACGCCTGGGCGGCGGTGAGCTTCGGGCTGAGCGTGGCGGGGGCGACCGAGCCCTGGACGGCGCGGTCGACGGACTTCACGGTGCCCTTGGCGTCCTGGTGGACCACCAGGTCGCCGCCGAGCACCGGCAGGCCGCCGAAGGTGCGCTCGTAGCGCAGGTGGCGGGTGCCGTCGGCGTCGACGACGGCGTCCTTGACGACCAGCTTCTCCTGGGCGCCGAGGCCGAGGGCCTTGGCGGCGGCGGGCGCCTGGGCGTCGGCCTGCGCGATCAGCGCGGCCCGCTGCTGGGCGGCCACCGGTGCGGGGGAGGCCTCGGCCAGGCCGGCACTCACCTGGATCGCGCTGGCCAGGATCGCCGAGGCGGAGAGGACGGCGCCGACTGTCAGCTTTCGCTTCACGTGCGGATTCCTTCCGGATCAACCGCGTGTGCGCGGTCGCGCCTCGTTCCGGGGCACCGGGGTTAGTGCCAGCGGGGCGGAACGGACGCTGACGTGCTGCTCCGTGCGGTCAGGGGCGTCCACCGGGGGTGGGGGTGGCGGACTGCCCCGACGGGGCTGGGCATTAGCATGACAATTCATTCCGTCAAATGACAGGTCTGCGGCAAGAATTGGCAGATTCCGATCGGCCCCGCGGTGGCCGGCACCCGGCGATACCGGACGCACCGCGGGCGGCGCGGCGGCCGGACCTCCCCTCCGGAGGGTCCGGCAGCCGCGCGTCCTTGGGCCGGTCCTGACGTCGCGTCAGTTGACGTTGACGCCGGACCAGGCAGCCGCGACCGCCTTGTACTCGGTGGAGGTCGCGCCGTACAGGTCCTTGGCCGCGTTCAGGGTCGCGGTCCGAGCGGCCTTGTAGTTGGTGGTGGAGGTCATGTAGACGGTCAGCGCGCGGTAGTAGATCGCCGCCGCCTTGTCCCGGCCGATGCCGGTGACCGTGGAGCCGTTGGAGGTCGGGCTGTTGTAGCTGACGCCGTTGATGGTCTTGGCGCCGCTGCCCTCCGCGAGCAGGTAGAAGAAGTGGTTGCCGACGCCCGAGGAGTAGTGGACGTCCTTGTTGCCCACGGTCGAGGACCAGTAGTCCGCCGAGCCGCCGTCCTTGGACGGCTTGTCCATGTAGCGCAGCGGGGTGCCGTCGCCGTTGATGTTGATCAGCTCGCCGATCAGGTAGTCCGGCTTGTCGCTGGGCAGGTTGGCGGAGAACTCGACCATGGTGCCGAAGATGTCGCTGGTGGCCTCGTTGAGGCCGCCGGACTCACCGGAGTAGTTCAGGCCCGCGGTGTTGGCGGTGACGCCGTGCGTCATCTCGTGGCCCGACACGTCCAGCTCGGTCAGCGGGTGGCTGTTGCCGTCACCGTCGCCGTACGTCATGCAGAAGCAGGAGTCGTCCCAGAACGCGTTGACGTAGTTCTTGCCGTAGTGCACCCGGCTGTACGCGCCGACGCCGTCGCCGCGGATGCCGAGCCGGCCGAACGAGTTCTTGTAGTAGTCCCAGGTCGCGGCCGCGCCGAACTGGGCGTCCACGGCGGCGGACTGGGTGTTGGAGGCGGCGCCGGTGCCCCAGGCGTTGTCGGCGTCGGTGTAGAGGGTGCCCTTGCCGGAGGTCTTGTTGGCCAGGTTGGTGGTGTACATCCCGCCGCGGCCGGCGTCCTTCAGCTGGTACGTCGAACCCGACTGGGTGGTGGTCAGCGGCACGCTGCCGACGAACACGCCCTTGCCGGTGCCGGCGGCGGTCTGCACCTGCTCGTGGCTGGACAGCACCTCGCCGGTGGCGGCGTCGGTCACCAGCAGCTGGCTGCTCGGGGTGCCGTCGGCGCGCAGGCCCTTGACGGTGGTCTGGTACGCCAGGCGCGGGGTGCCGGAGGTGGCCCAGACCACCAGCTTGGCGCCGCTCGGGGCCTCGACCGAGACCAGCGCGGGCTCGTCCGCGTCCTTGGCGATCCCGACGGTGGCCTGCACCGCGCCGGCGGCCTTCCCGGCCGCCTGCTCCGCGGAGAGCTTCGGGGTGGCGGTCGCGGGGGCGACCGAGCCCTGGACGGCGCGGTCGACCGACGTCACCGCGCCCTTGGCGTCCTGGTGCACGACCACGTCGCCGCCGAGCACCGGCAGGCCGCCCAGGGTCCGCTCGTAGCGCAGGTGGCGGGCGCCGTCGGCGTCGACGACGGCGTCCTTGGCGACCAGCTTCTCCTGGGCGCCGAGGCCGAGGGCCTTGGCCGCGGCGGGCGCCTGGGCGTCGGCAAGGGCGATCAGGTCGGCGCGCTGGCCGGCGGCCGGGAGCCCGAAGGCGGTCACCGGCGCGGCCTGGGCGACGCCCGCGCTGATCTGGATCACGCCGGCGAGCAGCGCAGAGGCAGAGAGAACGGCTCCGACTGTCAGCTTTCGCTTCACGTACGGATTCCTTCCGGATCAACCGCGAGTGCGCGGTCGCGCCTCGCTCCGGGGCACCGGACCTGGTGCCTGCTGGGGCGGAACGGACGCTGACGTGCTGCTCCGTGCGGTCAGGGGCATCCGCCGGGGTGGGGGTGGCGGTGCTCCAACGGGGCTGGCCAGAAGCATGACAATCAAGCTGATCAAATGACAGGTCTGCAGCAAGAGTTGGCCATGTCCCGCCAGCTCGGACCGCCGGCGCGACCGCGCGGCGACCGCCCGCCGAACCGGTCAAATGCGGGCAAAGAGCTGTCCTGGGCAGGGGTTTCGGCCCGAACAGTGGCTGAACGGCAGTCGAATTCCGGCAACTCCGTTGACAGAACTGAATATTGCCCGAATATAAACAGCTTTGAATGGGCTGGTCCGGACCAGGAAATTGCTGGCGTGATCCCGCCAGGGGTCGGTCTTGTCCACCATCGTGGACACCTGCTACCCGCCCGCCCGGCCGCCGGTACGGTGGGACGGTGGCCAAGCCCCTCGCACTCGACTTCGACCCGATCGCCCGCGCCGACGAGCTCTGGAAGCGCCGGTGGGGAAGCGTCCCCGCCATGTCGGCGATCACCTCGGTGATGCGCGCGCACCAGATCCTGCTGTCCCGGGTGGACGCGGTGGTGAAACCGTACGGGCTGACCTTCGCCCGCTACGAGGCGCTGGTCCTGCTCACCTTCAGCCGCACCGGCGAGCTCTCGCTCTCCAAGATCGGCGAGCGGCTGATGGTCCATCCGACCAGCGTCACCAACACCGTCGACCGCCTGGAGCGGGCCGGCCTGGTCGCCCGCCGGCCCAATCCGCTGGACGGCCGCGGCGTGCTCGCCTCGATCACCGCGCGCGGCCGCGAGGTGGTGGAGGAGGCCACCCGGGAGCTGATGGCCGTCGACTTCGGCCTGGAGGGCTACGACGAGGACCAGTGCCACCAGGTGTTCGACCTGCTGCGGCCGCTGCGGGTCCGGGCCGGCGACTTCGCCGACCCCGAGACCGGGTCCTGACCCGACCGGCCCGCGGCACCCGACCGGCTCGGGCCCCCGGCCGTGCGGTCCGGGGTGCGGCGGGGGCGGGCCGTAGGGCCGGTTACCCTCGATGCCATGAAGCAGAGTGTGCTGACCCGCTACCGGGCGCTGGCGTACGTCACCGGCGTCCTTCTGATCCTGCTCACCCTCGGGGTGATCGCCAAGTACCTGCTGGACATCTCCGGCGCGGCCGGTTTCACTACCGCCGTCGGCATCGCGCACGGCTGGCTGTACGTGGTCTACCTGGTGCTCGGCTTCGACCTGGGCACCAAGGCCAAGTGGCCGATCGGCAAGCTCGCCTGGGTGCTGCTGGCCGGCACCATCCCGACCGCCGTCTTCTTCGTGGAGCGCAAGGTCTCCCGCGAGGTGGCCCCGCTGCTGCAGGACGCGCAGCCGGTCGGCGCCTGACCCGCACTCGCTCGGCTTCTGCCAGGCGCCCCCTTCCGGCCGGGAGGGGGCGCCTTTCCGTTCTGGCCCGCCCCCGCGGGTGCCCGCCCGCCTCCCGAGGTTCCCGGCCCCGTCGGCGGGGCGTCGGCGTACGCGGCGGGCCATCGACAGATACTAGGACGTCCGAGTACTTTGGAGTGGCGTCCCACCGGACGTCCTACTGGCCGATCCGCCCCGAGACCCGGGCGGCCGCACGGAGTGGAGCTCGCAGTCATGGACGCCGACGAGATCGAGGCCGGCCGCCAGCGCTGGCAGCAGCGGTACGACAAGGCCCGCAAGCGCGACGCGGACTTCACCACCCTGAGCGGCGACGAGGTCGAGCCGGTCTACGGTCCGGCCGCCGGCCTGCCGTACGAGGGGTTCGAGCGGATCGGCTGGCCCGGCGAGTACCCGTTCACCCGCGGCCTGCACCCCACCGGCTACCGCGGCCGCACCTGGACCATCCGGCAGTTCGCCGGCTTCGGCAACGCCGAGCAGACCAACGAGCGCTACCGGATGATCCTGGAGGCCGGCGGCGGCGGCCTCTCGGTCGCCTTCGACATGCCCACCCTGATGGGCTACGACTCCGACGACGGCCGCTCGCTCGGCGAGGTCGGCCACTGCGGCGTCGCCATCGACTCGGCCGCCGACATGGACATCCTGTTCCGCGGCATCCCGCTCGGCGAGGTCACCACCTCGATGACGATCAGCGGGCCGGCGGTGCCGGTGTTCTGCATGTACCTGGTCGCGGCCGAACGCCAGGGCACCGACCCCGGCGTGCTCAACGGCACCCTGCAGACCGACATCTTCAAGGAGTACATCGCCCAGAAGGAGTGGCTGTTCGCCCCCGAGCCGCACCTGCGGCTGATCGGCGACCTGATGGAGTACTGCCAGGCCAACATCCCGGCGTACAAGCCGCTCTCGGTCTCCGGCTACCACATCCGCGAGGCCGGGGCGACGGCCGCGCAGGAGCTGGCCTACACCCTCGCGGACGGCTTCGGCTACGTCGAGCTCGGGCTCTCCCGCGGCATGGACGTGGACGACTTCGCGTCCGGGCTGTCCTTCTTCTTCGACGCCCACCTGGACTTCTTCGAGGAGATCGCCAAGTTCCGGGCCGCCCGCCGGATCTGGGCCCGCTGGATGCGCGACCACTTCGGCGCCAAGACCGACAAGGCGCAGTGGCTGCGCTTCCACACCCAGACCGCGGGGGTGTCGCTCACCGCGCAGCAGCCGTACAACAACGTGGTGCGCACCGCCGTCGAGGCGCTGTCCGCGGTGCTCGGCGGCACCAACTCGCTGCACACCAACGCCCTCGACGAGACCCTGGCGCTGCCCTCCGAGCAGGCCGCGGAGATCGCCCTGCGGACCCAGCAGGTGCTCATGGAGGAGACCGGCGTCACCAACGTCGCGGACCCGCTCGGCGGCTCCTGGTACGTCGAGGCGCTCACCGACCGGATCGAGGCGCAGGCCGAGGAGATCTTCCAGCGGATCCTCGACAAGGGCCGCGCCGACCACCCGATCGGGCCGATCACCTCCGGCATCCTGCGCGGCATCGAGGAGGGTTACTTCACCGGCGAGATCGCCGAGGCCGCCTTCCAGTACCAGCGCTCGCTCGAGAAGGGCGACAAGCGGGTCGTCGGCGTCAACTGCCACCCGGGCAGCGTCACCAAGGAACTGGAGATCCTCCGGGTCAGCCACGAGGTCGAACGCGAGCAGGTCCGGGTGCTCGGCGCCCGCAAGGCCACCCGCGACGACGCCGCGGTCAAGGCCGGCCTGGCCGACATGCTCGCCGCGGCCCGCTCGGGCGAGAACATGATCCCCCCGATGCTGCGCGCGGTACGGGCCGAGGCGACCCTGGGCGAGATCTGCCACGCCCTCCGCGACGAGTGGGGCATCTACCGCGAGAACGCCTCCTTCTGACCACGGAGCACACCCCACCAGGGCCGCGCCTTCCAGGGCGCGCGTCTTTTCAGGGGCGCGGGGAACTGCGCGAGGGCGGGAGCACACTGGGCTGAGGACGGCGTCGGACGGCCGCATGCAGGGCCGTTCCGGGCTGTGAGGCCCGTGCCCTGCCGCCCCGCGCGGTTCCTCGCACCCCTCGCCGTACGCCGCGCCTTTTCAGGGGCGCGGGGAACTGCGCGAGGGCGGTAGGGCGCGATGCTTCGGACGGCGTCGGACGCACCCGTGCACGGCCGTTCCGGGCTGTGAGGCCCGTGCCCTGCCGCCGCGCGCAGTCCCTCGTGCCCCTCGCCGTACGCCGCCCCTTGTGGTGCCCCGCGCCCCCTGCGGTTGGCCGCGCCCCTCAGGGGGTCTCGGCGAGGGCGGCGGTGAGGCCGGGGAGGGGGCTGAGGAGGAGGGTGGTGAAGCGGCGGATCCAGGCGGGGCTGATCGGCTCGCCGCTGACCAGCATCCGGTGCTCCACCGTCCCCGCGATGGTGTCGAAGATGATGTCGATCTCCTCGCAGGCGGTGTCCTCGTCCCGGTCGGGGTCGAGTTCGCCGCGGGCCTGCGCATTGGCCCGCCCGAGCTGCACCAGGTGCTTCTGCGGGTCGACGATCCGTTCCCGGATCCGCCGCCGCAGCTGCGGGTCCCGGCTGCCCTCGGCGAACAGCGCGAGCAGCGCGGCCTGCGTCTCCGGCCGGGCCAGCAGGTCCGCGAACTGGGCGACCACGGCTTCGATGTCGGCCTGCAGGCTGCCGAGGTCGGCGATCTCCAGTTCGTCGAAGAGGCTGGCGACGGCGTCCACCACGAGCTCGTTCTTGGAGGGCCAGCGCCGGTAGAGGGTGGTCTTGGCGACGCCCGCGCGGGTCGCGACGTGCCCCATGGTGAGCCCGCCCCAGCCGATCTCGGCGAGGGCGGCCCGGGTGGCGTCGAGGATGGCCCGGTCGGCGGTGGCGCTGCGCGGCCGTCCCTTGCCGCGGCTGGGCGCTTCGCCGGCCGCCGCCTCGTCCGTGGGGGCGGCGGGTGCCGGGGCGGCCTGCTGCGGGGTGGTGGGCTGCGGGGTGGTGGGGGCCACCGAGCCTCCTTGCGTCGTGCGTTCTACCGAGCGCGTTCTACCGATAAGTAACTTTTCGGGACTGCCACCGTAGCGACCGTCCGCGGGGCCCCGCAGCGGGGTGGGCCGGGAAAGTGGGGCAGCTCACGTCGGTACGGGCCGAGGGGGGCTTGCGGGACCGGCCCGGGTTGCAGATACGCTACGACTCGTAGCGAAAGAGCGACAACCACGCGCCCCGGCCCACGGGATCGGGCGGGCGCGGGTGCGGGTGGGGATCCGCACCGGGACGCAGGGCTACGCGTTGAGCAGGTGCCCGCAGCGCGGCGGGCGGCAGGGGCGGGGACGGTTCGGCACGTTCTTTCCGGGCGGTTGGCGCCCGTCATCCGCGTCGACGGGGGAGGATGGTGCCATGCAGTCACGGAATTCGCGTCTCAACAGCTCCGCCCTGCGCGGCGCGGTCGACCTCGCCGCCGTCAAGGCCGCCGGCGAGGCAGCTCAGAAGGCCGAGCAGGCCAGGGCCGAGCGGGCCCGTCAGGCCGCCGCCTCCGGGGTCGACCCCGTCGCGCCGGCGTTCCCGCTGGTCATCGATGTCACCGAGGAGACCTTCGAGACGGAGGTCGTCCAGCGGTCGGCCGACGTTCCGGTGGTGATCGACTTCTGGGCCGAGTGGTGCGGCCCGTGCAAGCAGCTGAGTCCGATCCTGGAGCGGCTGGCCGAGGAGTACGCCGGCCGGATCGTGCTCGCCAAGATCGATGTGGATGCCAACCAGCTGATCGCCCAGCAGTTCGGCATCCAGGGCATCCCCGCCGTGATGGCGGTGGTGGCCGGCCAGCTCGTCCCGCTCTTCCAGGGCGCCGAGAACGAGGCCAACGTCCGGAAGATCATCGACCAGCTGATCGCCGTCGCCGAGCAGCGCTTCGGCATCGTCGGCGGCCAGGCCGGCGGGCCGGTCCCGGACGGCGGGGCCGAGGCGGGCGAGGGCCCGGCCGCACCGCGGGTGCCGGCCGATCCGGCGCTGGAGGCGGCGCACGACGCGCTGGACCGCGGTGACCTGGGCGGCGCCATCCAGGCGTACCAGAACGTGCTCGCCGACCGGCCCGGCCATGTCGAGGCCAAGCTGGGCCTGGCCCAGGCGCAGCTGCTGCGCCGGGTGGAGAGCATGGACCCGCAGGCGGTCCGGGCGGCGGCCGCGGCCGATCCGAAGGACGTCGCCGCGCAGTTGGAGGCGGCCGACCTGGATCTGGTGGGCGGTCATGTCGAGGACGCGTTCGGGCGGCTGGTGTCGACCGTGGCGCGGACCTTCGGCGAGGACCGGGACACCGTCCGGCTGCGGCTGCTGGAGCTGTTCGAGGTGATCGGCGCGGAGGACCCGAGGGTGGCCGCGGCGCGTACCGCGCTGGCCCGCGTGCTGTTCTGACGGCACCTCCGGTGGCACGGCAGATGACCTGCGGTGTCGCCGGTGATTTGGCGACATTCCCGCCGCACCCGCAGAGCTTTATCAAATCTTGACAGAACCCCTCCCCGGTGACCACAGGTGACCGGGGAGGGGTGTTTCGTTCCTGTTTCGTGCGGATTTCTGCGCCACAAATTCTCCAGAATGTCACTCTGGGTAGTCGCGCCTTCGATTCCATGATCATCGGCACCTGTTGTTGGATTACCCGTCAGTAACGCACCTCTTGTGCTTCGCCCGGGATTCAAGCAGCATCGGCGACGCCCGGTCCCTCATCCGAGGGATCCCCACCGGGCAGCCGCCGGCCCCGGCCGGTGTCTGGAGGACAGGGGGGTAGCCGCAGATCCCACACCGCGGCTCCTGGCCTCATGTCGGTCGCGCAGCCCGTGCGGCCGTCGGTTGTCGCTCGGGGGTGATCGCCGAGACCGTCCCCCAGGGCGGTCGGGCGCTCTCCGTTACCGAGGACGTAGCTCTCTCCCATCCCGGGCCGGGCCAGTGCGGGACGCACCGGATCCAGGCCGGAGATGTACGTCCTAGAAGGAGGACTGCATGTCCCAGACTTTCGGCAAGACGCGCTGGCGTCGCTTCGCCGTCGTGATGGTCCCCAGCATCGCCGCGACCGCCGCCATCGGTGTCAGCCTGGCCAACAGCGCCCTGGCTGCCTCGTTCAGCGTGTCGGGCCAGAGCTTCAAGGTCACCGCTGCCGACCTGGACGGCACCGGCTTCTCGCAGTTCGGCGGTGTCGACTTCGAGGCCAACGGCACGCCGCACCCGGTCGCCATCTCGTCGTTCGACCACGCTTCCATCAAGGGCCTGTGCCAGTCGGTCGTCACCGACCTCGGCCCGCTCGGCAAGTGGACCCTGGTGCTGAACGCCGGCAACGGCGACAAGGCGGTCGACGCCAAGCAGCTGCTGATCGACCTCAATCAGCTCAACGCGGACGCCGAGTTCACCAACATCAACATCGGCCAGGACGCCTCCACCCTCCCGTCCGGTGACGGCACCGCGCTCGGCAAGCTGAAGGCCTCGGGCGGCAAGCTGCCGACCGGCGCCCAGGGCTTCGCCCAGGCCGCGGACCGGGCGCACCTGACCGGCGTGCAGCAGACCGCCTGGGCGACCTCGGCGGGCACGTTCACGCTGAACGGCCTGAAGCTCAACATCAACAAGGGCTCCGGCGCCGGCGTCGAGTGCTACTAAGCCCCTCCTGACGGTGCGCCGGTCCGGCGCACCGTCCTGACGGGCCCTGCGGTCGGGGTGGGCGTTCACCGCCACCCCGACCGTGTCGTCAAGTCCCAACCTCGTAGACGTCGAGGAGCTGCACCATGTCCAGCGCAACCGCCGAAGCCTGGCCCGAGTCCACGCCGGGCCACCGGAGGGTACGGACGGGATTCCGTACCTGGCGCCGTACCCGGCCTTTCTGGGGCGGCCTGCTGGCAATGCTGGCCGGCGTCCCGATCCTCTACTTCCCCTACGCCAAGCTGTCCATCGGCGGCCTGACGATGGCGATGGCGACCACGGCGGGTGCCGGTTCGCTGATCATCGGCATCCTGCTGATCGCGCTCGGCCTGACGGCCTGGTTCCAGCCGGTGGTGCGGGTGTTCTGCGGTGTGGCCACCACGCTGCTCGCCCTGATCTCGATCCCGGTCTCCAACCTGGGCGGCTTCGGCCTCGGGGTGACGCCGGGTCTGATCGCCGGCGGTCTGCTGGTCGCCTGGATGCCGCTGCGCACGCTGCCGGCCGAGGCGGAGGCCGAGGCCGCCGCCGCCGAGCCGGAGACCGCGGCCCTGCCCCAGCAGCAGCACGAGGAGGCCGACCGGCCGCTCGCCTACGGCGCGGCCCCGGCCGGGCAGCCGCAGCCGTCCGCCCCCGACGCCGCCGCGGCGGCCGCCGACCCCGAGGAGCCGCGGTGACCGAGCCCCAGGAGCCCTCGGCCCAGCTGCCGGGCCCGCGGCACGCCGCGCCCCGCACGGGGGTCCGCGGCCGGCTGCGCGGACGGGCGCTGGCCATCGCCGCCGTGCCGACCGCGCTGCTGGTCGGCGCCGCCTACACGCCGACGCTCGCGGTGGCGGAGCCCAAGTCCGACAAGGCGTGTGCGAGCGCCCCGGACACGGTGATCGAGGAGACGCCGGTCCCGCAGAGCGAGATCAACGTCGTCCCGGACACCGCCTCCACCAACCAGGACCCGGCGGCGAAGAAGGGCACGGCCCCCGCGTCCGGCTCCACCGCCACCAAGGCCGCGTCCACCACCGCCGCGGCGCCGCAGAGCACCGGCAACCGGGCCGACCCGGCCGTCTACACCACCTCGGACACCAGCCAGGCGGTGCACGGCGCCGTGCAGCAGGCCGGCCTGATCGACGACATCGTGAACGGCGTCTTCCACCCGGGGACGGCCAAGAGCGCGACCGCGACGCCGACCCCGGTGCCGCCCGCGCCCAAGGGCGACACCTCCGCGTCCGCCTCGCCGTCCGCCCCGGCCTCGCCGTCGGCCCCGGCGCCCAAGAGCGACCCGGCGCCGCCCGCCGCCCCGGCGGCCTCGCCGTCGCCGTCCGCCCCGGCGACCGGGAAGGCCCCCGCCAAGGCGAAGACGGCGTCGCCGTCTGCGTCCGCCTCGGCCTCCGCCGGCCCGAACTGCGTGCTGGACACCCGCAGCGCGGTGGCCAAGGCGGCACCGAGCGGCCATGTGGTGCCCGAACAGAACTGGACCCTCAAGTCCAGCCGGCTGGCGCTGCACGGCTCGGTCTTCAACGGCGTCTACGACGTGAAGACGCCGACCGGCACCAAGCGGGTGCTGAAGTTCACCACCAGCAGCGTCGACATCGGCAATCTCGACATGTCGACCATTCAGATACCCGGGCTGACCTTCCACGTGAAGAGCGCGCCCAACTCCACGTCCACCATGCGCAACGGCCCGATCACCATGTACGTGGAGCGGCTGTCCGGCCACCTCTCGGAGATCTACGGCCTGCCGATCCCGATCGACCTCGGCGAGATCACGCTGACCCCGGACACCCTGCCGAAGTGGCTGTGGGACCTGCTCAGCGGCGTGCCGATCCCGCTGGACATCACGCTGACCGGCGCCACCGCGATCCAGGCCGGCCAGTTCGGCGGCACCCTCAAGATCCCCGGCATGAAGCTCTACAACGACGAGGAGCCGTACGTCGGCAAGTAGCCGCCGCCCGCACTCCCCGCCCGTACGCCGAAGGGCGGCCCCCGACCGGGAGGGCCGCCCTTCGGCGTGTGCGGGGAGCGTCAGTTCTTGACGCGGGTGCCCAGGTGGTGGACCTGGACCATGTTGGTGGTGCCGGGGATGCCGGGGGGCGAGCCGGCCGTGACGATCACGGTGTCGCCCTCGGCGAGCCGGTCCAGGCGCAGCAGCTCGCGGTCGACCTGCTCGACCATCTCGTCGGTGGTGGCCACCTGCTCCGTGACGTACGCCTCGACGCCCCAGCTGAGCGACAGCTGGTTGCGGGTGGCGGAGTCCGGGGTGAAGGCGATCACCGGGATCGGCGAGCGGTAGCGGGACAGCCGGCGGGCGGTGTCGCCGGACTTGGTGAAGGCGATCAGCGCCTTGCCGTTCAGGAAGTCGCCCAGCTCGCAGGCGGCGCGGGCGACCGAGCCGGACTGGGTGCGCGGCTTGCGGCCCGGGTTGAGCGGCTGCAGGCCCTGGGAGACCAGTTGCTGCTCGGCGGTCTCGGCGATCCGGCTCATGGTCTTGACCGTCTCGACCGGGAACTTGCCGACGCTCGACTCGGCGGACAGCATGACCGCGTCCGCGCCGTCCAGGATGGCGTTGGCGACGTCCGAGACCTCGGCGCGGGTCGGCCGCGAGGCGTGGATCATCGACTCCATCATCTGGGTGGCGACGATGACGGGCTTGGCGTTGCGGCGGCAGAGCGTGATGAGCTCCTTCTGCACCAGCGGGACCCGCTCCAGCGGGTACTCCACGGCCAGGTCGCCACGGGCCACCATGACCGCGTCGAAGGCGAGGACGATCTCCTCCATCGCCTCGACGGCCTGCGGCTTCTCGATCTTGGCGATGACCGGGACGCGGATGCCGACCTCGTCCATCACCTTGTGCACGTCGTCGATGTCGCCGGCGTTGCGGACGAAGGAGAGCGCGACCATGTCGACGCCGAGCCGCAGCGCGAACCGCAGGTCGTCCTTGTCCTTCTCGGAGAGCGCGGGCACGTTCACGGCCGCGCCGGGCAGGTTGATGCCCTTGTTGTTCGAGAGCACGCCGCCCTCGACCACCACCGTCTTCACCCGCGGGCCGTCGACGCTGACGACCTCCAGGGCGATGACGCCGTCGTTGATCAGGATCGGGTCGCCGGGCTTCACGTCGCCGGGCAGGCCCTTGTAGGTGGTGCCGCAGATGTGCTGGTCCCCGGGCACATCCTCGGTGGTGATGGTGAAGGTGTCGCCGTTGTCGACGGTCACCGGACCGTTGGCGAAGGTCGCCAGGCGGATCTTCGGGCCCTGCAGGTCGGCCAGCACCCCGATGGTGCGGCCGGTGTCCTCGGCCACCTGGCGGACCTTGCGGTACCGCTCCTCGTGCTCGGGGTGGGTGCCGTGGCTCATGTTCAGTCGGGCGACGTTCATGCCCGCCTCGACGATGGCCTTCAGCTGTTCGTAGGAGTCCGTGGCAGGACCCAGGGTGCAGACAATTTTCGCTCGGCGCATATCGGTCAGTCTATCCGTTCGTGTTATCGGTGCATTCCGCTCGAAACCTGAGGGATCGCCAACGAACCATCCCGAGGGATGGGATACTGACCGGTAGTCAGAAACTCGCCGGTCGGCTCACCGGACAGCAGTCTGCACCAGCGTGAAGGCCTGCTGTGCGATCTCCAGCTCCTCGTCGGTCGGGACCACCGCCACCGCCACCCGGGAGTGCGCGGCGGAGATGATCCGGGGCTCCCCGGAGCGGACCGCGTTCAGCTCCGGGTCGACCGCGATCCCCAGCACGTCCAGCCCGGCGCAGGCCGCGGCCCGCACGGGCGCGGCGTTCTCGCCCACCCCCGCGGTGAAGGCGACCGCGTCGACCCGGCCGAGCACGGCGCAGTAGGCCCCCAGGTACTTGCGCAGCCGGTGGACGTAGGCGTCGAAGGCCAGCGCCGCCGCCGCGTCGCCCTCCTGCGAGCGGCGCAGCACCTCGCGCATGTCATTGTCCCCGCACAGGCCGAGCAGGCCGCTGCGGCGGTTCAGCAGGGCGTCGATCTCATCGACCGTCAGCCCGCCGACCCGGTGCAGGTGGAACACCACGCCCGCGTCGATGTCGCCCGAACGGGTGCCCATCACCAGGCCCTCCAGCGGGGTGAGCCCCATCGAGGTCTCCACGCACACCCCGCCGGCCACCGCCGAGGCCGACGCGCCGTTGCCCAGGTGCAGCACGATCACGTTCAGCTCGGCCGGGTCCCGGCCGAGCAGCCGCGCGGTCGCCTGCGAGACGTACCGGTGCGAGGTCCCGTGGAAGCCGTAGCGGCGGACCCGGTACTCGTCGGCGACCGCCCGGTCGATCGCGTAGCGGGCCGCGTACTCCGGCACGGTCGCGTGGAAGGCGGTGTCGAACACCGCCACCTGCGGGAGGTCCGGACGCAGCGCGCGGGCCACCTCGATGCCGCTGATGTTGGCCGGGTTGTGCAGCGGGGCGAGCGGCACCAGCCGCCGGATCTCCGCCAGCACCTCGTCGGTGATCAGCGTCGGCTCGGTGAACCGGCGCCCGCCGTGCACCACCCGGTGCCCGACCGCCACCAGCTCCGGCGAGTCCAGCCCGAGCCCGTCCGCGTCCAGCTCCTCGGCGACCGCCCGCAGCGCCGCCGCGTGGTCCGGGAAGACCTGCCGCCGCTCGCGCCGCTCCTTGCCGTCCGGGGTGTGCACCAGCCGGCCGTCCGGCTCGCCGATCCGCTCGGCCAGCCCGGCGGCGGGGCGGCTGCCGTCCAGCATGTCGATCAGCTGGTACTTGACCGAGGAGGACCCGGCGTTCAGCACCAGGACCCGGGTGCCCGCGCTCATCGCGCCGCATCCAGGTCCGCGCCCTGGGCCTGGATGGCCGTGATCGCGACGGTGTTGACGATGTCCTCCACCAGAGCTCCCCTGGACAGGTCGTTGACGGGCTTGCGCAGGCCCTGCAGCACCGGCCCGACCGCGACCGCGCCGGCCGACCGCTGGACCGCCTTGTACGTGTTGTTGCCGGTGTTCAGGTCCGGGAAGACCAGCACGGTGGCCCGGCCCGCCACCGCCGAGCCCGGCAGCTTGGCGGCCGCCACCCGGGCGTCCACCGCCGCGTCGTACTGGATCGGGCCCTCCACCAGCAGCTCCGGCCGCAGCTCGCGGACCAGCTCGGTGGCCCGGCGGACCTTGTCCACGTCCGCGCCCGACCCCGAGGTGCCGGTCGAGTACGACAGCAGCGCCACCCGCGGCTCGACGCCGAACCGGGCCGCGGTCTCGGCGGAGCGGATCGCGATGTCGGCCAGCTGCGCGGCGTCCGGGTCCGGGTTGACCGCGCAGTCGCCGTACACCAGCACCCGGTCGGCCAGGCACATGAAGAACACCGAGGAGACCGTCGCCACCCCCGGCGAGGTCTTGATCACCTCGAAGGCCGGGCGGATGGTCGCCGCGGTGGAGTGCGCCGCGCCGGAGACCATCCCGTCGGCGATCCCCTCCTGCACCATCAGCGTCCCGAAGTACGAGACGTCGGCGACCACGTCCAGCGCGGCCTCGACCGTCATGCCCTTGTGCGCCCGCAGCTGCGCGTACAGCTCGGCGAAGCGGCGGCGCAGCGGGCTGGTGGCCGGGTCGACCACTCGCACCTGGGCGCGGTCGGCCCCTTCGACCGGGGCGGGCAGCTCGATGCCGAGCGCGGCGGCCCGGCGGTGCACGGCGTCCGGCTCGCCGAGCAGGGTGAGGTCGCAGATGTTGCGGCGCAGCAGCACCTCGGCCGCGCGCAGCACCCGGTCGTCGGTGCCCTCCGGCAGCACGATGTGCCTGCGGGAGCCGCGGGCCCGCTCCAGCAGCTCGTGCTCGAACATCATCGGGGTCACCCGCTCGGACCTGACCAGCTCGATCCGCCGGGTCAACTCGGCGACGTCGACGTGGAGTTCGAACAGCCCGAGGGCGATCTCGGCCTTCCGCGGGCTGTCCGGCCCGATCCGGCCCTCCAGGTGGGTCAGCGCCGCGGCGGTCAGCCAGCTGCCCTCGGGGACCGCCGCCACCGGGGTCCCCGGCGCCAGCCGGGCCGCCAGCGCCATCACCTCGGGGCCGGGCTGCAGGCCGAGGGTCAGCAGCACCCCCGCGATCGGCGGCGCCCCGGCGGCGTGCGCGGCCAGCGAGCCGATCAGCAGGTCGGCGCGGTCACCCGGGGTGACCACCAGCGCCCCCTCGGTCAGCGCGGTCAGGAAGGCGGGCAGCATCGCACCGCCGAACACGAACGAGCGCACGTCCCGGGCCAGGCCCGCGGCGTCCCCCAGCAGCAGCTCCGCGCCGGTCGCGCCGACCAGCTGGGCCACGGTCGGCGCCGACAGCGCGGGCTCCTCCGGGATGACGTACGCGGGGACCGGCAGCTTCTGCGCCAGGACCTCGCGGACCTGCTCCCGGGCGCCCGGCGCGACCCGGTTGGCGATCATCGCCACGGTCGAGCAGCCGAGGTCGGTGTAGGCCCGGTGGGCGTTGCGCACCTCCGCGACCACGGCCTGCGGGTCCTCGCCCTGGCCGCCCACCACCGGCAGCACCCAGGCACCGAACTCGTTCGCCAGCCGGGCGTTGAAGGCCAGCTCGTCCGGGATGTTGGTGCCCGCGAAGTCGGTGCCGAGCACCAGCATCGCCTGGCACTCGCGCTCCACCGCGTGGAAGCGCTCCACCAGCGCCGAGACCAGCTCGTCCTGGCCCTGCGCGGCCTGCAGGGCGGCGGCCTCCTCGTAGGTCAGGCCGTACAGCCCCGCGGGCGGCAGCTGCAGCCGGTACCTGGCCCGCAGCAGCTCCACCATGTGGTCCCCGCCGGCCCCGCCCGGACCGTGCGCGTGCACCAGCGGCCGGAACACCCCGACCCGGTCGACCTGCCGGGTCAGCAGCTCCATGACCCCGAGCTCGACCGCCTGCCGGCCGTCCCCCCGGTCGATCCCGGTCACGTACACGCTGCGCGCCACGCGGGTGTCTCCCATCCTCGCCGTGCTCGGCCACCGTCCGGTCCGACCCTACATTCGCCGTCCGCACACCTGATCGCATCCGGTGGACGGGGCGCCGAGGGCCGGGCCGTGGCGGGCCCGGCCCTCGGGGTACGGCGCGGCGGTGCGTCAGCGGCGGCTCAGGCCGGGCGCAGCCAGAGGGTGGCCAGTGGCGGGACGATCAGCTCGGCGCTGCCGGGCTGGCCGTTCCACGGGGTCGGTTCGGCCTTCACCGGGCGGGAGTTGGAGACGCCGCTGCCGCCGAACCGGACCGCGTCGGTGTTCAGCGCCTCCTCCCACAGCTGGTCCTTGCCGGCCAGCTTCGGCAGGCCGATCCGGTGGCCGTGCCGGACCACCGGGGAGAAGTTGCAGATCGCCACCAGCGGGGTGCCGTCGGCGGCGTACCGCACGAAGGAGAGCAGGTTGTCCTCGGCCGCGCCGCCGTCCAGCCAGCGGAAGCCGTCGGGGGTGGTGTCCTGCTCCCACAGTGCCGGGCTGGCCAGGTAGACCCGGTTGAGCTCGCCGACCAGCTGCTGGGTGCCGCGGTGCTCGGCGGCGGCCGGCCAGTCGTCGGCGAGCACCCACCACTGCGGTCCGTGCTCGTGGTCCCACTCCGCCCCCTGCGAGAACTCCTGCCCCATGAACAGCAGTTGCTTGCCCGGGTGGGCCCACATGAAGCCGAGGTAGGCGCGCTGGTTGGCCCGCTGCTGCCACCAGTCGCCGGGCATCTTGGTGACCAGGGACTGCTTGCCGTGCACCACCTCGTCGTGCGAGATCGGCAGGATGTAGTTCTCCGAGTAGGCGTACACCATCGAGAAGGTGATCTCGTTGTGGTGGTACTTGCGGTGCACCGGCTCCTTGGACATGTAGACCAGCGAGTCGTGCATCCAGCCCATGTTCCACTTCAGCCCGAAGCCGAGTCCCCCGCTGTCGGTCGGGCGGGTGACGCCGTCCCAGGCGGTGGACTCCTCGGCGATGGTGATCACGCCGGGGCAGCGCCGGTAGACGGTGGCGTTCATCTCCTGAAGGAACGCGGCCGCGTCGAGGTTCTCCCGCCCGCCGTACCGGTTCGGGGTCCACTCGCCGCCCTCGCGCGAGTAGTCGAGGTAGAGCATCGAGGCGACGGCGTCCACCCGCAGGCCGTCGATGTGGAACTCCTCGCACCAGTACGTGGCGTTGGCGACCAGGAAGTTGCGGACCTCGGTGCGGCCGTAGTCGAACTCCAGCGTGCCCCAGTCCGGGTGCTCGGCGCGCAGCGGGTCGGCGGGCTCGTACAGCGGCTCGCCGTCGAAGCGCGCCAGCGCGAAGTCGTCCTTGGGGAAGTGCGCGGGCACCCAGTCGACGATCACGCCGATGCCGTGCCGGTGCAGGGTGTCGACCAGGTACCGGAAGTCGTCCGGGGTGCCGAGCCGGGCGGTCGGCGCGTAGAAGCCGGACACCTGGTAGCCCCAGGAGCCGCCGAACGGGTGTTCCATCACCGGCATGAACTCGACGTGGGTGAAGCCCAGTTCCTTCAGGTAGCCGGGCAGTTCGGCGGCGATCTCGCGGTAGCCGGCCAGGTCCGGCCGCCAGGAGGCCAGGTGCAGCTCGTACACCGACATCGGCGCCCGGTGGTGCACGGTGTGCGCCCGCCGGGCCATCCACTCGCCGTCGCCCCACTCGTACGCGGAGGTGTGCACCACCGAGGCGGTGGCGGGCGGGCACTGGGTGGCACGGGCCAGCGGGTCGGCCTTCTCCAGCACCCACCCCTGCCGGGTGCGGATCTGGTACTTGTAGGTGGCGCCGTCGCCGAGGCCGGGCACGAACAGCTCCCAGATCCCGGAGGAGCCGAGCGAGCGCATCGGGTGGCCGGTGCCGTCCCAGTGGTTGAAGTCGCCGATCAGCCGGACCCCGACCGCGTTCGGCGCCCACACCGCGAACGCCGTGCCGCGCACCCCGTCCACCTCGCGCACGTGCGAGCCGAGCGCCCGCCACAGCTGCTCGTGCCGGCCCTCGGCGATCAGGTGCAGGTCCAGTTCGCCCAGGGTCGGCGCGGTCCGGTAGCCGTCCTCCTGTTCCAGCAGTTCGCCGCCCGGGTAGCCGACCCGCAGCCGGTACTGGGGGAACTCCTCGCCCGCCAGCAGGCCGGTGAACAGGCCGGACCGCTGGTGCGTCAGCTCGGCCGGGCCGTGCTCGGTGTCGATCAGCACCCGCTCCGCGAACGGCCGCAGCACCCGGATCGCGGTGCCGCCCTGGGTGGGGTGGGCGCCGAGCAGGGCGTGCGGGTCGTGGTGGCCGCCGGAGACCAGCCGGTCGACCTCGGCCGGCGGCAGCGGCGCCTCCGGCAGCCGCAGCACCGCGTCCGGCCGCGGCTGCGGCACGTGCGGCGTGCCGGCCCCGGGCCGGTCAGGGGTGTCCGGGCCGTCGGACGGCTCGGCCCGCCGGGGCGCCCCGGCCGCCCGCGACCGGCCCGCCCGGGCTGGGGTGCCCCGCTCGGGCAGGAAGGTGGCGGGCACGGCGGGGTTGGTGCGGTCCGGCTTCGGGCCGAGCGGTGTCACGACGGGGTCCTCCTGCGGCGGTGGTTGTGCGGGGGGTCAGACGGTGAGGGCCAGGCGGTTGATGGCGGCCAGCGGGATCGGCAGCCAGCTGGGCCGGTGGCGGGCCTCGTACACCACCTCGTAGACCGCCTTGTCGATCTCCAGGGCGCGCATCAGCTCCGGCGCGGCCGCGGGGTCGGCGCCGCCGCCCGCGGTGTAGCCGGCGCAGTACGCGGCCCGGTTGCGGGCCGCCCAGGCGGCGGCCAGGTGGGCGAGCTGCGGGTCGGTGCCGGGGGAGCCGGCCAGCAGGTGGGCGGCGGCGTAGTCGAAGGAGCGGAGCATCGCCGCGACGTCGCGCAGCGCGGGCTGCGGCAGCCTCCGTTCGGCCAGCGGCTTGGCGGGCTCGCCCTCGAAGTCCAGCAGCACCCAGCCGTGCGGGGTGCGCATCGCCTGGCCGAGGTGCAGGTCGCCGTGGATCCGCTGGACCTGCAGGCCGTCCAGGTGGTCGGCGGTGAGCTGCTGGAAGGCGCCGCGCAGCGCCGAGCGGTAGCGCAGCAGCCCGGGGACGGCGGCGACCGCGCTGTCCAGCCGGTCGGCCATCGCGCCGGCCAGCCGGGCGATCCGCTCCCGGTCGAGCCGGTCGACCGGCATCGACCTGGCCAGCACCCGGTGCACCTCGGCGGTGGCCCGGCCGAGCCGGTGCGCCTCGATGGCGAAGTTGCCGGGGGAGGGGTCGCCCTTGAGCCGGGCGACCTGGTCGAGGGCGAGCTCCCAGCCGTCCTCGGCGTCCGGCAGGTAGCGCTGGAGCAGGCCGAGAGTGGCCGGTTCCGATCGCTCCAGCCGGCTCTCGAACCACGCGGCGACCCGGGGGATCCGGGTGGAGCCGGCCCGCGAGAGGGCCAGTGAGAGTTCGAGGTCCGGGTTGGTGCCCGGGCTGATCCGGCGGAACAGCTTGAGGATGAACGCGGTGCCGTAGATCACCGAGCTGTTGGACTGCTCGGCGGTGGAGGCCCGGCCGGGCAGGTTGCCGGGCAGCCCGGGCCCCGGGGTGCGGCGGAAGGACAGCGGGCCGAACCGGTCGCCGGTGGCCAGGTGCTCCAGCAGCCGCCCCGTCAGCTCCGGGTCGTGCACCGCGTCGTACAGCATGGCGCCGTCGTAGGTGGTGCCCTCCAGCCGGCCGAGGACGGCGCCGGGCGGGATGCCGCCCGGCTCGTTCGAGCGGATTCCGAGCAGGAGCTGGTAGATGTCGCCCTGGGCGGCCGGCCCGGTGCCCTGCTCGACCCGCAGCAGCAGGTGCAGCAGGGCGGGGTCGCCGACCTGCAGGGGCGTGCCGACCACCGGGGTGAGCCCGGTGATGGCCCGGCCCTTGCCGGCGTACCAGCGCTGGGTGGGGAGCCAGGCGGCGATCAGCGGCAGCGCAGCGTGGACCAGCTCGCTGACCCCCGCAGCAGTTCTCCGGGCCCCGGATCCGCGCGTGCTGACGGCCCCGGGGGCGCCGTCGGGCGTGTCGCGGTGCACTTGGGCTTGAGAACGGGAGGTTTCGGACATGACTCCCTTTCCCCGGAAGCGGGCGGACTGCCCGACGGGTCCTGGCCGGGTCCGTCAGTCTTCCGGATTTCGGCGGCGCGGCGGCGACGGCACGCGAGCGGGGCTCGGGTGTCACGCCATAGTGTGGGTGGCCGTTGGGCTGTTCTCCGTACGCGGTGGTGCAGAGGCCTCCGGGGGCGCGGGGTGCTGCTCTCGCGCCCCCGGAGGGTTCGGTGCTGTGGGGCCTGGTGGATCGTTACTTCGGCGCCGGGAACTACTTGGCGCCGGGCTTGCGCAGCTGGAACCAGTAGAAGCCGTGCCCGGCCAGGGTGAGCAGGTACGGCCACTCGCCGATGGACGGGAAGCGCACGCCGCCGATCAGCTCGACCGGGTACCGCCCGCCGTACCGCCGCAGGTCCAGTTCGGTCGGCTGTGCGAAACGCGAGAAGTTGTTCACGCACATGACCAGGTCTCCCTCGTACTCGCGCACGAAGGCCAGCACTGCGGGGTTGCTGGAGGGCAGCTCGGTGTAGCTGCCGAGGCCGAACGCAGGATTGAGCTTGCGGATCTCGATCATGCGACGCGTCCAGTGCAGCAGTGAGCTCGAACTGCTTTGCTGCGCTTCGACGTTGGTCACCTGATAGCCGTACACCGGGTCCATGATGGGCGGCAGACTGAGCCTGCCCGGGTCGGCCGAGGAGAAACCCGCGTTGCGGTCCGGCGTCCACTGCATCGGGGTCCGGACACCGTCCCGGTCGCCGAGCCAGATGTTGTCGCCCATGCCGATCTCGTCGCCGTAGTAGAGCACCGGGGAGCCGGGCAGCGAGAGCAGCAGGGCGGTGAAGAGCTCGATCTGGTTGCGGTCGTTCTCCAGCAGCGGCGCGAGCCGCCGGCGGATGCCCACGTTGGCCCGCATCCGCGGGTCCTTCGCGTACTCCGCGTACATGTAGTCGCGCTCCTCGTCGGTGACCATCTCCAGGGTCAGCTCGTCGTGGTTGCGCAGGAAGATGCCCCACTGGCAGCCGGACGGGATGTCCGGGGTCTTGGCGAGGATCTCGGAGACCGGGTAGCGGGACTCCCGGCGCACGGCCATGAAGATCCGCGGCATCACCGGGAAGTGGAAGGCCATGTGGCACTCGTCGCCGCCGGAGGCGAAGTCGCCGAAGTAGTCGACCACGTCCTCCGGCCACTGGTTGGCCTCGGCCAGCAGCACCGTGTCCGGGTAGTCCGCGTCGATCTCCTTGCGCAGCCGGCGCAGGAACTCGTGGGTCTCCGGGAGGTTCTCGCAGTTGGTGCCCTCCCGGGCGTACAGGTACGGCACCGCGTCCAGCCGGAAGCCGTCGATCCCCAGGTCCAGCCAGAACCGCAGGGCCGCGATCACCTCCTCCTCGACCCGCGGGTTGTCGTAGTTCAGGTCCGGCTGGTGGGAGAAGAACCGGTGCCAGAAGTACTGCTTGCGGACCGGGTCGTAGGTCCAGTTGGAGGTCTCGGTGTCGACGAAGATGATCCGGGCGTCCGGGAACTGCTTGTCGTCGTCGGCCCACATGTAGAAGTCGCCGTACGGGCCGTCGGGGTCGTTGCGCGAGGCCTGGAACCAGGGGTGCTGGTCGCTGGTGTGGTTGACCACGAAGTCGATGATCACCCGCATCCCGCGCAGGTGGGCGGCGTCCACGAACTCGACGAAGTCGGCCAGGTCCCCGAACTCGGGCAGCACCGACTTGTAGTCCGCCACGTCGTAGCCGCCGTCGCGCAGCGGGGAGGCGAAGAACGGCGGCAGCCAGAGGCAGTCCACGCCCAGCCACTGCAGGTAGTCCAGCTTCTCGGTGAGCCCCTTGAGGTCACCGACCCCGTCGCCGTTGCTGTCCTGGAAGGAACGCACCAGGACCTCGTAGAAGACCGCGCGTTTGAACCAGTCGGGGTCCCGGTCCTTGCTCGGCGTCTCGGCGAAGGTGTCGGGGACGGGCTCGTTGACTGTCACTGAGGATGCCTCCGAACGGTGAGGAGGTGGGCCGGCCCGTCGGACGGGTCGAGCCGGACGTAGTTGTGCCGGGCCCAGGTGTAGGTGGCACCGGTGAGCTCGTCGTGCACGGTGATCGGGTGGTCGCCGTCGAGGGTGACGGTCGCCTCCTGGGCCTGCCTCGGGTCCAGGTTGACCACCGTGATCACGTGGTCCTCGATGCCGTCCTCGGTGGTCGCCGACTTGGAGTAGGCGATGACCTGGTCGTTGTCGGTCGGGTGGAAGCGCAGGTTGCGCAGCTGCTGGAGGGCGGGGTGCCGGCGGCGCAGCCGGTTCAGCGCGGTCAGCAGCGGGGCGAGGGTGTCCTGGCGGGTCCAGTCGCGCGGGCGCAGCTCGTACTTCTCGGAGTGCAGGTACTCCTCCGAGCCCGGATGGGCCGGCTCGTTCTCGAAGTGCTCGTACCCGGCGTAGACGCCGTAGCTCGGGGCCAGGGTGGCGGCCAGCACGGCCCGGACGGCGAAGGCGGCGCGGCCG
Organism: Kitasatospora sp. NEAU-CNBT7; assembly: GCF_057220535.1. Lineage (NCBI taxonomy): Bacteria > Bacillati > Actinomycetota > Actinomycetes > Kitasatosporales > Streptomycetaceae > Kitasatospora > Kitasatospora sp. NEAU-CNBT7. The sequence goes on along the minus strand of NZ_JBXQQB010000007.1, from coordinate 70,402 downwards.
CCGTGCTGGAGGTACTCGGGCAGGATGTCGGGGGTGTTGGCGAAGAAGTTCGGCCGCATGTAGGCGGCCGCGTCACCGCTGAGCTCGGTGAGGTACTCGGTGAGCTCCTGCTTGGTGTTGCGCCAGGTGAAGTAGGTGTAGGACTGGTGGAAGCCGACCTTGCCGAGGGTGTGCATCATCGCCGGCCGGGTGAAGGCCTCGGCGAGGAAGACCACGTCGGGGTCGGTGCGGGCGATGTCGGCGAGCACCTTCTCCCAGAAGCTGACCGGCTTGGTGTGCGGGTTGTCGACCCGGAAGATCCGCACCCCGTGTGCCATCCAGAACCTCAGGACCCGCAGGGTCTCCTTGACGATCCCGTCGAAGTCCTGGTCGAAGTTGACCGGATAGATGTCCTGGTACTTCTTGGGCGGGTTCTCGGCGTACGCGATGGTGCCGTCGGCGCGGTGGGTGAACCACTCCGGGTGCTTGTTCACCCACGGGTGGTCCGGGGAGCACTGCAGCGCGAAGTCGAGCGCCACCTCCAGGTCCAGCGCGGTGGCCTCGGCGACGAAGTGGTCGAAGTCCTCGATGGTGCCGAGGTCCGGGTGGACCGCGTCGTGGCCGCCCTCCGGGGAGCCGATCGCCCACGGCGAGCCGACGTCCCACCGGCCGGCCGTCAGGGTGTTGTCCGGGCCCTTGCGGAAGGCTCGGCCGATCGGGTGAATCGGCGGCAGGTAGACCACGTCGAATCCCATCGCGGCCACCGCGGGCAGCCGCTCGGCGGCGGTCCGCAGCGTCCCCGACACCGGCGGGGTGGCACCCGAGGCGTCCACCACGGCTCCCTCGGAGCGCGGGAAGAACTCGTACCAGCCGCCGAACAGCGCGCGCTGCCGGTCCACCTGCAGCGGCAGCGGCCGGGAGGCGCTGACCAGCTCGCGCAGCGGGTACCGGGCGAGCAGCGCCGTCACCTCGGGGGCGAGCGCGGCGGCGTAGCGGCTGAGGGTGGGCAGTCCGGTGTCGCGCAGCGCGTCCACGGCGGCCAGCACATGGGCCCGGCCGTCCTTCTTCGGCACCCCGGCGGCGGCCCGCTCCAGCAGCAGCGCGCCCTCCTCCAGGACCAGCGCGGTGTCGATCCCGGCGGGCAGCTTCACCGCGGCGTGCCGGCGCCAGGTGGCGACCGGGTCGCTCCACGCCTCCACCAGGTACGACCAGCGGCCGGGGGCGGTCGGGGTGATCCGGGCGCCCCAGCGGTCGGTGCCCTCGGCGAGTTCGCGCATCGGGGTCCAGGGGCCGCTGCGGCCGCGCGGGTCGCGCAGCACCACGTTGGCGCTGACCGCGTCGTGCCCTTCCCGGAAGACGGTGGCGGTGACCGTGAAGGCCTCCCCGACCACGGCCTTGGCCGGGCGGCGCCCGGCGTCCACTAGGGGGCTGACGTCCAGGACGGGGATGCGGCCGATCACGGTGTCGCTCTCTGTCGTCTTGCGGGCGGGGGACTTGCGGGCGGCGCTCTTCGCGGGGGCCGGCCGGCGCGCGGCGCCCGCGGCGCCGCCGCCGGCCGCGCCCGCGGAGCCGGCCCGCGTCGTGGTGGTGGTCCGCGCGGTGGTGGTCCGCGCGGTGGCGGTGCGCGGGGCGGCGGCGGTGGCGGCCGAGGTGCGCCGCGGGGCCGCCTTGCGGGCGGGGACGCCGTCGGCGGCGTCCGGGCCGCCGCCGGGGCCGCCGCCGGGGCCGCCGGCCCGCGGGGCCGGCAACGGCGGCTCCGTGGTCGACGGTGTGTCGGGTGAGCCCGACGGCGAGGTGGACTGGTCCCGCGTGTCGCCGTGCATGCCAAACTCCTGCCCGAGATCGGCGGCGGCTCCCGCGGGCCCGAGGCCGGGGAGTGCCGGAGGAACTGCTGGCTGAGGAAGGACGTGCGACCGGAAGGCTGCCCGCACCGACGCGCCCGGCAACCTGCCGGCCGGCCCGCGACCGCGGCCCACGCCCCGAGCGGCCGCGCGCGTCCCGGCGCGCGCCACTCGGGGCACGCCCCGAGGTGACCCAACCCAACCGGAAACGAGCGGAGCAGGGGCGAGGACACGCACTCAGGCCGCAGGAGAGGGCCGAATGGGCTAAGGACGACAGGAAGGATGAAGGTTCGTCAACGAGGTGCTCCCGGCACTGGAGCAGCGGGGTGCGCCAACCGGCTCGCACTCCCCGCGGCACCAACGACCTTTGTGCATCCTCGCACCACCGGCAAGTCCTCGGGGCCGGTATGCGCGCGGTTTCGGACGATGAACGGGGGCAAATCAGACAGTCGACATGCAGCTGTTCCCCAGTGTTTACGCGCCCAGGGCGCGCCCTCCGCCGGCCGTGCGCCCCCTGCGCCCCCCGTCTGCCGGAGTGCGCCCGACGCGATCTCACCAATGGTCCGAACGGGTGCGCAATACGGTAGTTGACGCATCTTCAGGCGCACTCCGGGGTCTACGCTTCAGGCCGTGAAGGCAATCCGCAGATTCACCGTCCGCACCGTCCTGCCCGAGCAACTCCAGCCGCTGCACGAACTGGCGCTCAACCTGCGCTGGTCCTGGCACCCCGAGACCAGGGAGCTCTTCCGCTCGGTCGACCCAGAGGTCTGGGCCGCCGTCGGCGAGGACCCGGTCCGGCTGCTGGGCGAGGTGCCGGCGGCCCGGCTGTCCGCGCTCGCCGCCGACCGGCGGTTCCTGCGCCGGCTCGGCGATCTCGCGGACGACCTCCGCGACTACCTCACCGGCCCGCGCTGGTACCAGTCCGCCCTCCCGCCCGGCGACGGCTCCGGCCCGCTGCCCGCCGCCATCGCCTACTTCTCGCCCGAGTACGGCATCGCGGCCGCGCTGCCGCAGTACTCCGGCGGGCTCGGCATCCTGGCCGGCGACCACCTCAAGGCCGCCAGTGACCTGGGCGTGCCGATCATCGGCGTCGGCCTGTTCTACCGGCACGGCTACTTCCGCCAGTCGCTGTCCCGGGACGGCTGGCAGCAGGAGCGCTACCCGCTGCTCGACCCCGACGAGCTGGCCGTCAGCCTGCTCCGGGAGCCCGACGGCACGCCCAGCCGGGTCGACCTGGCCCTGCCGGCCGGCCGCAGCCTGGCCGCGCACATCTGGAAGGCCCAGGTGGGGCGCGTCCCGCTGCTGCTGCTCGACTCCGACATCGAGCCCAACGGCCCGGCCGAACGCAACGTCACCGACCGGCTCTACGGCGGCGGCAGCGAGCACCGGCTGATGCAGGAGATACTGCTGGGCATCGGCGGGGTCAGGGCCGTGCGCAGCTACTGCCGGCTCACCGGCCACCCCGCCCCCGAGGTGTTCCACACCAACGAGGGCCACGCCGGCTTCCTGGGCCTGGAGCGGATCCGCGAACTGGTCACCGCCGAGGAGAAGCCCGGCGACGGCGACGCCCCGGCCCCGGCCCCGGCCCCGCTCGGCTTCGCCGCCGCCCTGGAGGCCGTCCGCGCGGGCACCCTGTTCACCACCCACACCCCGGTCCCGGCCGGCATCGACCGCTTCGACCGCGACCAGGTCGCCCGCCACTTCAGCGGCGACGCCGCGCTGACCGGCGTCCCGGTCGACCAGGTGCTCGCGCTCGGCGCCGAGAGCTGGGCCGGCGGCGACCCGAAGCTGTTCAACATGGCCGCCATGGGCCTGCGGCTGGCCCAGCGAGCCAACGGCGTCTCCACCCTGCACGGCGAGGTCAGCCGGGCCATGTTCAACGGCCTGTGGCCGGGCTTCGACGCCACCGAGGTGCCGATCACCTCGGTCACCAACGGCGTCCACGCGCCCACCTGGATCGACCCCGCGGTGGTCCGGCTCGGCGCCGCCGAGATCGGCCTGGAGCGGGCCGAGGACGCCATGGCGGTCGGCGAGGAGACCCGCTGGACCGGCCTGGAGCGGATCGGCAACGCCGAGATCTGGGAGCTGCGCCGCACCCTGCGCGCCCAGCTCGTCGAGGAGGCCCGCAGCCGGGTCCGCACCTCCTGGCGCCAGCGCGGCGCCGGCGAGGCCGAACTCGGCTGGGTCTCCAGCGCCCTCGACCCGGACGTGCTCACCATCGGCTTCGCCCGCCGGGTCCCCTCGTACAAGCGGCTCACCCTGATGCTGCGCGACCAGGACCGGCTGCGCTCGCTGCTGCTGCACCCGACCAGGCCGGTGCAGATCGTGGTGGCCGGCAAGGCGCACCCGGCGGACGACGGCGGCAAGCGGCTGATCCAGCAGCTGGTCGCGTTCGCCGACGACCCGGCGGTCCGCCACCGGATCGTCTTCCTGCCGGACTACGACATGGCGATGGCCACCAACCTCTACCCGGGCTGCGACGTCTGGCTGAACAACCCGCTGCGCCCGCTGGAGGCCTGCGGCACCTCCGGGATGAAGGCCGCCCTCAACGGCTGCCTCAACCTCTCCATCCTGGACGGCTGGTGGGACGAGTGGTACGACGGCCAGAACGGCTGGGCCATCCCCACCGCCGACAGCGCCGGCCTCGGGCGGCTCGACCCGGAGAGCGCCGAGGCGGAGAAGCGCGACGACATCGAGGCCGCCGCGCTGTACGACCTGATCGAGCACCAGGTCGCGGCCCGGTTCTACGACCGGGGCGCGGACGGGCTGCCGCACCGCTGGATCGCGATGGTCCGGCACACCCTGGTCACCCTCGGCCCGAAGGTGCTGGCGGGCCGGATGGTCCGCGAGTACGTGGAGCGGCTGTACGCCCCGGCGGCCGCCGCCCGGCGGCAGCTGGCCGCGACCGAGGGCGGCGGTCCCTCGTACGCGGGGGCCCGGGAGCTGGCCGAGTGGAAGGCCAGGGTCCGGCAGGCCTGGCCCGCGGTCCGGGTCGAGCACGTCGAGGCCGACGGCCCCGACGAGGCGCAGGAGCTCGGCAGCACGCTGGCGCTGCGGGTGCAGGTGACGCTCGGCCCGCTGGAGCCGGCCGACGTCGAGGTCCAGGTGGTCTCCGGCCGGGTCGACGAGAGCGACGGCATCTCGGACGCGGTCGCCATCGCCCTCAAGCCGGCCGGCGGCCCCGACCTGGACGGCCGGCAGCGCTACGAGGGCTCGCTGGAGCTCTCCCGCACCGGCCCGTTCGGCTACACCGTCCGGGTGCTGCCCGCCCATCCGCTGCTGGCCTCGCCGGCCGAGCTCGGCCTGATCACCCTCCCCGCGGAGGCGGCCGGGATGGACGCCGGCATCCTGCGGTGAGCCGCGGCTGAATTCCCTTGCGCGGCCCCTCGCCGGTCATTATCGTCACTCTGACCATAATGACCGGGAGGGGCCGTGCCCATCATCGACTTCCTGAGCGGGCTCACCGCACCGCTCACCACCGTGCTCGGGCACGTCGGCGGTGACGGGGTCACCTGGGCCGAACTGCTCGGCTTCGCCACCGGCGCGGCCTGCGTCTGGCTCACCGTCCGCGCGAGCATCTGGAACTTCCCGGTCGGCATCGCCAACAACCTCTTCTTCCTGGTCCTCTTCGCGGGCGCCCGGCTCTACGCCGACGCCGCCCTGCAGGTGCTCTTCCTCGCCCTCGGCGTCCACGGCTGGTGGCAGTGGCTGCGTGGCCGGGCGCCCGGCCCGGGCGACGCCGGCGGCCCCGTCGTGGTCCGCCGGGCCACCGCGCCCACCCTGCTCGCCCTCGCCACCCTGCTCGGTCCGGCCACCTGGGGCCTGACCGGACTGCTCACCTGGGCGGGCGACAGCGCACCGTTCTGGGACGCCCTGACCACCGCTCTCTCACTGGCCGCGCAGTGGCTGCTCAACACCCGCCGGATCGAGACCTGGTACCTCTGGATCGCCGCCGACCTGGTCTACATCCCGCTCTACCTCAGCAAGTCGCTGGACCTGACGGCCCTGGTCTACCTGGTCTTCCTCGGCATGTGCGGGGCCGGACTGCGCTCCTGGCGGCGGAGCCTGGCCACCGGCCCGCACACCGCGGCGGTGCCGGCATGAGCGGGCGCTTCCGGCACGGCCTGGTGATCGGCAAGTTCTACCCGCCGCACGCCGGCCACCACTTCCTGATCCGCGCCGCCGCCGACGCCTGCGAACGGGTCACCGTGGTGGCGATGGCCGCCGACACCGAGTCGATACCTCTGGCCGACCGGGTCGCCTGGCTCACCGAGGCCTGGTCCGGCGACCCGTGGGTGCACGTCACCGGCGTGGTCGACAACCTGCCGGTCGACTACGACAGCGCCGAGGTCTGGGCCGCCCAGGTGGACCTGATGCGGCAGGGCGTCGCCGCCGCGCCGCCCGCCGCACCGGTCGACGCGGTCTTCAGCTCGGAGCCGTACGGGACCGAACTGGCCCGGCGGTTCGGGGCCGCGGCCGTCGTGCTCGACCAGGGGCGGGACACCTTCCCGGTCTCCGGCACCGCGGTCCGGGCCGACCCGGCCGCGTACTGGTGGGAGCTGGAACCACCGGTACGGGCCTGGTTCACCCGGCGGGTGGTGGTGGTCGGAGCCGAGTCCACCGGCACCACCACGCTCTCCCGGGACCTCGCCGGGGCCCTGCGGCGGCGCGGCGGGCCGCACGCGCTCACCGGCTGGGTGCCCGAGTACGGCCGGGAACTGACGGCCGCCAAGGTGGCCGTCGCCCGGGCCGCCGCCGACCCGGCCGGGCCGCTGCCGACCGTCTTCGACGTGGAGTGGGACGACCGCGACTTCGAACTGGTCGGCCGCCGGCAGAACGAGGCCGAGGAGCGGGCCGCCCGCGGCGGCGGGCCGGTGCTGGTCTGCGACACCGACGCGCTCGCCACCACCGTGTGGCAGGAGCGGTACCGGGGCGGGGTGAGCGGGGCGGTGCGGCGGTGTGCGGCCGCGATGCCGCCGCGGGCGCTGTACCTGCTGACCTCGGACCGGGGGGTGCCGTTCGAGGACGACGGGCTGCGGGACGGGGAGCACCTGCGGCCGTGGATGACGGGCCGCTTCCGCGAGGTCCTCGCAGCCGGCCGGACACCATGGCTGGAACTGCACGGCGACCGCCAGGAACGCCTCCACCGCGCCCTGACCGCAGTCGACCACCTCCTCGCCACCCCAGGCTGACCCACCAGGGACACGGGCCGCCCTTTTAGGGGCGCGGGGAACTGCGCGAAACCGGAAGGGCACCCACCTGCGCCCGGAGTCCGAGGGCCGGATGTGCCTAGGTAGCCCGTCGGTCCCTCGGCAGGCTTCCGCCCCGCGCAGTTCCTCGCGCCCCTGAAGACCTGCCGCCCAGGGTGAGCGAGGGCGGCAGGGCACCCACCTGCACCCGGGGTCCGAGGGACAACCCCCAGGGGCGCGGGGAACTGCGCGAAACCGGAAGGGCACTCACCTGCGCCCGGAGTCCGAGGGCCGGATGTGCCTAGGTAGCCCGTCGGTCCCTCGGCAGGCTTCCGCCCCGCGCAGTTCCTCGCGCCCCTGAAGACCTGCCGCCCGGGGTGAGCGAGGGCGGCAGGGCACCCACCTGCACCCGGGGTCCGAGGGACAACCCCCAGGGGCGCTAAAAAACGCCCTCGGGCCCCTCGGGGTGGCCCGTGGGGCTCTAGACCAGGCTGTCCTTCCAGGTGCGGTGGAGGTCGGCGAAGCGGCCTTCGCCGGAGATGAGGGCGGTGGGGGAGCCGTCCTCCACGACGCGGCCCTGGTCCATCACCAGGACGCGGTCGGCGATCTCCACGGTGGAGAGCCGGTGGGCGATGATCACGGCGGTGCGGCCGGCCAGCACGGTCTGCATGGCACGCTGCACGGCCTGCTCCCCCGGCACGTCCAGCGAACTGGTCGCCTCGTCGAGGATCAGCACGGCCGGATCGGCGAGCAGCGCCCGCGCGAACGCGACCAGCTGCCGCTGCCCGGCCGAGATCCGGCCGCCGCGCTTGCGGACGTCGGTGTCGTACCCGTCCGGCAGCGCGGCGATGAACTCGTGCGCCCCGATCGCCCGGGCCGCGGCCTCGACGTCGGCGCGGGTGGCGTCCGGCCGGCCGATCGCGATGTTCTCGGCCACCGTGCCGGAGAACAGGAAGGACTCCTGGGTCACCATCACCACGTTGCGCCGCAGGTCCGCCGTGGACAGCTCGCGTAGGTCGACGCCGTCCAGGGTGACCAGGCCGTCGGTGGGGTCGTAGAACCGGGCCAGCAGTTTGGCCAGGGTGGACTTGCCCGCGCCGGTGGCGCCGACCACGGCGGTGGTCTGCCCGGCGGGCAGCACCAGGTCGAGGACGGGCAGCACCTGCTTCCCGGTCCGGTAGGCGAACCGCACCTGCCGGAAGGCGACCTCGCGGCCCGCGGCGGTCGGCGCCGGCAGCGCCACCGGGGCCGCGGGCTCCGGGACGGACGGCTCGTGGGCGAGCAGGCCGGCCATCTTCTCCAGGGCGGCGGCGGCCGACTGGTAGCTGTTCAGGAACATCGCCAGCTGGTCGATCGGGTCGTAGAGCCGCCGCAGGTAGAGCACGAAGGCGGTGAGCACGCCGAGCTCCAGGCTGCCGTCGGTGACCAGGTAGGCGCCGAGCAGGACCACGCCGGTGATCCAGGTGTTGGCGACGGCCCGGGAGAAGCCGACGTAGCGGGCCATCTCCAGCAGGCCGTCGGCGGTGGCGGCGGCGGACTGCCGGTTGACGGTGCCGAAGGCGTCCTCGTTGGCCTGCTCGCGGCGGAACGCCTGCACCGGGCGGATCCCGTTCATGGTCTCGGTGAACTTGACGATCACCGCGGCGACCGCCGTCCTGGACCGCCGGTAGACCCGCAGCGACCGCCGCCGGAACGAGCGGATGATCAGGTACATCGGCAGGAAGGACGCCAGCGCGGCGAGGCCCAGGCGCCAGTCCATCACCATCAGCACCAGCGAGATCAGGCTGACCGAGAGCGCGACCGACAGCAGCTCCTGCAGGCCCTCGTTGAGCAGCTCGCGCAGCGCGTCCACGTCGCTGGTGGCGCGGGAGATGATCCGGCCGGAGGTGTAGCGCTCGTGGAAGTCCAGGCTGAGCCGCTGGGCGTGCCGGAAGATCCGGCCGCGCAGGTCGAGCAGGACGTCCTGGTTGATCCGGGCGCTGTAGCGGATGAACAGCCGCTGCAGGTAGGTGGAGAGCACCGCGCAGCCCAGGTAGGCGGAGATCACCGCGATCAGCGGGCCGCTGTCGTGGTCGCGCAGCGCCGGGATGCCCCGGTCCATCGCGAACGCCACCAGCAGCGGGCCGGCCTGCAGGGCGGCCTGCTGGACCACGATCACCAGCATGGCGAGCACGATCCGGCGGCGGTGCGGGCCCAGCAGCTGCCCGAGCAGGGCGCGCGCGGCGCCGGGCGGGACGGGGATGTCCTCCTCGTCGGCGGCGGGCGGCGGGAGCTCCTCCAGCTCCTCGGCGGGCTCCAGGGTGGTGGTCATCGCAGGGCACTCCCTTCGAGTTCCTGGGCGCTCTCGCCGGACATCAGTTCCCGGTAGGCCGGGGAGGTCTTCAGCAGGTCGTGGTGGGTGCCGACGGCGGCGATCCGGCCGTCGGCGAGGAGGGCGACCCGGTCGGCGAGCAGGACGGTGCTCGGGCGGTGCGCCACCACCAGGGCGGTGGTGCCGGACAGCACCTCGCGCAGCGCCCGTTCGACCAGGGCCTCGGTGTGCACGTCGAGGGCGGACAGCGGGTCGTCGAGGACCAGGAACGCCGGGTCGCCGACCACCGCCCGGGCCAGCGCCAGCCGCTGGCGCTGGCCGCCGGACAGGCTCAGCCCCTGCTCGCCGACCTGGGTGTCGGGCCCGGCCGGGAGCCGGTCGACGAAGTCGGCCTGGGCGGTGGCGAGTGCGGTGGCGAGCCGGTCGGGGCCGGCCTGCTCCGCGCCCATCAGGACGTTGTCGCGGACCGAGGCGGAGAACAGGGTCGGCTCCTCGAAGGCGACCGACACCAGCCGGCGCAGCTCCGTCCGCGGGATGTCCCGGACGTCGCGGCCGTCCAGGGTGATCGAGCCGCCGGTGGCCTCGTACAGCCGGGGGAGCAGGGCGGTGAGGGTGGTCTTGCCGCTGCCGGTGGCGCCGACCAGGGCGAGCGTCTCGCCGGGCCGGACGTGCAGGTCGACGCCGGCCAGCAGGTCGGGGGTGCCGGCCGGGGCGTCCGGGTAGCGGAAGCGGACCCCGGTGAAGCGGATGCCCAGGCCGTCGCCGGCCGGGCGGCCGGTGGGGCGTTCCACCGGGTCGGGTTCGTCCATCACCTCGAAGTAGCGGTCGGTCGCGGTGGCGCACTCGTTGGCGTACGCGAGCAGCCAGCCGAGCGACTCCACCGGCCAGCGCAGCGCCAGCGCGGTGGACAGGAAGGCGACCAGGGTGCCGGCCGAGAGGTCGTCGTGGGCGACCTGGACCGCGCCGACGGCCAGCGCGCAGCCGAGCGCCAGCTCGGGCAGGCCGACGATGACCGCCCAGAGGTTGGCGAGCAGGTCGGCCTTGCGCAGTTCGGTGGTGCGCAGCCGCTCGCTGTGCCCGGCGAACTCCTCGGCCATGGTGCGGTGGCGGCCGAAGGCCTTGAGGATGCGGATGCCCAGGATGGACTCCTCGACCACGGTGGCGAGGTCGCCGTTCTGGTCCTGGGCCTGCCTGGCGGAGGCGGCGTAGCGGCTCTCGAAGTAGCGGGTCAGCACCATCAGCGGGACGGCCGGCACCAGGGTGATCAGGGCCAGCTGCCAGCTGAGCGCGAACATCAGGGCGGTCCCGGTCAGGAAGACCATGGTGTTGACGATCAGGAAGACCAGTGGGAAGGCCAGGAACAGCCGCATGGTGAACATGTCGGAGGTGGCCCGGGAGAGCAGCTGGCCGGAGGACCACCGGTCGTGGAAGGAGACCGGCAGCCGCTGCAGCTTGGCGTAGAGGTCGCCGCGCATGGCGGTCTCGACCTTGGCCAGCGGGCGGGCCACGATCACCCGGCGGACGCCGAACAGCCCGGCCTCGACCAGGCCGAGCAGCAGCAGGACGCCGGCCAGCGGCCACAGGCCGGCCAGGTCGCGGTGGGCGATCGGGCCGTCGACGATCCGGCGCAGCACGATCGGCACCCCGAGCACGCTGACCGAGGCGATCAGCGCGGCCAGGACCGCCCCGGCCAGCCGCCAGCGGGCCGGGCGGGCGTACGGCCACAGGCGCAGCAGGGACCGCACGGTGGACCGGTGCGCCGGCCCGGCGGCGGGGTCGGGTCTGCGGACCGACGCCTCGTCAGGGTTGCCGGTGGTCTGCGCGCACTGCTCGTTCTCGGCCATCGCGGAGAGGGTAGGCCGTGACCCTGACATTTCTCATCCGGTTTTACGCCCCTGTCGGTGGGATCCGGCCATGGTCGGACCCGGCGCCGGCCGCGGGGTCCGCCGGGTCGACGGCCCGCAGCAGGCGGCAGGAGCGCCCGGCCACGGTGACGGCGGTCAGGGCGGGGTGCGGGCCCTCGTCGGCGGTGTCGCGGGAGGTGTCGACCTCGGTGCGGTAGGCGGACGCCCAGGGTTCGCCCGGCAGGGTGAAGGAGACCGCCTGCGGGCCGGCGTTGAGCAGCAGCAGGAAGCTGTCGTCGCGCAGCGGGCGGCCGTGCTCGTCGCGTTCGGACATCGCGGTGCCGGAGAGCAGCATGCCGAGGACCGCGGTCGGGGTGAACCAGTCGGCCTCGGTCATCTCCCGGCCGCTGTGGGCGAACCAGGCCAGGTCGCGCTGGCCGCCGGCGACCGCGGCCCGGCCGGAGAAGAACGCCCGCTGCCGCAGGACCGGGTGCCGCCGGCGCAGGCCGATCAGCCGCCCGGTCAGCTCGGCCAGCGAACGCCACTCGGGCTGTTCCAGCAGGGACCAGTCCAGCCAGCTGGTCGCGTCGTCCTGGCAGTAGGCGTTGTTGTTGCCGCCCTGGGTGCGGCCGAGTTCGTCGCCGGCGGTGAGCATCGGGACGCCGGTGGACAGCAGCAGGGTGGTGAGCAGGTTGCGCAGCTGGCGGTGGCGCAGCGCCAGCACCTCGGGGTCGGTGCTCTCGCCCTCGGCGCCGCAGTTCCAGGACCGGTTGTCGTCGGTGCCGTCCCGGTTGCCCTCGCCGTTGGCCTCGTTGTGCTTCTGGTTGTAGGAGACCAGGTCGCGCAGGGTGAAGCCGTCGTGCGCGGTGACGAAGTTGACCGAGGCGTACGGGCGGCGGCCGCCGCGCTGGTACAGGTCGGAGGAGCCGGAGAGCCGGTAGCCGAGCTCGCGGACGTCCGGGCGGGCGCCGCGCCAGAAGTCCCGGACGGTGTCGCGGTACTTGTCGTTCCACTCCGCCCACAGCGGCGGGAAGCCGCCGACCTGGTAGCCGCCGGCCCCGACGTCCCACGGCTCGGCGATCAGCTTGACCCGGCTGAGCAGCGGGTCCTGCGAGACGGCGCCGAGGAACGGGTGGTGCATCTCCACCCCGTCGCTGCCGCGGGTCAGTGCGGAGGCCAGGTCGAAGCGGAAGCCGTCGACCCCCATCTCGGTCACCCAGTAGCGCAGCGAGTCGGTGATCAGCCGGACGGTGTGCGGCTGGCGGGTGTCCAGGGTGTTGCCGCAGCCGGTGTAGTCGGCGTAGCCGCGGCGGCTGCGGTCGAGGCGGTAGTAGCCGCCGTTGTCGATGCCGCGCAGCGACAGGGCCGGGCCCATGATGCCGCTCTCTGCGGTGTGGTTGTAGACCACGTCGAGGATCACCTCGATGCCGGCCGCGTGCAGGGCGCGCACCATCCGCTTGAACTCGCCGACCTGCTGGCCGCGGCTGCCGGAGGCGGAGTACCCGGCGTGCGGGGCGAAGTAGCCGAGGGTGTTGTAGCCCCAGTAGTTGACCAGCCCGCGGTGCTGGAGGTGGTCCTCGCTGACGTGGTGGTGGACCGGCAGCAGCTCCACCGCGGTGACCCCGAGCCGGGTCAGGTGCTCGATCGCCGCCGGGTGCGCCAGGCCGGCGTAGGTGCCGCGGAGCTCCGGCGGGATCTCCGGGTGGCGCATGGTGAAGCCGCGCACGTGCAGCTCGTACAGGACGGTCTCGGCCCACGGGGTCTTCGGCCGCTGGTCGTCGTACCAGTCGTCGTCGTCGTGCACCACCACGCCGCGGGGCACGTAGGGCGCCGAGTCGCGGTTGTCGCGGACGGTGTCGGCGACCTCGCGCTCGGGCCAGTTGCGCACCGCGGTGCAGGTGGCGTCGTGCGCGGTGTAGTGGCCGTCGACGGCGCGGGCGTACGGGTCGAGCAGCAGCTTGGCCGGGTTCCACCGGGCGCCGGTCCACGGGTCCCAGCGGCCGTGCACCCGGTAGCCGTAGCGGGTGCCGGGCATCACCCCGGGCAGGTACCCGTGCCAGGTCTGGAAGGTCTGCTCGGTGAGCTGGTGACGGCTCTCCCGGCCCCGCTCGTCGAAGAGGCAGAGCTCGACGGCCTCGGCGGCCGGCGCCCAGAGTGCGAAGTTGGTGCCCCGGCCGCCCTGCAGGTCGGTGCGGAAGCGCGCGCCGAGCGGCTGCCAGCTGCCCGGCCAGGGGTCGGGCGGGGCCGGGTGGGGCGCCGTGCCGTTCGGCCGGTCGGCCGCCGGGCGCGGTGCGCCCGGGCTCGTCCCCGTGTCCAGCTCCTGCCACGCCGTCATCGCCGCACCCTCCCAGCGCGGGGGTCCCTTCCCCGCCTCCGTCTTGTTCCCTGATCGGATGCCGCAGTCACGTCCCGGTGCCTCTCGTGACGGAATGTGATGATTCTGTCCCGCGGTCGGCCGCCGCGACGGCCGTCGGGGGAGATCGTGCCCACGTGTCCCCGCCCCGATGCGGTCGTTATGCCCGCTACCGGGCCGGTCGCGGCCCCGGGCGGCTGATCAGGGAGGGCCGGGATGCACCCGGGAGTACGGGGCTGGGCGCGGCGGGCGGCGGCGCTCGGGGCGGGTCTGCTGCTGGCGGGGTGCTCGGGCGCCGGGCCGGGCAGCGCCGACGCGGCGCCGCCGGAGCCGCCGCGGGCGGTGCCGCACGCCGGGCTGGCCGTCACCCCGGCCGACGGCGCCCAGGAGGTGCCGCTCGACGGGCCGGTCACGGTGACGGTCGCCCGGGGCCGGCTGGTGAGCGTGCGGCTCGCCGACGAGAAGGGCGCCGAGGTGCCGGGCCGGCTCGGTGCCGGCGGCCGGAGCTGGACCCCGGACGGGCGGCTCGCGGCGGCCACCGCGTACACCCTGGACGCGCTGGCCGAGGACGACGAGGGGCTCACCGAGGCGCAGCACGCCGCGTTCGAGACCAGGACCCCGGACCGCACCTTCGTGGCCTTCTACACGCCGGAGGACGGGACCACGGTCGGTGTCGGCATGCCGGTCTCGCTGCGCTTCAGCCGGGCGATCACCGACCGCGCGGCGGTGGAGCGGGCGGTGGCGGTGACGGCGGACCCGCCGGTGCCGGTGGCCGGCCACTGGTTCGGCGGCCGGCGGCTGGACTTCCGCCCGGAGCGGTACTGGGCGCCCGGCACCCGGGTGACGCTGACCCTGCGGCTCAAGGACGTGCAGGGGGCGCCGGGCTACGTCGGCACCCAGTCCAGGACGGTCCGGTTCACCGTCGGCCGCTCCCAGGTCAGCACCGTGGACCTGGACACCCGGACGATGACGGTCCGCCAGGGCGGCCGGGTGGTGCGCACCCTCAAGGTCAGCGCGGGCGGGCCGGAGCACCCCACCTACCTGGGCACGATGGTGGTCTCGGAGCGGTTCCCGGTGACCCGGATGGACTCGCAGACGGTCGGGCTGGGGGACGAGTACGACATCAAGGACGTGCCGCACGCCATGCGGCTGACCGGTTCGGGGACCTTCGTCCACGGCAACTACTGGTCCCCGCGGACGGTCTTCGGCACCGCCAACACCAGCCACGGCTGCATCGGCCTCGCGGACGTCAAGGGCGGCTCCCCGGACTCCCCGGCCGGCTGGTTCTTCGACCACACCATCACCGGCGACGTGGTCGAGGTCCGGGGCTCCGCGGGCGAGCGGGTGCCCGCCGACAACGGCCTGAACGGGTGGAACCTGCCGTGGGCCGGCTGGACGGTACGGAGCGCGCCCGCCCCCCGGTGACCATTCACCGAACGGGCACCCGCCGCCCCTCGAAGATTCACTCAGACGGGCCAGTTATCCTGACCACCGCGCCGGTCCGGGGTCCCCGTCCGGCGAGCAGCGCGAAAGAAGTCGGCCCAGGGGTGCAACTCACCCGGGCGACAGCGCGTGTATCGCTTTGGGTTACCGGGAGGGGAGCAGACCGACGTGAAGCCGGTTCGGGCGGCCGACGCCGCCATACGCATCAACACGAGGACCGCCGGACGGGCCGTGCGGCGCTCCGGCATCGCGCTGGCGATGGGCGGCGTCCTGCTGCTCGGCGCGGCCTGCAGCAGCTCGGGCGGCGGCTCGGCGGCCGGCGGCTCGGGCGGAGCCACGGGCGGCGGGGCGGCCTCGGCCGCGGCCGAGCCCGCGAAGGTCTCCGCGGCGCAGCTGACCGTGACGCCGAAGGACGGCGCCACCGACGCCGCGCCGAACGCCCTCCAGGTGGCGGTGGCCAGCGGCAAGCTGACCAATGTCGAGGTGACCGACAAGAACGGCAAGGCGGTGGCCGGCACCATCGCGGCGGACGGCCTGAGCTGGAAGCCGACCGAGGCGCTCGCCGTCGGCATGGTCTACAAGGTGAACGCGCAGGCCAAGGACGACGCCGGCCTGGAGGCCGCGTCGACCAGCACCTTCACCACGCTCACCCCGGCGAAGACCGCGGCGACCAACGACAACATCTCCGACAACGGCACCTACGGCGTCGGCATGATCGTCTCGGTGGCCTTCAGCAAGCCGATCAAGAACACCAAGGCGGTGGCGGACGGCATCACCTTCGAGGCCTCCGACGGCACCAAGGTCAAGGGCCACTGGTTCGGCAGCCAGCGGCTGGACTTCCGTCCGGCCGAGTACTGGAAGCCGGGCACCAAGGTCACCATCCACTACCGCCTGAAGAGCGTCGAGGTCTCGCCCGGCGTCTACGGCGACGTGGACAAGGACGAGCCCTTCACCATCGGCCGCTACCAGGTGAGCACCGCGGACGCGGCCAGCCACCAGATGACGGTCAAGAAGGGCGACGGCTCCACCCAGACCATCCCGATCACCGCCGGCAACGACGACAACCCGTCGTACAACGGCACCATGGTCATCTCCAGCAAGGAGAAGGTGACCCGGATGAACTCCGCCACGGTCGCCAACGTGGTCGGCGGCGAGTACGACGTGCCGGACGTGCCGCACGCCATGCGGCTCACCAACAGCGGCACCTACGTGCACGGCAACTACTGGAGCAGCGCCTTCGGCAAGTCCAACGCCAGCCACGGCTGCATCTCGATGCAGGACGGCAAGGGCGGGGACGACAACTCCACCGCGGGCAAGTTCTTCGGCTCCTCGCTGGTCGGCGACGTGGTCAAGATCGTCAACGCCAAGGGCAAGCAGGTCTCCCCGGACAACGGCCTGAGCGGCTGGAACGTCGCCTGGGGCAGCTGGTAGCCCCGGGCAGTCACGGAGCATCGAAGGGCCCGGCCGTTCCTCGGAACGACCGGGCCGTTCTCCGTTCGTAACCGAATCTCGACCCTGGTCGCGCAACCTGGGTCGAGGACCCCACGTGTAAGTGGCTGACGGCCGACCGGGGAGATGGGGAGTACGCGAGTGAAGTCGATACGCACGGGCCTGGCGGCCGGGGCGCTCTCAGGTGCGCTGGTGCTGCTGGCGACGGGCTGCGGTTCGGGCGGCGACACCGGGAGCAGCAGCGCCGCGCGCCTGGCGGCCGGTGCGTCCCCGGCGGGCACGCCCGCCCCCGCCACCCCGGCGAAGCCCACCGTCTCCTCGGCGGCGGTGACCATCGAGCCCGCCGACGGCGCCACCGGCGTCAAGCCCGCGGGGGCGCTCAAGGTCGGGGTGAGCGGCGGGAAGCTGACCACCGTGGCGGTCACCGGCCCGGACGGCAAGGAGGTGCCCGGCGCGGTCGCGGCGGACGGCCTCAGCTGGGTGCCGAGCGGGAACCTGGCGGTCTCCGCGCAGTACCGGGTGGCCGCCAAGGCGGTCGACGCGGCCGGTCTGGAGACCACCGCGCAGAGCGGCTTCACCACCCTCACCCCGGCCAAGGACGCCGGCGCCCACGACAACATCGCGGACGGCGGCACCTACGGCGTCGGCATGATCGTCTCGCTCACCTTCGACCGCCCGGTCAAGGACAAGGCCGCGGTCGAGAAGGGGGTCACCTTCGAGACCTCCGACGGGACGGTGGTCAAGGGCCACTGGTTCGGCAGCCAGCGGGTCGACTTCCGCCCGGCCGAGTACTGGAAGTCCGGCACCACGGTCACCGTCCACTACCGGCTGAAGAGCGTCGAGGTGGCGCCCGGGGTCTACGGCGGGGTGGACCGCGACGAGCCGTTCACCATCGGCCGCTCCCAGATCAGCACCGCGGACGTGGCCACCCACCAGATGCAGGTGGTGCGCGACGGCCAGCCGGCCGACAAGGTGCCCTTCACGGCCGGCAAGGCGGGCTTCGACACCTGGAACGGCACCATGGTGGTCGAGGACAAGGCGGAGACCACCCGGATGAGCTCGCAGGGCGTCGCCGGGGTCGGCTCGGGCGAGGAGTACGACATCTCCGACGTCCCGCACGCGATGCGGCTGACCGACTCCGGGACCTACGTCCACGGCAACTACTGGAGCAGCGCGTTCGGCTCCTACAACGCCAGCCACGGCTGCATCGGCCTGGCCGACGCCAAGGGCGGCTCCGCCTCCTCGCGGGCCGGCAAGTTCTACGACTCCTCGCTGATCGGCGACGTCGTGACCGTGGTCAACTCCAAGGGCAAGCAGGTCGCGGCCGACAACGGGCTGAGCGGATGGAACCTGTCCTGGAACAACTGGTAGGCGTTCGAACGGTCCGCCGGGCGGGCGTTCGGCCGCGGCGGGCATATGCCAGACGCCTAGTGATCGTTTGGTCATTGTCCGTACGCGCCCGCATGCGTTCCGCAATGATTGGCGCATGGCAGGATGGGGCGAAGCGGACCGGGCATCACATGGGCTGGCGGAACTGGCCGATGACGGCCCGTCGGGCTGCGGCGCCCCGGCGCTGTCGGAGCTGGAGCGGCTGACGCCCGGCGAGCTGGAGCGCACCGCCCGCCGTCGGCTGCGGGAGCAGGCCGAGGACCAGGAGGCCCGGCTGCCGTCCCGGCCGGTGTCGGCCGGCGTCGCGCGCCGGGTGGTGCTCGGCGTGCTCGCCGACTGGGGCCTGCACCAGCAGCTGGAGGCCGGCGAACTGCTCACCGGCGAGCTGGTCGCCAACGCCGTGCGGCACGCGGGCGGGCGCACCATCGGCTTACGGGTGGTCCGCCGTCCCGGTGTGGTGCGGGTCGAGGTGCGGGACTCCTCGCGGGCGCTGCCCTGTCTGATCATGGCGGCCGAGCCGCTGCACGAGTCCGGGCACGGCCTGCGGGTGGTGTCGGAGATCGCCGACCGCTGGGGCGCGGATCTGCTGCCCCGCGGCAAGGGCGTCTGGTTCGAGCTCAAGGTGCGCGAGCGCACGACGGCCTGAGCGGCCCGGAGCGGCCGGGGGACGGGCCCGGGAAACAGTGCGGGGCCCCCGTCCACGGTGTACGCGGTTCAGGGGCCCCTGCAGGTCACCGTGCAGGCCTAGGGGGTGCTCGCCGCGCGGTGGTGACGGCCGGACCGGGTCATGGAGGCCGTGGATCGCGTCAGGCGTCTCGCAACGCCCGACTTGTTCGACTATCGCACGGTCTCAGCATGTGAGCAAATTGGATTGGAAGGTTTGTAACCCACTTCACCTTCAGTGTGCGAATAGATTCGCGTGACGGCCTCTGATTATTCAGCCAACGGTCGCCTCACGTGCGGATTCCGTACCGCCCCCCCCGGGGGCACCCCCCCCCCGGGGGGCGCGGCTCAGCACTCGATGACGTTGACCGCCAGGCCGCCGCGGGAGGTCTCCTTGTACTTGATCTTCATGTCGGCGCCGGTCTCCTTCATGGTCTTGATCGCCTTGTCGAGGGAGACGTGGTGCCGGCCGTCGCCGCGCAGGGCCATCCGGGCGGCGGTGACGGCCTTGACCGACGCCATGCCGTTGCGCTCGATGCAGGGGATCTGGACCAGGCCGCCGACCGGGTCGCAGGTCAGGCCCAGGTTGTGCTCGATGCCGATCTCGGCCGCGTTCTCGACCTGCTCCGGGGAGCCGCCGAGGACCTCGGCGAGGCCGCCGGCCGCCATCGAGCAGGCGGAGCCGACCTCGCCCTGGCAGCCGACCTCGGCGCCGGAGATGGAGGCGTTCTCCTTGAACAGCATGCCGATCGCGCCGGCCGCCAGCAGGAAGCGGACGATGCCGTCGTCGTCGGCGCCGGGGATGAAGTTCTGGAAGTAGTGCAGGACCGCCGGGATGATGCCCGCCGCGCCGTTGGTCGGGGCGGTCACCACCCGCTGGCCGGAGGCGTTCTCCTCGTTGACGGCCATCGCGTAGAGGGTGACCCACTCCATCGCGTTGGCCGGGCCGATGCCCTCGGCGCGCAGCGCGCGGGCGCCGGAGGCCGCGCGGCGGCGGACCTTCAGGCCGCCGGGCAGGATGCCCTCGCGGGCCATGCCGGCGTCGACGCACTCCTTCATCACGCCCCAGATCTCCAGCAGCCCGGCCCGGATCTCCGCCTCGGAGCGCCAGGCCTTCTCGTTCTCCAGCATCAGGCCGGAGATCGACAGGCCGGTCTCCCGGGTGAGCCGCAGCAGCTCCTCGCCGGTGCGGAAGGGGTAGCGCAGCGCGGTGTCGTCGGGGACCACCCGGTCGGCGCCGATGGCGTCCTCGTCGACCACGAAGCCGCCGCCGACCGAGTAGTAGGTCTTCTCCAGGACGGTGGCGCCCTCGGCGTCGAAGGCCCACAGGGTCATGCCGTTGGCGTGGTAGGGCAGCGACTTGCGGCGGTGCAGCACCAGCTGGGTGTCCGGGTCGAAGGCGATCTCCTGGGCGCCGAGCAGCCGCAGCCGCTTCTCGGCCTTGATCCGCTCGACGTCCAGGTCGGCCTGGTCGACGTCGACGGTGCGCGGGGAGTTGCCCTCCAGGCCGAGCAGGACGGCCTTCGGGGTGCCGTGGCCGTGGCCGGTCGCGCCGAGCGAGCCGAACAGTTCGGCGCGCACCGAGACGGCCTGGGCCAGCAGACCCTCGGACTTCAGGCGGCGGGCGAACATCCGGGCCGCCCGCATCGGGCCGACCGTGTGGGAGCTGGACGGACCGATGCCGATGGAGAAGAGGTCGAAGACGCTGATGGCCACGGGGACGTCCTTGTCTGGTCACGTGGAGACGTGCGGAGGTGCTTGGGGGGTGCGGGCACGGCGCGGGGCACCGCGGTCCACTGTCCAGTGTGCGCGGTGCCCCGGAGAACCGAGGGGTACGGCGGGGGTCGTCCGCCGTACCCCGGGGTGAACTACAGGTTCGGGTAGAGCGGGTACTTCTCGGCCAGCGCGGTCACGCGGGCCTTCAGCGCGGTGGCCTTGGTCCCGTCGAAGGCGGGCAGCAGCGCCTCGGCGATGATGTCGGCGACCTCGCGGAAGTCCGCGGCCTGGAAGCCGCGGGTGGCCAGCGCCGGGGTGCCGATCCGCAGGCCGGAGGTGACCATCGGCGGGCGCGGGTCGTTCGGGACGGCGTTGCGGTTGACCGTGATGCCGACCTCGTGCAGCCGGTCCTCGGCGTCCTGGCCGTTGAGCTGGGAGTTACGCAGGTCGACCAGGACCAGGTGGACGTCGGTGCCGCCGGAGAGCACGGAGACGCCGGCCTCGGTCGCGTCGGCCTGCAGCAGGCGCTCGGCGAGGATCTTGGCGCCCTCCAGGGTGCGCTGCTGGCGCTCCTTGAACTCCTCCGAGGCGGCGACCTTGAAGGCCACGGCCTTGCCGGCGATCACGTGCTCGAGCGGGCCGCCCTGCTGGCCGGGGAAGACCGCGGAGTTGATCTTCTTGGCGTACTCGGCCTTGGAGAGGATCACGCCACCGCGCGGGCCGCCCAGGGTCTTGTGGGTGGTGGTGGTCACCACGTCGGCGTACGGCACCGGGGACGGGTGCAGACCCGCCGCGACCAGGCCGGCGAAGTGCGCCATGTCGACCATCAGCAGCGCGCCGACCTCGTCCGCGATGCGGCGGAACTCGGCGAAGTCCAGCTGGCGCGGGTAGGCGGACCAGCCGGCGATGATCAGCTTGGGCTGGTGCTCCTTGGCGAGCCGCTCGACCTCGGCCATGTCGACCACGCCGGTCTCGTCCACGTGGTACGCGGCCACGTTGTAGAGCTTGCCGGAGAAGTTGATCTTCATGCCGTGGGTGAGGTGGCCGCCGTGCGCCAGGCTCAGGCCCAGGATGGTGTCGCCCGGCTGGATCAGCGCGAACATCGCGGCCGCGTTGGCCTGCGCGCCGGAGTGCGGCTGGACGTTGGCGTGCTCGGCGCCGAACAGCTCCTTGATCCGGTCGATCGCGATCTGCTCGACCACGTCGACGTGCTCGCAGCCGCCGTAGTAGCGCTTGCCGGGGTAGCCCTCGGCGTACTTGTTGGTCAGGACCGAGCCCTGGGCCTCCATGACCGCCACGGGGGCGAAGTTCTCGGAGGCGATCATTTCGAGGGTGGTCTGCTGGCGGTGCAGCTCGGCGTCGACCGCGGCGGCGATCTCCGGGTCGAGCGCGTGCAGGGACTGGTTGAGAACCGTCATGAGTGGGTCTTCCCGTGGGGCTGGGCGGTTACCTGAGGGGAAGGGGCCGTCCGCCGCGCTGCGGCCGGCCCCCTTTCACGCGGTGGGTCAGGCGCCGCTGGTGAACGCGGTGTAGGCCTCGGCGTCCAGCAGCTCGTCGGTCGCCTCGACCTTGAGCTTGAACAGCCAGGCACCCTCGAAGGGCTCGCCGTTGACCAGGGCCGGGTCGTCGATGACGGCCTGGTTGATCTCGACGATCTCGCCGGTGGCCGGCGAGTACAGGTCGCTGACCGACTTGGTGGACTCGAGCTCACCACAGGTCTCGCCGGCGGTCACGGTGTCGCCGACCTCCGGGAGCTGGACGTACACGATGTCGCCGAGCGCGTCGGCCGCGTGCTTGGTGATGCCGACGGTCGAGACGCCGTCAGCGTCGGCCGCGGTCAGCCACTCGTGCTCCTTGGTGTACTGCAGGTGCGTGGGGTTGCTCATGACGTCATTCTCCAGGATCGCAAGAGGGTAGGGCGAAGCAGTCCGCTGGGCGGACCGGCCTGTCGGGTTGGTGCGGGTCAGCGGGCGCGCTTGTAGAACGGCAGCGCGACGACCTCGACCGGCTCGTGCTTGCCGCGGACGTCGACCGCGACCGCGGTGCCCGGGGCGGCGTGCGCGGCGTCCACGTACGCGATGGCGATCGGCTTGCCCAAGGTGGGGGAGGGGGCGCCGGAGGTGATCCGGCCGATCGGGGTGCCCTCGGCGGAGACCACCGCGTACTCGGCGCGCGGCACCCGCTTGCCCTCGGAGACCAGGCCCACCAGCACCTGCGGCGGGGCGGTCCCGGCCGCGGCGGCGGCCCGCTCCAGCGCCTCGCGGCCGACGAAGCGGCCGTCGTTGGTGGTCTTGTCGAAGCGCACCACCCGGCCGAGGCCGGCGTCGAACGGGGTGAGGTCGGTGGACAGCTCGTGCCCGTACAGCGGCATGCCCGCCTCCAGCCGGAGGGTGTCGCGGCAGGACAGGCCGCAGGCCGCCAGGCCCTTGTCGGCGCCGGCCTTGCTGAGCTCCTGCCACAGGTGCTCGGCGTCCGCGGGGGCGCAGAAGATCTCGAAGCCGTCCTCGCCGGTGTAACCGGTGCGGGCCAGCCACACCTCGCGGCCGGCGACGGTGGCGGGCAGCAGCGCGTAGTACTTCAGCGCCGGCAGGTCGGCGTCGGTCAGCGAGGCCAGGATGCCGTTGGCCTCCGGGCCCTGGACGGCGAGCAGCGCGTAGGCGTCGCGGTCGTCGCGGACCTCGGCGTCGAAGCCGGCCGCCCGCTCGGTCAGCGCGTCCAGCACCACCTGGGCGTTGGAGGCGTTGGCGACCACCATGTACTCGGTCTCGCCGGTGCGGTAGACGATCAGGTCGTCGAGGATGCCGCCGTCCTCGCGGCAGATCATGGTGTAGCGGGCCCGCAGCACGCCGAGCGCGGAGATGAAGCCGACCAGCGCGTGGTCCAGCAGTTCGCCCGCCTGCGGGCCGCTGACGGTGATCTCACCCATGTGGGAGAGGTCGAAGAGCCCGGCCCGGGTGCGGACCGCGAGGTGCTCCTCGCGCTCGGAGCCGTAGCGCAGCGGCATGTCCCAGCCGGCGAAGTCGGTCATGGTGGCACCGAGCGAGCGGTGCAGCGCGTCGAGCGCGGTGTGGCGGAGGGACATGGCGGCGGGACTCCTTGGCTGGACACTCACGGAGCGCGCCCGCACCTGGATGCGGGCATGCGGGGGTGGAGTCTCCCCGTCTGTCGTCACAACCTGAGAGCTTCACCGCACACAAGAATGGCGGCTTGCACCGTGGGTGGGCGCACGGCGCGGCCGTGTCCACTTTCCAGATGTGCCTCGCCCGCGCGGTATGGGTGGCCTGAGAGATTCCGGGGAGGACTTGCTCCTTCGGCGCCGGCCCGTGCCGTGGAACGGCACTCCGGACTCTCCCGCGCGGGTTCGAGCGGCCAGTATGAAGTTCGATCGGGGTCATCATGGCATGCCTGCGGGGCCCTGCGGGAGGGGGGCCGGGCGATACGCTCTGCGGGACGGTTCTTCGGCCCGCGCACGGCGCGCGGCGCGCGGGCTCGCCCGGTCAGGGCGGAAGGGGCAGAGACGGATGGGGTACCCGGCGGGCGAGGCACGGCCTTGGACGGAGCCGGGCGCGGCTCCCGAGGGCGGGAGCTGGCCGGTCAACGAGCTGGAACAGGTGCTCACCGCGGCCCTGGGCGACCCGGGCGCCACGCCCCGGGTGATCGAGGTGCTGGCCCGCAGCCAGGTGTGGATCCCGCTGCCGGCCGGCGCCGACCAGCAGGGCCAGTCGCTGGACCTGCCGACCATCGAACTGGCCGGCGCGCCGTACGTGCCGGTCTTCTCCTCCCAGGAGGAGTTCCTGCGCCAGGCGCCCGGGATGGCCTTCGCCATCGCGCCGATGTGGGAGTTCGCCCGCGGCCTGCCGCTGGGGATCGGCATCGCGGTCAACCCCGAGGCGCCGGTCGGCATCCCGGTGCCGCCGGAGGGCGTCGGCGAGCTGCGGCGCGGCCCGCAGGGCGATCGGCCGGCGGACGGCGGCGTGCCCGAGGGGGCGCGGGTCGCCCTCAAGGAGCCCGAGCCGCACCAGGAGCCGTACGCCTTCCTGGCCGCCGCCGGATCCGAACTCGCGATGCTGCCAGAGGTGTTGACGGCCCGTCGGGCGCTGGCCAAGGTGGAGGGCGAGGCCACCCTGCTCTACCTGGGCATCCAGCTCGACCCCGCGCTGCCCGCCGACCCGGCCCGGGTGGGCGAGGCGCTCGGCCGGGCGCTCGGAACCGCCGCCCCGGCCTGGGGCGTCCACCTGGTGCTGCTGGACCTGGCCGCCGACCCGGTGGTCGACTGGCTGGTCACCCAGGTGCGGCCGTTCTACGTCCGCGCCTGAACGGCGGGCCCGGGGCCGGGCCCCGCGGGCGGCCCGCCGCGGCGGTGACCGTCCAGTAGGGGGACGGCGGTATGACGGCTGTCGGCCCTGCCCCATAGGGTTGCTGCCGACAGTCCGCGCGGCGGGGCCGCGGGGGCGACGGGACGGGCGAGAGCGAGGTGGGCGCGTGAGCGCGGGAGCGGCAGGCGGCGGCGCGCCGGGCCAGTGGGGCCAGGCGCGCCCCGGTGGTGACCCGGGGGCGATCGAGCGTGCCCTGGCCCAGGTCGCGCCCGAGCGGTACGAGGCCTACGAAGCGCTGTTGCGCGCGCTGGCCGAGGGCCAGGTCTGGATGCTGCTGTGGCACGGACAGCCCGGCAGCCCCGACGCCCAGTACGGGAACATGGACATCGGCGGTCTCGGCTACGCGCCCGCCGTCACCTCGCCGGGGCAGCTGAGCGCGAGCGGCTGGGCCCGGGGCCACGAGGCGATCTCCGGGCTGGAGATCGCCAACGCGCTCTACCGGACCCGCTGGGGCCTGTGGCTGGACCCGCACGTGCCCGGCGGCGGGGTCGGCGTGCCCTGGGCGGACCTGCGCCGGATCGCGGTGGGCCTGGACCGGCTCCCGGCCGGCCCGCTGCAGCTGGCCGAACCCCAGCTGGCCGTCCCGCAGTTCTACGCCCAGCTGGAGCACCAGGCGGCCGAGGTCAGGCCGCTGCGCTCGCTGCGGCAGGTCTGGGTGCGGCCCGCGCTCGGCGAGCCCTACCTGGCGATCGGCCTCGACCTGTACGACACCTCGCCGCCCGCGGTCGAGGCGGCCCGGGCGCTGGTCCAGCGCGCGGTGGCGCACCTGCCGGAGGGCACCTCGGTGTCGACGGTGATGCTGGCCGACGAGTTCGACCCGGTGGCGATGTGGCTGCTGGCCAACGCGCGTCCGTTCTACGACCGCGAGGCCCGGTTCGGCCCGCAGCAGGCGGCCCCGCAGCCGCCGTACCCGGGGTACGGCTATCCGCCCCCGCAGGGGCAGTCGGTGGCGGGCTGGCCGCAGCAGCCGTGGCAGGGCTACCCGGGCCGCTGAAATACGTTCGTATGCCATTTTCTGAGCACCCGTAGGCGTTTTCGCCCACGGGTGCTTCCTTTTGTCCCCCCGCGCCGACCTGGCAGTTTTCCGCCACTGGCGACCATCCGTCAGCGGGCGTCTTGACAGGCACGTAACACCTGTGTGAAGAGCGATATGCGGCGGAAACAGTCGTGCATGCAGGCAGATCACAGTTGGGCATCCTTCGGTTGTGAGGTCTGGCGCAAGGCTGTCCGAATGACACAGAGTGCTGCGCAATGCAGAGCGCGTAGCGAGCCCCACGAAGGCGAACGCGCAAGCTGAGAAACCTGATCGGCACGGGTCGCTTTCCGACCGGTACCACGCACCTCGCAACGACCCGGCGTACCGGCGCAGTTGACCGCCGCCCGTCCGGGACCGCAGTACCCCGGCATTTCAGCACCGCACCTTCAGCACCGCCGCACCGAGCCCGGCACCACCGCACCGACGCACCGTCACCAAGCATCAGTGGCGCATTCCGGCCCTTTCGAGCTCCTGGCCCCACCGGGCCGGGCAGGCCACGAACCGGCCGGAGACCGTGGGCCGGCCACCGTCGGCGAGGGGACCGAACTGACCATGACCACATCGAACGAGACCCTCGGCTCCGCACCCCAGGCCAAGCAGGAAACCGGCCCGGCGAAGCGGATCGAGGGCAGATCGCTCAGCCAGATCGCCTGGCTGCGCTTCAAGCGCGACAAGGCCGCCGTCGCCGGCGGCGTGGTCGTGATCCTGCTGGTGCTGCTCGCAGTGCTGGCCAAGCCGATCGAGGCGGTCTTCGGCCTCGACCCGAACGCCTTCCACCAGGACGCGCTGGACGCCAACCTCGGCGGCATCCCGTTCGGCGACTGGGGCGGCATGAGCTGGGAGCACCCGCTCGGTGTCGACGTCCAGTACGGACGCGACCTGCTGACCCGGGTCATCGAAGGCTCCTGGGTCTCGCTGCTGGTGGCCTTCGGTGCCACCATCCTGTCCAACGTCATCGGCACCGTGCTCGGCATCACCGCCGGCTACTACGGCGGCTGGGTGGACACCGTGATCAGCCGGCTGATGGACATGTTCCTGGCCTTCCCGCTGCTGCTGTTCGCGATCGCCATCTCGGCCTCGCTCAAGGACGGCGCGTTCGGGCTGCACGGCACCTCGCTGCACATCACGGTGCTGATCTTCGTGATCGGCTTCTTCAACTGGCCCTACATGGGCCGGATCGTGCGCGGTCAGACGCTCTCGCTGCGCGAGCGCGAGTTCGTCGACGCGGCCCGCAGCCTCGGCGCCCGCGGCCCGTTCATCCTCTTCAAGGAACTGCTGCCCAACCTGGTCGGTCCGATCCTGGTCTACTCGACCCTGCTGATCCCGACCAACATCCTCTTCGAGGCCGGCCTGAGCTTCCTCGGCGTCGGCATCGAGCCGCCACAGGCCTCCTGGGGCGGCATGTTGAGCAACGCGATCGACTACTACCAGGTGGACCCGCAGTACCTGATGGTCCCCGGCCTGGCGATCTTCGTCACCGTGCTCGCTTTCAACCTGTTGGGCGACGGGCTCCGTGACGCCCTCGACCCCAAGAACAACTGACGTAGCCGTCAGGGATTTCCACCGTCATCGCTCATCCTCCAAGGGGTTGATCTCAGCTATGCGCAGGTCCCGTACCGCCGCGCTGACCGCGCTCGCCGCGGCCGTGGCGCTGACCCTCACCGGCTGCTCCAGCAGCAAGGGCAGCACCGACGGCGCCACCAAGGGCGGCTCCGTCGCCGGCGCCGACGCCGCGACGAAGAACATCGTGAACGCCTCGGACACCAAGGGCGGCACGGTCGTCTACGAGCACTCCGACGTGCCGGACTCCTTCGACCCGGGCAACACGTACTACGCGTACATGTACAACTTCTCGCGTCTGTACGGCCGTCCGCTGACCACCTTCCAGCCCGCCGCCGGCGAGGCCGGCAACAAGCTGGTCCCGGACCTGGCCGAGTCGCTGGGCCAGGTCAGCCCGGACGGTCTGACCTGGACCTACAAGCTGCGGGCCGGCATCAAGTACGACGACGGCACCGCGGTCACCTCCAAGGACGTCAAGTACGCGGTGGAGCGCTCCAACTTCGCGCCCGACGTGCTGTCCAACGGTCCGACGTACTTCCACGACCTGCTCAAGGACAACGACACCCCGTACGCGGGTCCGTACAAGGACAAGACCGGTGACCTGAAGTCCATCGAGACTCCGGACGACACCACCATCGTCTTCCACCTGAAGCAGCCGTTCGCCGACTTCGACTACCTGGTCAGCGCCCCGCAGACGGTCCCGGTGCCGCAGGCCAAGGACACCGGCGCGGACTACGTCAAGCACATCGCCTCCACCGGCAGCTACAAGTTCCAGAGCTACGAGGACGGCAAGGAGGTCGTGCTGGTCCCGAACACCAACTGGGACCCGAAGACCGACCCGATCCGCAAGCAGCTCGCCGACAAGATCCAGGTCAAGCTGAAGATCGCGCAGTCGACCATCGACCAGGACCTGCTGGCCGGAAACGCCCAGGTCGACCTGGCCGGCAAGGGCGTCGACCCGCAGACCCAGGCCAAGCTGCTGCTGGACCCCAAGCTCAAGGCGCAGACCGACAACACCTACGGTGGCCGTCTGGTCTACACCGCGATCAACACCAAGGTCGCGCCGTTCGACAACATCGACTGCCGCAAGGCCGTCCAGTACGCGATCGACAAGGTCTCGGTGCAGACCGCGATCGGCGGTCCGATCCGCGGTGACATCGCCTCCACGGTGCTCCCGCCGGACATCCCGGGCTACCAGAAGTCGGACCCGTACGCGACCGAGGGCAACAAGGGTGACGAGGCCAAGGCCAAGGACGCCCTGAAGGCCTGCGGCAAGCCGGACGGCTTCAAGACCAGCATCATGGCCCGCCAGGACCGCTCGACCGAGGTCGCCTCGGCCACCGCGATCCAGGCGGCGCTGAAGAAGGTCGGCATCGACGTCGAGATCCAGCAGTTCCCGCAGGGCAAGTACTTCTCGGACTTCGCGGGCGTGCCGGAGTACACCGACAGCCACAACACCGGTCTGATCATGATGCAGTGGGGCGCCGACTGGCCGACCGGCTACGGCTTCCTGCAGCAGGTGGTGGACGGCCGGGCGATCAAGAAGTCCGGCAACACCAACCTCTCGCAGCTGAACGACCCGTCGATCAACAAGCTGCTGGACGACGCGATCGCCAACCCGGACCGGGCCGCCCGCGAGAAGATCTACGGCGAGATCGACAAGAAGACCATGGACGCCGCGGTCATCGTGCCGCTGACCTACTACAAGGTCTTCCTGTACCGCCCGGCGGGTGCCACCAACATGGCGTCCACCCCGGCCTTCTCCGGTCAGTACGACTACCTGAACATCGGCGTCACCAAGTAAGAGCCTGGCTCCACACCCCTGAAGGCAGGTGAAGGCAGCGGCGCCCGCCTCCGGTCCGGTCACCCCGGACGGAGGCGGGCCGCCGCAGCCGACCGACTATGTTCGCCTACATCATCCGAAGGATCCTCGCGGCCGTCGTGCTGCTGCTGGTAGTCAGCGCCATCACCTTCGGCATCTTCTTCCTGCTCCCCTCGCTGGCCGGCGAGACCACCGACCAGCTGGCCGCGCAGTACGTCGGCAAGAACCCCAGCCCCGAGGCGATCGCCGCGGTCAAGCAGAACCTCGGCTTCGACCAGCCGCTCTACGTCCAGTACGGCCGGTTCCTGAAGGCCCTGGTCAGCGGCGCCGAGTACAAGTTCGGCCCGGACCCGGTCAGCTGCCACGTGCCGTGCTTCGGCTACTCGTTCAAGAACCACGTCGAGGTCTGGCCGGAGATCTCCTCGCGCATCCCGGTGACCTTCTCGCTGGCCGTCGGCGCCTCGGTGATCTGGCTGCTCTCCGGTGTCTCCACCGGCGTGGTCTCCGCCCTGAAGCCGAAGTCGATCTTCGACCGGCTCTCCATGGGCATCGCCCTGGCGGGCGTCTCCAGCCCGGTCTTCTTCACCGGCGCGCTGCTGCTGCTGGCCTTCCACTTCAAGTGGCCGCTGTTCGAGAACGTGGAGTACGTCAACTTCACCGACGACCCGTTCGCCTGGGCCGGGCACCTGGTGCTGCCCTGGATCTCGCTGGCCTTCCTCTACTCGGCGCTCTACGCCCGGCTCACCCGGGCCGGCATGCTCGAGACGATGAGCGAGGACTACATCCGCACAGCCCGGGCCAAGGGCCTGGCCGAGCGCAAGGTGGTCGTCCGGCACGGGCTGCGCTCCGCGCTCACCCCGATCATCACCATCTTCGGCATGGACCTCGGCCTGCTGCTCGGCGGCGCCCTGATCACCGAACAGGTCTTCTCGCTCAAGGGCATCGGCGCCTACGCCGTCGCCGCCATCGGCGAGAACGACCTGCCCAAGGTGCTCGGCGTGACGCTGGTGGCGGCCTTCTTCATCGTCGCCTGCAACCTCCTGGTTGACCTCCTGTACGCCGCAGTCGACCCCCGCGTGAGGCTGTCATGATCGACCTTCAGACCTCTTCGCCGGACGCCTTCCTGTCGGTGCGCGACCTGCGGATCCACTTCGACACCGACGACGGCCTGGTCCGCTCGGTGGACGGGGTCAGCTTCGACCTGCAGAAGGGCAAGACCCTCGGCATCGTCGGCGAGTCCGGCTCCGGGAAGTCCGTCACCTCGCTCGGCATCATGGGCCTGCACCGCTCCAAGCGGGCCAGGATCACCGGCGAGATCTGGCTGGACGGCGAGGACCTGATCGCCGCCGGGCCCGAGCGGGTCCGCCAGCTGCGCGGCCGCCGGATGGCGATGATCTTCCAGGACCCGCTGACCGCGATGCACCCGTACTACACCGTCGGGCAGCAGATCGTGGAGGCCTACCGGGTGCACCACCCGGAGGTGAAGAAGAAGGACGCCCGCAAGCGCGCCGTCGAGATGCTCGACCGGGTCGGCATCCCGCAGCCGGACCGCCGGGTGGACGACTACCCGCACCAGTTCTCCGGCGGTATGCGCCAGCGCGCGATGATCGCGATGTCGCTGGTCAACGACCCCTCGCTGCTGATCGCGGACGAGCCGACCACGGCCCTGGACGTCACCGTCCAGGCCCAGATCCTGGACCTGATCCGGGACCTGCAGCAGGAGTTCGGCTCGGCCGTCATCATCATCACCCACGACCTCGGCGTGGTCGCCGAGCTGGCCGACGACATCCTGGTGATGTACGGCGGCAAGTGCGTCGAGCGGGGCCCCGCGGCCACCCTCTTCCAGGCGCCCGAACACCCGTACACCTGGGGCCTGCTGGGCTCCATGCCGCGTCTGGACCGGGAGCTGCAGGACCGCCTGGTCCCGGTCAAGGGCACCCCGCCCAGCCTGATCAACGTGCCCACCGGCTGCGCCTTCCACCCGCGCTGCCCGTACGCGGAGCTGACCGGCGGGCGCTCGTCCACCGAGGTGCCGGTGCTCGCGGAGGCCGCCGAGCGGCACCACGCCGCCTGCCACCTGCCGGCCGCCGACCGGCACCGGATCTTCGCCGACGAGATCGCGCCCCGGCTGTGACCCCGTTCCACCCCTCAGGAGACACCCCATGACGGACTCATCGACAGCGGCGATCCCGGCCCCCGCGCCCGCCGCCGACCGCGAGCCGCTGCTCAAGGTGACCGCTCTGGCCAAGCACTTCCCCATCACCAAGGGCGTGCTGCGCCGGCAGACCGGTGCCGTCCGGGCCGTGGACGGGATCGACTTCACGGTCAACCCGGGGGAGACCCTCGGCGTGGTCGGCGAGTCGGGCTGCGGCAAGTCGACGATGGGGCGGCTGGTCACCCGGCTCGCCGAGCCCACCGGCGGGAAGATCGAGTTCGAGGGCACCGACATCACCCACTTGAGCACGGGCGCGATGCGGCCGCTGCGCAAGGACATCCAGATGATCTTCCAGGACCCGTACTCCTCGCTGAACCCGCGGCACACCGTGGGCACCATCGTGGGTGCGCCGTTCCGGCTGCAGAAGGTGCAGACCGAGCACGGCGTGAAGCGGGCGGTGCAGGACCTGCTGGAGCTGTGCGGCCTCAGCCCCGAGCACTACAACCGCTATCCGCACGAGTTCTCCGGCGGCCAGCGCCAGCGCATCGGCATCGCCCGGGCCCTGGCGCTCAAGCCCAAGATGATCGTCGCGGACGAGCCGGTCTCGGCGCTGGACGTCTCCATCCAGGCCCAGGTGGTCAACCTCCTCGACGACCTGCAGAGCGAGCTCGGCCTGACCTACCTGATCATCGCGCACGACCTCTCGGTGGTCCGGCACGTCTCGGACCGGGTCGCGGTGATGTACCTCGGCAAGATCGTCGAGATCGCCGACCGGGACTCGCTCTACAAGGCCCCGATGCACCCGTACACCACCGCGCTGATGTCGGCGGTGCCGGTCCCGGACCCGGGCCGCAAGGAGCGCCGCGAGCGGATCCTGCTCACCGGTGACGTCCCCTCCCCGATCAACCCGCCGAGCGGCTGCCGCTTCCGCACCCGCTGCTGGAAGGCCCAGGACGTCTGCTCCACCCAGGAGCCGCCGCTGGTCGCGGCCAAGGTCGGCCACCAGGTCGCCTGCCACTTCCCGGAGAACCCCGTCCTGGTCTGACCCGGAACGGGCCCCGCCCGTACGCGCCGAAGGCCGCCACCCCCGCACCGGGTGGCGGCCTTCGGCGTCGTGGCGCCCCAGCGGCCGTCCGGGCCGCCCGCGTCCGCCGTACGGCGCAGCGGGCGGCGCGAGCGGTTGCGGGTGCGACCGGGCCCGCATTCACTGATCGGAGTTCTGTTCCGATCGACGCCCGACCCCGGCCGGGCAGCTGGGAGGCCTCAGGTGCTGTCGGCGCGCAGTCTGTTCCAGGAGATCCACGACGACGACGAAGCCTTCCGGCTGTTCTGCTCCATCGCGGCCAAGGGCGAGGACCAGGGCGGCTGGGAGAACGGCCGGATCTCCCGGCTGGTGGACGACCAGTGGCTGGCCCCCCGGATCGCCCGGCACGGCGCGGACGAGGACAAGCACGGCCGGATCTTCAACGCGCTGCTGCGCAAGCGCGGGCTGACGCCGGTCGACGTCCCGGACGACACCGACTACACGATGATGCTGGAACGCCAGGGGATCGGCCTGGCCCACTCCCGGCTGCGCCGCGACGAGCCGCTGAGCGAGGCCGACGTGATCACCTACCTCGCGCACAGCCGGGTCACCGAGCAGCGCGCGGCCGAGCAGATGCAGCTGCTGAAGAAGGTGTTCGGGCACCACCCCGAGGTCGGCCACGCGGTGCGGATGATCTCCAACGACGAGGACAACCACCTCGCGTACTGCCACGAGGAGCTGCTGCGCCTCGCCCACGCCGGGCACGGCCGGCGGATCCTCACCACGCTGCAGGAGACCGCCCGCGCCGAGATCCGCACCTACCGGGACGTGAGCCTGGCGGTGATGGCGCACATGGGCTCGATCCTGCGCTGGCCGCGGGCGAAGTCGGCGGTGCTGGCGGCCGGCGTCCACGCGGTGTTCGGATACGAGCGGGTGGCCGGCTGGCACCGGATGACCAGTCTGACGATGCCGGACCGGCTCGACGCGCTGGGCGGCCCGCCCCCGCGCGAGACCTTCGCCTGATCCCGGGGGCGTGCGGCGGGGCCCGCTGTTCGATTGGGCCGCGGGCCGGGGCGGCAGGGAGACTGGGCCGGTGACCTCGCAAATCTTCCCGCCAGGGGTGCAACAGGCCCTGGACCTGATCGGCATCTTCGTCTTCGCCCTGTCCGGCGGCCTGCTGGCCGTCCGCAAGAACATGGACATCTTCGGTATCTGCGTGCTCGCCGAGGCGACCGCGCTGGGCGGCGGGGTGATGCGCGACCTGGTGATCGGGGCCACGCCGGTGGCGGCCTTCAGCAACCTCGGCTACTTCTCCACCCCGCTCGCCGCCGGCCTGGTGGTGTTCTTCCTGCACCCGCAGGTGGAGCGGATCAACACCGCCGTGCAGACCCTGGACGCGGCCGGCCTCGGCCTGTTCTGCGTCACCGGCACGATCAAGGCCCACGACTACGGCCTCGGCTCGGTCGCCTCGGTGGCGCTCGGCATGCTCACCGCCGCCGGCGGCGGCGTCATCCGCGACGTCCTCGCCACCGAGCAGCCCTCGCTGCTGCGCTGGGACCGGGAGATCTACGCGGTGCCCGCCCTGGCCGGCGCCACCGTGGTCGCGGTGCTGATCTCGGTCGACCGCCTCACCCCGCTGAACGCCTCGGCCGCCGCGCTGTGCGCCTTCGTGATCCGGATGCTGGCGCTCAGGTACGGCTGGCGCGCTCCGCGTGCCTGGCACCGCAACGGTTCTCGCACCAGCGAGGAGTAGGCGTCCCCCCGTACGCCAGCGAGATCGCCTCCACCGTGCACAGCAGCTCCGGCAGCAGCCGGCTCAGCTCCGCCGCCGACGCCTCGTGGGCGGGCGCGGACAGCGAACAGGCGGCGATCGCCCGGCCCTCGGTGCCGGCGATCGGCGCGGCGATCAGCGTGACCGACCCCGGCCCGGCCGCCTCGTCCGCGGACCAGCCCCGGCTGCGCACGGCGGCCAGCTCGGCCCGCAGCTCCTCGGTCGGGCCGGTCTCCGGGCCGCCGGCCCGCTGCGCCGCCAGAAAGGCCGTCAGCTGCTCCGGCGGCAGGTCCGCCAGCAGCACCCGCCCGATCGCCGTCGCGGCCGCGGGCGGGCGGTGGCCGAAGCGGCCGTCCGGGCCGAGCCGGGAGCCGGGCCGGTCCGGGTAGCGGCTCTGCGCCTTGTCCAGGTGCAGCACCTGGCCGTCCTCCAGCACCGACAGCTGCACGGTGTGCCCGGAGCGCTCGTTCAGCGAGGCCAGGTACGGTGCGGCGACCTGCCGGATGTCGATGGTCTCCAGCGCCTGCTGGGCGAGCGAGAACAGCCGGCCGCCGAGCCGGTAGCGGTGGTCGCTCTGGCGGGTCACGAAGCCGTGCTCCTGCAGCGTGCGCAGCAGCCGCAGGGCGGTGGACTTGTGCACACCGATCCGGTTCGCCGCCTGCTCCAGCGAGCTCGGCCCCTCGCCGAGGGCGGCCAGGATGGTCAGCGCCCGGTCGACCGTCTGCGACATCGTGTCCGCCCCTCCACGCCTGCCAGTGAGGCAGGAGGCTAACGGCGCGTTGCAGAGGGTGCAATGGCCAAATCGTGACCCTGGCGACGCCTACACTTGGTCCCGCTATGGCTTATCTCGACCACGCCGCGACCACTCCGATGCTGCCCGAGGCTGTCGCCGCCATGACGGCGCAGCTCGGGGTCGTCGGCAACGCCTCCTCCCTGCACGCGGCCGGCCGCCGGGCCCGCCGGGTGGTCGAGGAGTCCCGGGAGTCCCTCGCGGAGTCGCTGGGCGCCCGCCCGAGCGAGATCGTCCTCACCGGCGGCGGCACCGAGTCCGACAACCTCGCCGTGAAGGGGCTGTACTGGGCCCGCCGCGACGCCGACCCGGCCCGCCGCCGGGTGCTGTGCAGCCCGGTCGAGCACCACGCGGTGCTGGACGCGGTGCACTGGCTGGCCGAGCACGAGGGGGCGCTGGTCGACTACCTGCCGGTGGACCCCTACGGCCGGGTGCACCCGGACGCGCTGCGCGAGGCCGTCGAGCGGGATCCGTCCTCGGTCGCGCTGATCACCGTGATGTGGGCCAACAACGAGGTCGGCACCCTCCAGCCGATCGCCGAACTGGCCGAGGTGGCGCGTGAGTTCGGGATCCCGATGCACGCCGACGCGGTCCAGGCGCTGGGTCAGGTCC
This sequence comes from Kitasatospora sp. NEAU-CNBT7, assembly GCF_057220535.1. Lineage (NCBI taxonomy): Bacteria > Bacillati > Actinomycetota > Actinomycetes > Kitasatosporales > Streptomycetaceae > Kitasatospora > Kitasatospora sp. NEAU-CNBT7. The sequence continues at coordinate 35,079 of NZ_JBXQQB010000007.1, read as the reverse complement.
CGCTCTCCTTCGCCGACTCCGGGCTCACCGCGCTCACCGTCACCGGCCACAAGATCGGCGGCCCGTACGGCGTCGGCGCGCTGCTGCTGGCCCGTCAGGCCACCCCGGTGCCGCTGCTGCACGGCGGCGGGCAGGAACGGGACGTGCGCTCCGGCACCCTCGACGTGCCCGGTGCCGCGGGCTTCGCCACCGCCGCCGCGCTCGCCGTCGAGCGCCGCGAACCGTACGCCGCCGCGGTCGGCGCGCTGCGCGACGAGCTGGTCGCCGCGGTCCGCGGCGCCGTGCCGGACGTGATCCTCAACGGCGACCCGGCGCCGGCCGGACGGCTCGCCGCCAACGCGCACTTCTCCTTCCCCGGCTGCGAGGGCGACGCGCTGCTGATGCTGCTCGACGCCCAGGGCGTCGAGTGCTCCACCGGCTCGGCCTGCTCGGCCGGCGTGCCGCAGCCCAGCCACGTGCTGCTGGCGATGGGCGCCGACCCGCTGCTGGCCCGGGCCTCGCTGCGGTTCTCGCTCGGCCACACCTCCACCCGCGCCGACGTCGAGGCGCTCACCGCGGCGCTCACCCCGGCCGTCGAGCGGGCCCGCAACGCGGGCCTGGCGGCCGCCGCCCGGCGCTGAGCGCGGGCCCGGGGGCAGGGGCGGGCCGCCGCGGACGGTCGAGGATTCCTTTACCGCCCGCCGAGCGGGAGCACGTACGCTGGTCGCATCATGAGCGACTTCCCCGGTGCCCCGACCCTCCCCAGTGACAGCCCGCGCCTGCGGGTGCTCGCGGCCATGTCCGGCGGTGTCGACTCCGCCGTCGCCGCCGCCCGTGCGGCCGAGGCCGGCCACGAGGTGACCGGCGTCCACCTGGCGCTGTCCGCCAACCCGCAGTCCTTCCGGACCGGCGCCCGCGGCTGCTGCACCATCGAGGACTCCCGGGACGCCCGGCGGGCCGCCGACGTGATCGGCATCCCGTTCTACGTCTGGGACCTCGCCGAGCGGTTCCGCGAGGACGTGATCGACGACTTCGTCGCCGAGTACGCGGCCGGCCGCACCCCCAACCCGTGCCTGCGCTGCAACGAGAAGATCAAGTTCGCCGCGCTGCTGGACAAGGCCATCGCCCTCGGCTTCGACGCGGTCTGCACCGGCCACTACGCCCGGATCGTCGAGCTGCCCGGCGGCGGCCGCGAACTGCACCGGGCGGTGGACGCGGCGAAGGACCAGTCGTACGTGCTCGGGGTGCTGGACGCGGAGCAGCTCGCGCACTCGATGTTCCCGCTCGGCGACACCACCAAGGACGCCATCCGCCTGGAGGCCGAGCGCCGGGGCCTGGCCGTCGCCAAGAAGCCCGACAGCCACGACATCTGCTTCATCGCCGACGGCGACACCCAGGGCTTCCTCGCCAAGCACCTCGGCACCGCGACCGGGGACATCCTCGACGCCGACGGCAGCAAGCTCGGCGAGCACGACGGCGCGTACGGCTTCACCATCGGCCAGCGCAAGGGCCTGCGGATCGGCCGGCCCGCCGCCGACGGCAAGCCGCGCTACGTGCTGGACATCTCGCCCGTGAACAACACCGTCACCGTCGGCCCCGCCGAGGGCCTGGACGTGCTCGGGCTGACGGCGATCAGGCCGCGGTGGTGCGGCGCCGAGCCGGCCGGGGAGGCCGCGTACACCGCGCAGCTGCGGGCGCACGGCGAGGAGGTGCCGGTCACGGCGGAGCTGGTGGACGGGGAGCTGACCGTCCGGCTGGCCGCGCCCGTCCGCGGCATCGCCCCGGGGCAGGCCGTGGTCCTCTACGACGGCACCCGCGTGGTCGGCTCGGCCACCATCGCGACGACCCGGCGGCGGGCCGTCACGGCCTGAGACGGGCCCTCACGGGCCGGCCGCTGCGAGGGGCGGGATCCCGGGGCCGCCGGGCCCGTGGTAGACCTGGGGAATCATGAACATCACTGTCTTCTGCTCCGCGTACTCGCTGGACGACCGCTACACCGCCCCCGCCGCCGAGTTCGCACGGCTGCTCGGGGCGGGCGGCCACACCCTGGTGTGGGGCGGTTCGCACGCCGGGCTGATGGGGCTGCTCGCCGACGGGGTCAAGGAGGCCGGCGGCCGGCTGGTCGGGATCTCGGTCGAACTGCTGGCGCACAAGACGTACGAGGGCGCCGACGAGCTGGTGATGACCGCCGACCTGGCGGAGCGCAAGGCGCAGCTGCTGGCGCGGGCCGACGCCGTGGTGGTGCTGGTCGGCGGTCTCGGCACGCTGGACGAGGTCACCGAGGTGCTGGAGCTGAAGAAGCACGCCCTGCACGACAAGCCGGTCGTGGTGCTGGACACCGCGGGCTTCTACGCGGGGCTGCGGACCCAGCTGGAGCGGATGGACGCCGAGGGCTTCCTGCCGCGTCCGCTCGCCGAGCTGATCACCTTCGCGGACACCCCCGCCGGGGCACTGGCGCAGCTCGACCGCCGGGTCTGACCGTACCGACCGCGATCGGCTCCCGCCCGACCGCCACGACCACACCGAGGACATCATGGGTGCACACCTGATCACCGGCGCCGGTTCCGGCATCGGCTCGGCCGTCGCCGAGCGACTCGCCGCCCGGGGCGCCGAGTTGTGGCTGCTGGCGCGCGACGCCAAGCGGGCGGCGGTGCTGCGCTCGCGCTTCCCCGGCGCCCGCACGCTGGTCGGCGACCTCGCGGACCCGGCCAAGCTGTCCTGGGCGCTCGGCCAGCAGGAGATGCCGGTCGAGGTGGACGCGCTGCTGCACATCGCGGGCGTGGTGGAGCTCGGGACCGTCGGGGACCTTCCGGTGAAGGCCTGGCAGCACCAGCTGAACGTGAACACCGTCGCCCCGGCCGAGCTCACCAGGCTCTTCCTGCCGTCGATCCGCCAGGCCAGGGGCCAGGTGGTGTTCGTCAACTCCGGTGCGGGCCTGCGGGCGGACGGGAACTGGGGCGGGTACGCGGCCAGCAAGTTCGGCCTGCGTGCGCTGGCCGACGCGCTGCGCGCCGAGGAACAGGGCAACGGTGTGCGGGTCACCACGGTGTACCCGGGCCGGACCGCCACCCCGATGCAGCTCAAGGTGCACCACCAGGAGGGCAAGGAGTACGACCCGAGCCGCTGGATCGACCCGGAGTCGGTGGCCACCGCGATCGTCACCGCGCTCGACCTGCCGCGCGACGCGGCGATCACCGAGATCACCGTCCGTCCCGGCGCCTGACCCGGGGCCGGACCCAGCCGCCCGGCCCCGGGGCCGACCCCGCCCGGCCCGGGTGCCCGGCGGACCGGCCGTCCGCGGGCGCGCGGTGCCCTAGGCTCGGCCGGGTGAGCACCGAATACTCCTTCCCCGCCCTGTCCGGCGCCGCCAGCGGCGTCGGGTCCATGCCCGGCACCGACGCCCGGGAGACGGCCAGGACGGTGACCGGCTCGCTGGAGCTGCTGCCGCACCTGCCGGAGCTGCCCGCCCGCGGGCCGGGCGCCGACATGATCGGGCGCGGCGCCGGCCTGCTGGTCGAGCTGTTCGCCCAGGTCGAGCCGAGCGGCTGGCGGTTCGCGGACCGGCCAGGGCGGGACAGCCGGCGGGCCCGCTCCTGGCTGGGCGAGGACCTGGACGCGCTGGAGGAGTTCACCCAGGGCTACCGGGGACCGCTGAAGCTGCAGGCCGTCGGCCCCTGGACGCTGGCCGCCTCGGTCGAGCTGCGGCACGGCGAGAAGGCGCTGGCCGACCCGGGCGCCTGCCGGGACATCGCCGGGTCGCTGACCGAGGGCCTGCGCCGGCACCTGGCCGAGGTCCGCACCCGGGTGCCGGGCGCGGAGCCCGTCCTGCAGCTCGACGAGCCGTCGCTGTCGGCGGTGCTGGCCGGGTCGGTGAAGACCGCGAGCGGGTTCCAGCGGCTGCGCGCGGTCGACCGGCAGGTGGCCGAGGAGACGCTGCGCTCGGTGGTCCGGGCGCTGGACGTGCCGGTGGTGGTGCACAGTTGCGCACCCGGGGTGCCGATCCCGCTGCTGCGCCGGGCCGGGGTGGCGGGGGTGTCGCTGGACTTCTCGTTCCTGACGGAGCGTGACGACGACGACCTCGGCGAGGCGGTCGAGGGCGGCACCGTGATCCTGGCCGGTGTGGTGCCCTCCACCGACACGGGATTGTCGGACCCGGCCGGTAGTGTCCAGGGTGTCAGGACGTTGTGGCGCAGGCTCGGGCTGGATCCGGAGCTCCTGGGCCGCCGGGTGCTGGTGACACCGACCTGCGGGCTGGCGGGGGCCTCCCCCGACTACGCCAAGCGGGCGCTGTCACTCAGTGTGAAGGCGGCGCAGAGCCTGGTGGACAACCCGGAGTAAGACGGCAGGAGGGCCCAGGGTGGCGGCTGTTGAGGGCTGGGAGGAGATCCCGGCCGAGGTTCGCACGCGGCATGCGGAGCTGGCGGCCGAGATCGAGGAGCACCGGGTCAGGTACTACGACCAGGACGCCCCGGTGGTCAGCGACGCGGAGTTCGACCGGCTGATGCGCGAGCTGGAGGCGCTGGAGGCCGGGCACCCGGCGCTGGTCACCCCCGACTCGCCCACCCAGAAGGTCGGCGGCAGCGCCACCGACGCCTTCGCCAAGGTCGAGCACCGGGAGCGGCTGCTCAGCCTGGACAACGCGATGGACGACGAGGAGCTGGCCGCCTGGGCCGAGCGCGTCGCCGGTGAGCTGTCCGGCATCGACTACCACTACCTGTGCGAGCTCAAGGTCGACGGTCTGGCCGTCAACCTCACCTACGAGCGCGGCCGGCTGGTGCTGGCCGCCACCCGCGGCACCGGCCGGGTCGGCGAGGACATCACCGCCAACGTCCGCACCATCAAGGAGATCCCGCACCAGCTGCGGGGCGAGAACGTCCCCGAGCTGGTGGAGATCCGCGGCGAGGTGTACCTGCCGACCGAGGCGTTCGCCGAGCTGAACGCCTCCTTCGCGGCGGAGAACGAGCGCCGCCGCGCGGAGAACGCCGAGCGGGAGAAGCAGGGCAAGCGCCCGCAGGCGCTGCTCAAGCTGTTCGCCAACCCGCGCAACGCGGCGGCCGGCTCGCTGCGCCAGAAGGACACCCAGGTCACCGCCGCCCGCCCGCTGCACATGGTGGTGCACGGCATCGGCGCCCGGGTCGGCTTCGACATCGACTGCCAGTCGCACGCCTACCAGCTGCTGCGCGACTGGGGCCTGCCCACCGCCCGGCACAACCGGGTGGTCTCCACCCTCGACGAGGTCCGCGCCTTCATCCGGCAGTACGGCGAGCAGCGGCACTCGGTCGAGCACGAGATCGACGGCGTGGTCGTCAAGGTGGACGAGATCGCGCTGCAGGGCCGGCTCGGCGCCACCTCCAAGTCGCCGCGCTGGGCGATCGCCTGGAAGTACCCGCCGGAGGAGGTCACCGCCAAGCTGGCCAGCATCAAGGTCGGCATCGGCCGCACCGGCCGGGCCACCCCGTACGCGGTGCTCGCCGAGCCGGTCAAGGTGGCCGGTTCGATGGTGCAGTACGCGACCCTGCACAACCAGCAGGTGGTCAAGGCCAAGGGGGTGCTGCTGGGCGACACCGTGGTGCTGCGCAAGGCCGGCGACGTGATCCCGGAGATCCTCGGCCCGGTCGAGGACCTGCGGGACGGCACCGAGCGGGAGTTCGTGATGCCGGCCGAGTGCCACGAGTGCGGCGCCGAGCTGCGGCCGATGTCGGAGGGCGACATCGACCTGCGCTGCCCCAACGCGCAGTTCTGCCCCGCCCAGGTGCGCGAGCGGATCGCGTACCTCGGCGGCCGCGACTCGCTGGACGTCGACGGCCTCGGGTACGTCGCCGCGACCGCGCTGACCCAGCCGCTGGAGCCCGCCGACCCGCCGGTCAGGAACGAGGGCGACATCTTCGGCCTGACGGTCGAGCAGCTGCTGCCGATCAAGGTGCTGGTGCGCGACCCGAAGACCGGCATGCCGAAGCTGGACGACCAGAGCGGCGAGGAGAAGGTGGCCACCTTCTTCGCCAATCTCCGCGGTGAGCCGAAGAAGTCGCTGACGCTGCTGCTGGACAACCTCCAGGCGGTCCGCGACCGCCCGCTGTGGCGCTTCCTGAACGGCCTGTCGATCCGTCACGTCGGCCCGGTCGCCGCCCAGGCGCTGGCCCGGGAGTTCCGCGACCTGGACCGCATCTTCGCCGCCACCGAGGAGGAGCTGGCCGCCGCCGAGGGGGTCGGTCCGACCATCGCCCGCTCCATCAAGGAGTGGTACGAGGAGGAGTGGCACCGCGAGATCCTGGAGAAGTGGCGGGCCGCCGGGGTGAGCTTCGTCGAGGAGGGCGCCGAGGAGCAGGGGCCGCGCCCGCTGGAGGGCCTGACGGTGGTGGTCACCGGCACCCTGGCCGGGCACACCAGGGACGGCGCCAAGGAGGCGCTGACCTCGCGCGGGGCCAAGGTGACCGGCTCGGTCTCGAAGAAGACCCACTTCGTGGTGGCCGGTGACAACCCGGGTTCCAAGTACGACAAGGCCGTCCAGCTGGGTCTGCCGGTGCTGGACGACGCGGGCTTCACCGTGCTGCTGGAGCAGGGCCCCGACGCGGCCCGCGCGAGCCTCGGGCTCGACCCGCTGCCGGTCCCCGAGGCCGCACCGGCGGCGGAGCCGGCCCCCGCCGCAGGGCCCGAGGAGCCCGCCGAGTAGCCCGCCGGCCGGGTCCTGATGAGCGGTCACCGCTGTCCGGGCCGTTATCCTCCTGATGCGACGTCACCGGGGTCCGCGCCGGGGATCGCGGGCATCCATCCGGTGTGAGGACAGGGCCGGACCCTCCCCCGGGGGAGAAGTCCGGCCGGTGCCGCGCTCAGGGTGTCCGAAAGTCTGCCCTCCCGGTCGACCCCGGCATACCCTGGAGCGCAACAGAGAGTCAGCAGGGGTGGGTGGCTCCGGTCTTGGCCGGGGCCCGTGGGGACACCCCGTCGCCTGACGTCCACCGGCACCGGTACGGTGCCTCACCGTAAGGCGGCCTGACGGGGCGGGCCCGACGGAGGACAGGGCTTATGGATCGTACGACCGGCGGTGCGCCCACACGCCCGCCGCAGGGGGTGGCAGGTGCGGTCCTGCTGCTCGGCGTTGTGCTGGCCGGGGCCGCGCCGCTCATCCCGCTCGCCGTCCTGGTCTACCGCTACGAACCCGAGCTGCTGCCGCTGTTCGCGGTCCCGCTGGCCGTCCTGGTGGCGGCCTGGCGGATCGCCCGCGACCGGGCCAGGGACCAGCTCACCGACCCGCTCACCGACCTGCCCAACCGGCAGGCCCTGCTGATCGCCGCCCAGGAGGCCATCGCGGCGCACGACGGGGAGGACGACTACAGCGTCGGGCTGATCCTGCTCGACCTGGACCGGTTCCGCTCGCTCAACGACGCCCTCGGGCACACCGCGGGGGACCGGCTGCTGGTGCACATCGCCCGGCGGCTGAACCGGGCGCTGCGCTCGGGCCCGCAGCCCGGCCCGCCGCGTCCCGGGGTGCCCGCGCTGCAGGACCCGGCGGAGGACGTGTTCGCCGCGCTGCCGCCGTCCGTCCAGCGCAGCGGGCAGGCCGTGGTGGCCCGGATGGGCGGCGACGAGTTCGCCGTGCTGCTGCCCGGGGTGGGCAGCCCCGAGACGCTGGAGCGGGTGGCCAAGGCCCTGATCGTGGAGCTCGCCGCGCCGATCCGGCTCGACGGGCTGCTGCTGGTGCTCGAGGCCAGCGCCGGGGTCTGCGTCTACCCGACCCACGCACAGGATGCCGAATCGCTTCTGCGGCGCGCCGACGTGGCGATGGCCCACGCCCAGCGCAGCCGCAGCGGCGTCGAGCAGTACGACGAGTCGCGGGACATCGACACGCCGTACCGGATCGGACTGCTCGGCGACCTGCGGCGGGCGCTGGAGACCGCCGAGGTCAAGCTGCACTACCAGCCGAAGGTCGCCTTCGACGGGCGGGTGGTCGGCCTGGAGGCGCTGCTGCGCTGGGAGCGGGCCGGGCAGGGCCGGGTCGCCCCGGACGAGTTCATCAGCCTGGCCGAGTCCAGCGGTCTGATGCCCCGGCTCACCGACTACGTCCTGGAGTCGGCCGTCGGCCAGCTGGCGATCTGGCGGGCCCAGGGGCTCAAGGTGCCGGTCGCGGTCAACGTCTCGCCGCGCGACGTGCTCAACCCGGGCTTCGCCGCCCGGGTCGCCGGCCACCTCGACCGCAACCAGGTCCCGGCCGACGCACTCCAGCTGGAGATCACCGAGCGGCTGCTGCTGGACGACTCCCGGCGGGCCGCCGACACCCTGGACGAGCTGCGCCGCTACGGCGTGCGGATGTCGCTGGACGACTTCGGCACCGGGCACTCCTCGCTGGTGCGGCTGCGCAGCCTGCCGGTCGGCGAGCTCAAGATCGACCGCTCCTTCGTCTCCCGGATGGTCGCCGACGACCACGACGCCGCGGTGGTGCGCTGCTCGGTCGAGCTGGCGCACTCGCTCGGGCTGACCGTGGTCGCCGAGGGCGTCGAGGACGACGAGACCTGGGAGCGGCTGCAGAGCATGGGGGTGGACGCGGTGCAGGGCTGGCTGGTGTCGGCCGCGCTGCCGGCCGACCAGGCCACCGCCTGGCTGATGGTGCACAGCACCGGCGCGCCGTCGGTCGAGCGGCTGACGGCGACCCAGGTCCGCCCGGCCACCCAGCTCGGGCCCGGCGCGAAGGGCAAGGGCAAGGCCAAGCCCGAACTCGGGGCCCCGACCGCCCAGCAGTGACCCTCCCGCGGCGCCCCGCTCGCGTCGCCGGTGCCCGGGCCGCGCCCCATAGGATGGGGCGCACAGACCAAGAGGACGGGGTGCGCCGAGCGCCCGCCCGTCCGGGCCGGGCGCCGCAGCAGCGGCCCCGGCCTCACCAGAACTCACCTTGAGGATCGCTGCATGCCTGGCATCACGCGCGAGGAGGTCGCCCACCTCGCCCGGCTGTCGCGTCTTGAGTTGCAGGCCGAAGAGCTGGACCACTTCGCCGAGCAGCTCGACGTGATCATCGGCGCGGTCGCCCGCGTTTCCGAGGTCGCCGGACAGGACGTCCCGCCGACCTCCCACCCGCTGCCGCTGACCAACGTCATGCGCGCGGACGAGGTGCGGCCCTCGCTCACCCCGGAGCAGGCGCTGTCCGGCGCCCCGGCCAGCGAGGAGCAGCGTTTCCGCGTGCCCCAGATCCTCGGGGAGGACTGATCACCATGACCGATCTCATCCGCTACACCGCGGCCGAGACCGCCACCGCGATCGCCTCCGGCACGGTCTCCGCCGTCGAGGTCGCGCAGGCCCACCTGGACCGGATCGACGCGGTCGACAAGAAGGTCAACGCCTTCCTGCACGTCGACACCGAGGGCGCGCTGGCCGCCGCCCGCGCGGTGGACGCCAAGCGCGCCAAGGGCGAGGAGCTCGGCCCGCTGGCCGGCGTCCCGCTGGCGCTCAAGGACGTCTTCACCACCAAGGGCATCCCGACGACCTGCGGCTCGAAGATCCTCGAAGGCTGGATCCCGCCGTACGACGCGACCCTGACGGCGCGTCTGAAGGACGCCGGCGTGGTGATCCTCGGCAAGACCAACATGGACGAGTTCGCCATGGGGTCCTCCACCGAGAACTCCGCCTTCGGCCCGACCGGCAACCCCTGGGACCTGTCCCGGATCCCCGGCGGCTCCGGCGGCGGCTCGGCGGCGGCCCTGGCCGCGTACGAGGCCCCGCTGGCGATCGGCACCGACACCGGCGGCTCGATCCGCCAGCCCGGCGCGGTCACCGGCACGGTCGGCGTCAAGCCGACCTACGGCTCGGTCTCCCGCTACGGCCTGGTCGCCTTCTCCTCCTCGCTGGACCAGGGCGGCCCGTGCGCCCGGACCGTGCTGGACGCGGCCCTGCTGCACGAGGCCATCGCCGGCCACGACCCGCTGGACTCCACCTCGATCGACGCGCCGGTGCCGGCCGTGGTCGCGGCGGCGAAGATGCGCGACATCCGCGGCATGCGGATCGGCATCGTCAAGGAGTTCGCCGGCGAGGGCTACCAGGCCGGCGTGATGCAGCGCTTCCACGAGTCGGTGGAGCTGCTGCGCGAGCTGGGCGCCGAGGTCGTCGAGGTGTCCTGCCCGTCGTTCACCCTGGCGCTGCCCGCGTACTACCTGATCGCGCCGAGCGAGGCCTCCTCCAACCTGGCCCGCTTCGACGCGATGCGCTACGGCCTGCGGGTCGGCGACGACGGCACCCGCTCCGCCGAGGACGTCACCGCGCTCACCCGCGAGGCCGGCTTCGGCGACGAGGTCAAGCGCCGGATCATCCTGGGCACCTACGCGCTGTCCTCGGGCTACTACGACGCCTACTACGGCTCGGCGCAGAAGGTCCGCACCCTGATCTCGCGCGACTTCGACGCGGCCTTCGCCGGCGTCGACGTGCTGATCTCGCCGACCACCCCGACCACCGCCTTCCCGATCGGCGAGCGTGCCGACGACCCGATGGCGATGTACCTGGCCGACCTGTGCACCATCCCGTCGAACCTGGCGGGCAACGCGGCCATGTCGCTGCCCTGCGGCCTGGCCCCGGAGGACAATCTCCCGGTCGGCCTGCAGATCATCGCGCCCGCGATGGCGGACGACCGCCTGTACCGCGTGGGCGGCGCCGTCGAGGCCGCACTCAACGACAAGTGGGGACACCCCCTGCTGGAGGAGGCACCGGCACTGTGAGCACCGTTGCGAAGGCAAAAGGGTTCAAGCACTCCAAGCCCGGCCTGTGGCTGTCCATCGGGACCAGCGCCTTCGGCGCGGTCTCGATCGTCAAGGACGTCAAGAAGGCCCGCGGCGACAACGACACCCTCAAGCTGATCAACGCCCTGGTCGGCGCCGCCGCGCTGATCACCGGCACCGCGCTCCTCGTCCGTGAGCTCAAGCGGCTCGGCGACGACGACGTGCTGCTGGGCTGACGGACCTCCAAGACTCAAGTGAAGGGGACGCTGTGAGCGTCATCAGTCTGGTCTCGTACGAGGACGCTCTCGCCTCGTACGACCCGGTGATGGGCCTTGAGGTCCACGTCGAGCTGGGTACGAAGACCAAGATGTTCTGCGGCTGCTCGACCGAGCTGGGCGCCGAGCCGAACTCGCAGACCTGCCCGACCTGCCTCGGCCTGCCCGGTTCGCTGCCGGTGGTCAACGCGGTCGGCGTGGAGTCGGCGATCAAGATCGGCCTCGCGCTGAACTGCGAGATCGCCGAGTGGTGCCGGTTCGCCCGGAAGAACTACTTCTACCCGGACATGCCGAAGAACTTCCAGACCTCGCAGTACGACGAGCCGATCGCCTTCAACGGCTACCTCGACGTGCAGCTGGAGGACGGCTCGACCTTCCGGGTGGAGATCGAGCGCGCCCACATGGAGGAGGACACCGGCAAGTCCAGCCACGTCGGCGGTGCCACCGGCCGGATCCACGGCGCCACGCACTCGCTGCTGGACTACAACCGGGCCGGCATCCCGCTGATCGAGATCGTCACCAAGCCGATCGAGGGCGCCGGCGAGCGCGCCCCCGAGGTGGCCAAGGCGTACGTGGCCGAGCTGCGCGAGCTGATCCGGGCGCTGGGCGTCTCCGAGGCCCGGATGGACAAGGGCCAGATGCGCTGCGACGTCAACCTGTCGCTGCGCCCGAACGGCACCGAGACCTTCGGCACCCGCTCGGAGACCAAGAACGTCAACTCGCTGCGCAGCGTCGAGCGGGCGGCCCGGTTCGAGATCCAGCGCCACGCCACGGTGCTGACCGACGGCGGGACGATCGTCCAGGAGACCCGGCACTTCCACGAGGACAACGGCACCACCACCGCGGGCCGGATCAAGGACAACGCCGAGGACTACCGGTACTTCCCGGAGCCCGACCTGGTCCCGATCGCGCCGGCCCGGACCTGGGTCGAGGAGCTGCGGGCCGCGCTGCCCGAGCTGCCGCGGGTGCGCCGCGCCCGGCTGCAGGCCGAGTGGGCGCTGTCCGACAAGGACATGCAGTCGGTGCTGAACGCCGGTGCGGTGGAGCTGCTGGAGCAGACCATCGCCGCCGGCGCGCCGGCCGACCAGGCCCGCAAGTGGTGGCTGGGCGAGCTGGCCCGCCGGGCCAACGAGACCGGCACCGAGCTGGCCGAGCAGCCGATCACCCCGGCCCAGGTGGCCCGGGTGTGCGCGCTGGTCGCCGAGGGCAAGCTCAACGACAAGCTGGCCCGCCAGGTGATCGAGGGCGTGCTGGCCGGCGAGGGCGAGCCGGACGCGGTCGTCGAGCAGCGCGGCCTCGCCGTGGTCTCCGACGACTCCGCGCTCGGTGCGGCCGTCGACCAGGCCATCGCCGACAACCCGGACATCGCCGCCAAGATCCGTGACGGCAAGGTCCAGGCGATCGGCGCGCTGGTCGGCGCGGTCATGAAGACCACCCGCGGCCAGGCCGACGCGGCCAGGGTCAAGGACCTGCTGCTGGCGAAGCTGTCCTGAGGACGCCTTAGGCCTCCTTAGTCCCCTAGGCCCGCCCGCACCCCGTACTCCGGGGTGCGGGCGGGCCTTTCGGCTTCGAAAGGCAGGCGCCTAAGGCGGTCGTTCCCCCGAAGATGAGGCATGCTGCCGATGCCGCATCCCTACCTGGGACGGAATCCTGGATGCAGGACGACGGACCGGCCACAGGGACCGGGAAGCGTCCCGAACAGGGGGACCACCACCGTGTACGAGTACGAGATCATCCGCCAGCGCCAGCACCAGCTCGAGCAGGAGGCCGAGCGCGCCCGCCTGGTGCACGAGGCCCGGACCGCCCGCGAAGCCCGGGAGCACACCGGCGACCGCACCGGCCTGCGGGCCCGGTTCGCCCGCAGCGGACGCCGCGACGCCGCCGCTACCGGCCGGCCGGCCACCGCCCGCCCGGCACGACTCGGCGAATGCTGACAGAGCGGCACATCCCGGGTGCCGGAGCCGGGACGGAAGGGGAGCACGCCACCGGCGTGCTCCCCTTCGGGCCGTCCGGCGCCCCCAAAACGCCTCGGCCCGCGATACGGGCCTGTGGCATGCTCGCCGCCATGGAGCAGATATCGGTCAGCCCGGTCTTCGTCGGGCGCAACGCGGAGACCGACCTCCTCGCGGCGGCCCTGCGCCGCGCCGAGGCCGGGGACCCGCAGACCGTGCTGATCGGGGGAGAGGCCGGGGTCGGCAAGACCCGGCTGGTGGAGGAGTTCCTCGACAGCGCGGCCGCCGCCGGCGCGGTCACCGTGCTGGGCGGCTGCCTGGAGATCGGCGCCGAGGGCCTGCCGTACGCGCCGCTGGCCACCGCGCTGCGCCGGCTGTACCGCCAGCTGGGGCCCGAACTGGAACGGGCCGCGGCCGGCATGGAGGGCCATCTGGCCCGGCTGCTGCCGGACTTCGGCGAGGCGGACGGCGAACCGAACGACGAGTTCGGCCGGGCCCGGCTGTTCGAGCACACCGCCCGGCTGTTTGAGCGGCTCGGCGCCGACCGCACCCTGGTGCTCGCCGTCGAGGACCTGCACTGGTCCGACCGCTCCACCCGCGAACTGCTCGCCTACCTGATCCGCACCCTGCACCGCTCCCGGGTCCTGATCGTCACCACCTACCGCAGCGACGACCTGCACCGGCGCCACCCGCTGCGCCCCTTCCTGGCCGAACTCGACCGGCTGCGCACCGTCCAGCGGCTCGAACTCGACCGCTTCGGCCAGGTCGAGGTGGCCGCGCAGCTGGCCGGCATCCTGGGCACCGAGGCGCCGGACCGCGCCCTGGTCGACCGGATCCACCGCCGCTCCGAGGGCAACCCGTTCTTCGTCGAGGAGCTCGCCACCGCCCACCGGCAGGGCTGTCCGGCCGGGCTGACCGAGTCGCTGCGGGACATCCTGCTGGTCCGGGTGGAGGCACTGAGCGACGAGACCCAGCAGGTGGTCAAGTTCGCCGCCGAGGGCGGCTCCTGCGTCGAGCACGGGCTGCTCGCCGCCGTCCTGGACGAGGGCGAGGAGCCGCTGATCGAGGCGCTGCGCACCGCGGTCGGCGCCAACATCCTGCGCCCCGACACCGACGGCGAGGGCTACCGCTTCCGGCACGCACTGGTCCGCGAGGCGGTCTCGGACGACCTGCTGCCCGGCGAGCGGCACCTGATCAACCGCCGCTTCGCCGACGCCCTGGAGCAGGACCCCGCGCTGGTGGGGGACGAGGTCCGGCCCGCCCGGCTGGCCAACTACTGGTACCACGCGCACCATCCGGGCCGGGCGCTGCCCGCCGCCCTGGACGCGGCCCGCGCCGCCCGCCGCCGCAACGCCTTCGCCGAGCAGCTGCGGATGCTGGAACGCGCCCTGGAGCTGTGGGAGGAGGTCTCCGAGGACGTCCTGGAACACACCCTGCGCCCCTACGACTGGGCCGAGACCTATCCGCCCTGCTCCTGCGACGCGGGCCGGCACGACGACTCCTGCGACCGGCTCCGGCAGGTCGACGTGCTGGCCGAGGCGGTGGTCGCGGCCCGCCGCAGCGGGGAGCGCGAACGCGGACTCAGCCTCGCCAAGCGGGGGGTCAAGCTGGTCGACGAGCAGCGCGACCCGATGCGGGCGGCCTGGTTCCGGATGCAGCGCGCCCGGATGCTGGGCCACCTCGACCGTCCCGGCGGCAGCGCCGAACTCGCCTACGCGCACCGGCTGGTGGCCGACCTCGGACCGTCCGCCGTCCAGGCCGAGGTGCTCGCCCTGGAGGCGGCGCACGCGATGCTGCGCCGGCCGACCCGCGAGCACCTGGCCACCGCCGAACGGGCCGTGCGGATCGCGCGGGAGGTCGGCGCGGGCAGCGTCGAGGCGCACGCCAGGATGACCCTGGGCAGCCTGCTCGCCGACTTCGACGACCCGGACCGGGGCCTCGCGGAGCTGGCCGCCGCGGTGGAGCAGGCCCGCGCGCTCGGCGTGCCCGACCTGACCTGCCGCGGGCTCAACAACCTGGCCAGCCTGCTGGTCCAGCTGGGCCGGGCCGAGGAGGCGGAGCGCACCGCCCGCGAGGGGCTGGAGGCCGCCGGCTCCACCGGGCTGCTCGGCAACACCGGGGCGATCCTCACCGGCAACCTGGCCGAGGCGCTGATCGCCCTCGGACGGCTGGTGGAGGCCGCCGGGGTGCTCGACGCCTGGGCCGAGGACCCGTCCAGGGACTCCCACCACGCCTTCCTCAGCCGGCTGCGGGCCGAACTCGCCCTGCTGGCCGACGACCGGACCGCGGCCGAGGCGGCGCTCGCCCAGGCCGTCGCGGCGGGCCGGCACGAGCAGCCCCAGCACGTCCTGCCGACCGTCCTGGTGAGCATCGAGACCGCCGCCCGCTGGGGCAGCCCGCTGGCCGCCCGCGAGCAGATCCTCGGGGTACTGGACCGCGAGCCGGCCGGCCAGCAGACGCTGCTGCTGCTCCCGCTGCTGGTCCGGGCCGCGGCCGTGGAGGCGGACGCGCGCGGACTGCCCGCCGCCGGGCCGGGGCGGGCCGAGGTGCTGGCGCGGATCGCGGCGGCGGCCGAGGGCTACCGGCCGCAGGTGCCGCTGCACCAGGGCTGGGCCCGGCTGCTGGACGCCGAGCTGGCCCGCGCGCACGGCGCGGACACCGCCGGGCACTGGGCCGCGGCCATCACCCCGCTGCGGGTGGCCGGCCGCCCGCACCCGCTGGGGCAGGCGCTGGTCCGGGCCGCCGGCCGGGCGGCCGCCGACGGGGACCGCCGGGCCGCCGCCGAACTGCTGGACGAGGCCCACCCGCTGGCCCGCGGCCGCGGTGACCGGTACCTGGCGCGGGAGGCCGCCCTGCTGGCCGAGCGGGCCGGCCTGCCGGTGCCGCCCACCGGGCGGGCGGACTCCGCCGGGGCGGACCCCGGCCGGCCCGGGCCGGCCGCGCCGCAGGGCGCCCCGGCCGCCGTCGAGGCGCTCGGGCTGACCCCGCGCGAACGGGACGTGCTGCGGCTGCTCTCGCTCGGCCTGACCAACCGGCGGATCGCCGAGGAGCTGTACATCTCGCCCAAGACCGCCAGCGTCCACGTCTCCAACATCCTGGCCAAGCTGGAGGTGGCCGGCCGCGGCGAGGCGGCCGCGCTGGCCCACCGCTGGCGGCTGTTCCCGGACGCCGGCCAGGTCCCCGCCGACCGCTGACCGGCGCGGCCGCCGACCGCCGGTGCGCAGCCGCCGAGGGCTCGCGCGCCGGGGGCGTACGCCCCTGCCGATCGGGCGATCCCGGACCAATGCCCCCAGGCCACCCCAGCGCGCCATTACTCTAAGTTGAGTGTGCGTGTCGTTGAGTGACGAAAGTGGTGTAGGGTCCCGATCGGGAACACCGGTACGGCACCGCGGAGCGCCGCACAGCCGAGGCCCGGGCCGAGACGGTCCCGGTGTCGGAGGGGGAGATGTCGATTGAACTCCACCGATGCGGTGCTGCCCGCCCCCCGGACCACCCCCCGCGCCGCCCGGCTGCGCCGGGCGCTCGCCGACGGCACCCGGACCGCGGGCCTTCCCGGCGCCCTGCTGGTGCTGCTCTGCCTCGGGTACACGGCGGGTGCCGCGGTCGGCTGGGGATCCCCCTCGGTGGCGCTGTTCATGGGCGACTTCGGGCTGGCCGGCGCCGCCCTGGCGGCCTCGCTCTCCTGCCTCGCCCACGGCTGCGCGGTGGCCGGCCCGGCCCGGCCCGCCTGGCTGCTGTTCGGGCTGTCCTCCGCGATGGTGGCGGTCGGCAACGGCACCTGGGGCTGGTACGAGGTGGTGCTGCGCACCGAGGTCCCGGCCGACTCGGTGGCCGACTTCGCCTTCCTGCTCTTCGCCCCGCTCGCCATCACCGGCCTGCTGGTGCTGGCCCAGCGACCGCGCACCGCGGCCGGCTGGCTCTGCCTGCTGCTGGACGGCTGGCTGGTCGGCGGCTCGCTGTTCACCCTCAGCTGGAGCCTGGCGCTCGGGCGGGTGGCCAGCGGCGACGGCGGCGACCCGGTCAAGCTGGCGCTCGGCCTCGGTTACCCGGTGCTGGACATCCTGCTGGTCAGCCTGGTGGTCGGACTGCGCTTCCGCAGCCGCGACGGCAACCGGGCGGCCGTGCACACCGCGATGGTCGCGCTCGCCCTCACCGTGGTCTGCGACGCCCTGTTCACCGCACCCGGCCTGCGCAGCTCGTACCGCTCCGGTGAGCTGCTGGACGCGGGCTGGTTCGCCGGCAGCGTGCTGCTGGCCCGGGCGCCCTGGTCGCAGCCGCGCGGCCTGGCCAGCCGGGAGCACCCCTCGGCCGGCGGGGTGCCGCGCCGCCGGGTGGCCAGCACCTTCTCCGCGCTCACCCCGTACGCGGCCGCCGCGGTCTGCACCGCGGGGATCCTCTACAACGCCCTGGTCGGCCACTTCGTGGACCGCGAGGTGCTCGCCGCGGCCAGCACGGTCGGGATCGCGCTGATCCTGCGCCAGGGCGTGATGCTGCTGGACAACCTCTCGCTGGCCCAGGAGCTGGCGCAGAAGGAGTCGCACTTCCGCTCGCTGGTGCAGGGCTCCAGTGACGTCATCATGATCGCCGGGGCGGACGGGGTGCTCTCCTACGTCAGCCCGGCGTCGCTGCGGGTCTACAGCCGCGACCCCGAGGAGCTGGTCGGCGGCAACCTGCTCGACCTGGTCCACCCCGACGACGTCGACCGGGTGATCTGGGAGGTGGGCCGGATCCTGGCCCGCGGCCGGTTCCCGAACCGCCGCGAGGGCGGCGCGGAGCCGTCCGCCCGGGTGGAGTGCCGGATCCGCTCCGGCGACGGCGAGTGGCTGCACGTGGAGTCCACCGTCAACCGCCACCGCGACGGGCTGATCCTCAACAGCCGGGACGTCTCCGAGCGGGTCCGGCTGCAGGCCCAGCTCCAGCACAACGCCTTCCACGACCCGCTCACCGACCTGCCCAACCGGGCCCTGTTCGCCCAGCGGGTGCGCGCCGCGCTCGGCCTCGGCCAGGCCGAGGGCGCCCCGGCGCACCGCGCCGCCGACGGCACCGGCGTCGCGGTGCTCTTCCTCGACCTCGACGGCTTCAAGGCGGTCAACGACACCGCCGGCCACCAGGTCGGCGACGAACTGCTGGTGCAGGCCGCCCGCCGGCTGCAGGGCGCGGTCCGCTCCGGGGACACCGTGGCCCGGTTCGGCGGCGACGAGTTCGCCGCCCTGGTGTGCGGGCGGCTCGCCCCCGACCAGGTGCACGACCTGGCCGAGCGGCTGCGCACCGCACTCTCCGAGCCGTACTGGATCGGCGGCGCCGAACTGGGGGTGGCGGCCAGCATCGGCATCGCCTTCGCCCCGCGCGACCTCACCCCCGGCGCCGACCCGCGGGCCGCCACCGACGAGCTGATGCGCAACGCCGACCTGGCGATGTACCGGGCCAAGTCCGAGGGCAAGGGCCGGGTGGTGCTCTACACCCCGGCGATGCGGGCCGAGCTGGAGCGCCGCACCGAGCTGGCGGAACGGCTGCGGGTGGCGGTCCGCGAGGGCGGCTTCACCCTGCTGCACCAGCCTGTGGTCGACCTCGCCAGCGGCCAGGTGGCCGGCGTCGAGGCGCAGGCCCGCTGGCGCTCCGCGCAGGGGCTGCTGCTCACCCCGGCGGAGTTCCTGCGCACCGCCGAGCAGGGCGACGCCGCGACCAGGTTCGCCCGCTGGATGCTCCAGGAGGCCATCCGGGCAGCCGCCCGCCGCCGCGCCGACCCCGCCAGCCCCGACGTACCGGTCTCGGTCCGGCTGACCGAGGACCGGCTCTGCGCCCCCGGCATGTACGAGGCGGTGGCCTCCGCCCTGCGCGACAGCGGCCTGCCCCCGGGCCAGCTGATGCTGGAACTGGCCAAGACCGGGGCCGACCACGGCGCGGACGAGCTCGGCCGCCGGCTGGCCGCGCTGCGCCGGCTCGGCGTCTGCACCGCGGTCGGCGGCTTCGGGGCCGGCGGCGGCTCGCTCGGCACCCTCGCCCGGCTGCCGTTCGACGTGCTGAAGCTGGACCGCAGCCTGGTCCAGGACCTCGCCGACTCCGCGCTCACCCGGGCGCTGGCCGGGAACGCGCTGCGCCTGGGCCGCGACCTCGGTATGGTGACGGCGGCCGAGGGGGTGGACCATCCGCGCCAGGTCGCGGTGCTGCAGGAGCTGGGCTGCCGGCGGGCCCAGGGGCTGGCCTTCGCCCAGCCGCTGGACGAGCCCCGGCTGGCCCGTGCGCTGGTGCGCCGGGTCTACCCGCTGCCGCGTCCGGTCGGTGCGCTGGCCGGGCGCCGCCCGCACCTGGCGGACCAGACCCGTCCGGGTGGCTGCGCGGAGCCCGCGGCGGGCCGCTCCGGGCACCACCACGCCCCCCTCGACCTGCCACAACGCCATGCCGTCGGGGGTCCGTCCGGTGGTCCGCATGGCGAGACGTCCGTCCCACCAGCTTGACACTCACCGGGGCTCGGGAGGAAGGTCGGTGCCATGCGCACCCGAATTCTCGTACTTGGCGGGCGCGTCGGCTGAGCGGGCCGTTGTGCCTGCCTCGTGACAGACCGACGCGCCACCCCTCGCATGCCCTGGGCACGAGGGGTTTTTTGTTGCACTGAACCTGTTCCACCCCCGCGATACCCCTGGCCCTGAGCGTCCTAAAACGGGACGATTGGGGCAGAGCCGGAGATCGGCCCCCGGACGGCAGGACCCTCAACTGCCGGGGCCGGCAGAACCCGAGAAGAGACAGGCAGATGACTGAGCACGCCGCATCCCCCCGCCGCGGGGACACCCCGGCAGCCCACGCTCCGGGTCCCCAGACCACCGAGACCATGACCGGCGCCCAGTCGCTCATCCGCTCCCTCGAGGCCGTGGGCGCGGACACGGTCTTCGGCATCCCGGGCGGGGCGATCCTCCCGGCGTACGACCCGCTGATGGACTCCACCAAGGTCCGCCACATCCTGGTCCGGCACGAGCAGGGCGCCGGCCACGCCGCCACCGGCTACGCGCAGGCCACCGGGCGGGTCGGCGTCTGCATGGCGACCTCGGGTCCCGGCGCCACCAACCTGGTCACCCCGATCGCCGACGCCTACATGGACTCGGTGCCGATCGTGGCGATCACCGGCCAGGTGGCCTCCAAGGCGATCGGCACCGACGCCTTCCAGGAGGCGGACATCTGCGGCATCACGATGCCGATCACCAAGCACAACTTCCTGGTCACCGACCCGGCCGAGATCCCCCGGGTGATCGCGGAGGCCTTCCACATCGCCGGCACCGGCCGCCCCGGCCCGGTCCTGGTCGACATCGCCAAGGACGCGCTGCAGGCGACCACCGTCTTCCGCTGGCCGGTGGAGACCTCGCTGCCCGGCTACCGGCCGGTCACCAAGCCGCACGCCAAGCAGATCCGCGAGGCGGCGCGGATGCTGGTCAACGCGAAGAAGCCGGTCCTGTACGTCGGCGGCGGCGTGCTCAAGGCCAACGCCAGCGCCGAGCTGCGGATCCTGGCCGAGCTGACCGGCGCCCCGGTGGTCACCACCCTGATGGCGCTCGGCGTCTTCCCCGACAGCCACCCCCAGCACCTGGGCATGCCCGGCATGCACGGCTCGGTCCCGGCCGTCACCGCGCTGCAGAAGTCGGACCTGCTGTTCACCCTCGGCGCCCGGTTCGACGACCGGGTCACCGGCAAGCTGGACAGCTTCGCCCCGTTCGCGAAGGTCGTGCACGCCGACATCGACCCGGCCGAGATCGGCAAGAACCGGCCGGCCGACGTGCCGATCGTCGGTGACGCCCGCGAGGTGATCGCCGATCTGATCGTCGCCGTGCAGGCCGAGTTCGACGCCGGGCACAAGGGCGACTACGCCGACTGGTGGGTCAAGCTCAACCAGTGGAAGGCCACCTACCCGCTCGGCTACGAGCCCGCCCCCGAGGGCGGCCTGTCGCCGCAGCAGGTGATCGAGCGGATCGGGCAGCTGGTCGGCTCGGACGCCATCTACGCGGCGGGCGTCGGCCAGCACCAGATGTGGGCCTCGCAGTTCATCAGCTACGAGAAGCCGGCCACCTGGCTGAACTCCGGCGGCGCGGGCACCATGGGCTACGCGGTGCCGGCCGCGATGGGCGCCAAGGCCGGCAGGCCGGACACCGAGGTCTGGGCGATCGACGGCGACGGCTGCTTCCAGATGACCAATCAGGAACTGGTCACCTGCGCCCTGAACAACATCCCGATCAAGGTGGCCGTCATCAACAACGGCTCGCTCGGGATGGTCCGCCAGTGGCAGACCCTGTTCTACAACCAGCGCTACTCCAACACCGTGCTGCACGCCGGCCCCGAGCACGACGGCATCGCCGCCCCGGCCCAGGGCACCCGGATCCCGGACTTCGTGATGCTCTCCGAGGCGATGGGCTGCGTCGGCCTGCGCTGCGAGCGCCCGGAGGACCTGGACGCGGTGATCAAGCAGGCGATGGAGATCAACGACCGCCCGGTGGTCATCGACTTCATCGTCCACCAGGACGCCATGGTCTGGCCGATGGTCGCCGCCGGCACCAGCAACGACGAGATCCTCGCCGCCCGGGACCTGCGCCCGGACTTCGGCGACGACCTCGACTGACGGCCCCGACCACCCGATAGAGAGACCATGACCGCCATGTCCAAGCACACCCTCTCCGTCCTGGTCGAGAACAAGCCCGGCGTGCTCGCCCGCATCGCCTCGCTGTTCTCCCGTCGGGGCTTCAACATCGACTCGCTCGCGGTCGGCCCGACCGAGCACCCGGACATCTCCCGGATGACCATCGTGGTCAACGTGGAGGACCTGCCGCTGGAGCAGGTCACCAAGCAGCTGAACAAGCTGGTCAACGTGATAAAGATCGTCGAACTCGACCAGGGCCAGGCGGTCCAGCGCGAGCTGGTCCTGGTCAAGGTCCGGGCCGACGCGGAGAGCCGCTCGCAGATCGTCGAGATCGTCCAGCTGTTCCGCGCCAAGACGGTCGACGTCTCGCCGGACGCCGTCACCATCGAGGCCACCGGCAGCTCCGACAAGCTGGAGGCGATGCTCAAGATGCTGGAGCCGTACGGCATCAAGGAGCTGGTCCAGTCCGGTCTGGTGGCCATCGGACGCGGCGCCCGGTCGATCACCGACCGCTCGCTGCGGGCCCTGGACCGCAGCGCCTGATCCCCTGCCGTCTCACCCCCTGAAGCAACGCCCCACCCCACCGCCGGGTCCACGTACGGTAGGTACGCACCGGCACCACCACCACGCAAGGAGATGTGCCCCCGTGGCCGAGCTGTTCTACGAAGACGACGCCGACCTGTCCATCATCCAGGGCCGCAAGGTCGCGGTCATCGGCTACGGCAGCCAGGGCCACGCCCACGCGCTGTCGCTGCGTGACTCGGGCGTGGACGTCCGGGTCGGCCTCCTGGAGGGCTCGAAGTCCCGCGCCAAGGCCGAGGAGGCGGGCCTGCGCGTCACCGACCCCGCCACCGCCGCGGCCGAGGCCGACGTCATCATGATCCTGGTGCCGGACCCGATCCAGGCCGACGTCTACACCGAGTCGATCGAGCCGAACCTGAAGGCGGGCGACGCCCTGTTCTTCGGCCACGGCCTGAACATCCGCTTCGGCTTCATCACCCCGCCCGAGAACGTCGACGTCTGCATGGTCGCCCCCAAGGGCCCGGGCCACCTGGTCCGCCGCCAGTACGAGGAGGGCCGCGGCGTCCCGTGCATCGTGGCGGTCGAGCAGGACTCCACCGGCAAGGCGTTTGATCTGGCCCTGTCGTACGCCAAGGGCATCGGCGGCACCAAGGCCGGTGTCATCAAGACCACCTTCACCGAGGAGACCGAGACCGACCTGTTCGGCGAGCAGGCCGTGCTGTGCGGCGGCACCGCCGCGCTGGTCAAGGCCGGCTTCGAGACCCTGGTGGAGGCCGGCTACCAGCCGGAGATCGCCTACTTCGAGTGCCTGCACGAGCTCAAGCTGATCGTCGACCTGATGTACGAGGGGGGTCTGGAGAAGATGCGCTGGTCGGTCTCCGAGACCGCCGAGTGGGGCGACTACGTCACCGGTCCGCGCATCATCACCGCCGACACCAAGGCCGAGATGAAGAAGGTCCTCGCCGAGATCCAGGACGGCACCTTCGCCAACACCTGGATCGCCGAGTACAAGGCGGGCCTGCCCAAGTACAACGAGTACAAGAACGCCGACTCCGAGCACCTGCTGGAGACCACCGGCAAGAAGCTCCGCAAGCTGATGAGCTGGGTCGACTCCGAGGCGTAACCCGTTCGGGCGGTCCAACTGCCTTGTACAACCAGGCTGCTCCCGTCCGGGTGATTTCGCCGGACGGGAGCAGCCGCCGCCCCAGCCCGTCGATACACTTCCGAGTGCGCGTCAGGCCCACAGCGTCGTGCGTCTACCTACGCGGCATGCCACCTTCCCCCCGTTCGCCACGCCACCTACGTGCCGGGGAGAACCGGACAGTTAAGGACACTGTCGTGAGCAGCAAATCCGTAGTTCTGATCGCCGAAGAGCTGTCCCCCGCCACGGTCGACGCCCTGGGTCCGGATTTCGAGATCCGCCACTGCAACGGTGCGGACCGCACCGAGCTGCTGACCGCCATCGCGGACGTGGACGCGATCCTGATCCGCAGCGCCACCAAGGTGGACGCGGAGGCGCTGGCCGCGGCCAAGAAGCTCAAGGTCGTCGCCCGGGCCGGGGTGGGCCTGGACAACGTGGACGTGTCGGCCTCCACCAAGGCCGGCGTGATGGTCGTGAACGCGCCGACCTCCAACATCGTCACCGCCGCCGAGCTCGCCTGCGGCCTGCTGATCTCGGTCGCCCGCAACATCGCGCCGGCCAACGCCGCGCTCAAGCAGGGCGAGTGGAAGCGCAACAAGTACACCGGCGTCGAGCTGAGCGAGAAGGTCCTCGGCGTGGTCGGCCTCGGCCGGATCGGCGTCCTGGTCGCCCAGCGGATGTCCGCGTTCGGGATGAAGATCGTCGCCTACGACCCCTACATCCAGGCCGCCCGCGCGGCCCAGATGGGCGTCAAGCTGCTCTCCCTGGAGGAGCTGCTGGAGGTCTCCGACTTCATCACCGTGCACCTCCCCAAGACCCCCGAGACGATCGGCCTGATCGGCGACGAGGCGCTGCACAAGGTGAAGCCGACCGTGCGGATCGTCAACGCCGCCCGCGGCGGCATCGTGGACGAGGCGGCGCTGGCCGCCGCGCTGCGCGACGGCCGGGTGGCCGGCGCGGGCCTGGACGTCTACGCCAAGGAGCCGTGCACCGACTCCCCGCTGTTCGCCTTCGACAACGTGGTCGCCACCCCGCACCTGGGCGCCTCCACCGACGAGGCGCAGGAGAAGGCCGGTATCGCGGTCGCCCGCTCGGTCCGCCTGGCGCTCGCCGGCGAGCTGGTGCCGGACGCGGTCAACGTCCAGGGCGGCGTGATCGCCGAGGACGTCAAGCCCGGTCTGCCGCTGGCCGAGAAGCTCGGCCGGATCTTCACCGCGCTGGCCGGCGAGGTCGCCGTCCGGCTCGATGTCGAGGTCCGCGGCGAGATCACCCAGCACGACGTCAAGGTGCTCGAACTCTCCGCCCTCAAGGGCGTGTTCGAGGACGTGGTGGCCGAGACGGTGTCCTACGTCAACGCCCCGCTGTTCGCCCAGGAGCGCGGCGTGGAGGTCCGGCTGACCACCTCCAGCGAGAGCCCCGAGCACCGCAACGTGATCACCGTGCGCGGCACCCTGGCCGACGGCGGCGAGGTCGCCATCTCCGGCACGCTGGCCGGCCCGAAGCAGCAGCAGAAGATCGTCGGCGTGGACGCCTTCGACGTGGACGTGGCGCTCACCGACCACATGGCGTTCTTCAAGTACGAGGACCGCCCCGGCGTGGTCGGCACCCTCGGCCGGATCCTCGGCGACGCCGGGATCAACATCGCCGGCATGCAGGTGGCCCGGGACGGCGCGGAGGCGCTCGCCTCGATCACCGTGGACAGCGAGGTCTCCCAGGAGGTGCTGGCCGAGATCGCCGGCGCGATCGGCGCCCGCTTCGCCCGCGCGGTCAACCTCGGCTGAGACCGGCAGCCAGGCCTTCGAGCGGCCCTTCCGCCTTCGGGCGGGAGGGCCGTTCGCATACCGCGGCTCTGGCGGCCGGGTGAACCCCGTCTCAGATACTAGGAAATCCAACTAATCGTGCAGACAGCGGCGCCGCCGAGTCGTACGGTGAAAGAGCCATACGGTGAGCCACCCCTGCAAGCCAGGGACGGTGGCCCGTGTGTGCCCGTACGCAGTTCGGCAGGCGACCCTTGCCGGCGTACCCCACCCTCCCCACTGCGCCTGCGGGCGCGCCCTGAACCGAGGAGACCGGTATGCCCCCCGTCGCAGACCGTCGCACCGTCCCCACCACCCCCGCCGTCCACTCCGTCCACGCCCCGCGCCGCCGTCGCCGCGCCGAGCCGGACCCGCACGCCGCGGCCGCCCTGCAGCGCGCCCTGGACCGCCGTGACAACGGCGGTGCCACCGGCCACGGTTACTGAGCGCGGCCCGCGGGTTCCGCCCGCAGGTCGCGGAATGGGCCGAACGCCTGACGGTCCGTCACCCACAGGAGTGCAAGCCGTCCCCCAACGGGGGAGAGTGCTCGCCGACGCCAACTCGATGATCGTAATTTGGTGCCTCCGGAAGGGTGATCGACCTCCGCACGGCGCGGACCGCGGCTGACCGGCACGCAGATCAGTCCACCCCTGCCGGGGGAGACGGACCTGTGCGCACCCCACCAGCCCACCGCCGGGCGGCAGTCGCCACCCGGATCGGCCTGACCCTCGCCCTGCTGACCGCCGTCGCGCCCGCCGGCGCGGCGGCGGCCGAGCGGCCCGACACCTCCGCGGGCACCGCCCGCGCCGGCGCCCCCGCCGGTTTCCTGCTCGAACTCGACACCGAGCCCGCCGCCCCCGCCTGGCGCCGGGCCGCCGACGACGCCCGGCGGTCCCGGCGCAGCCCGGAGGCGGTCCGCGAGGCCGCCGCCCGGGCCGGCGCCGACCAGCGGGCCCGGGCCCTGCGCGCGGCCGCCGACCTGGAGGCCGCGGTGCACCGGGCCGAGCCCGCCGCCCGCCCGATCTACCGCACCTCCACGGTGCTCACCGGCCTCGCGGTCCGGGCGCCCGCGGGCGCCCGGGCGCGGCTCGGCGCCCTGCCGGGCGTCCGGGCGGTCCACCCGATCACCCTCAAGCAGCGCGCCAACTCCTACTCGGTACCGCTCACCGGCGCCCCGCAGGTGTGGTCCCCGGCGGCCGGGGAGGGCAACACCGGGCGCGGCGTGCGGATCGGCGTGATCGACTCCGGGATCGACTACACCCACGCCGACTTCGGCGGCCCCGGCACCGAGGCGGCCTTCAAGGCCGTCAACGGCGCCGAGCCGGCCCCGGCCGCGCTGTTCCCCAACGACAAGGTGGCCGGCGGCCGGGACCTGGTCGGGGACGACTACAACCCCGACCCCTCCGCCGAGCACTCCCAGCCCGAGCCGCACCCGGACGCCAACCCGATCGACTGCGCGCTCAACGGCCACGGCACCCATGTGGCCGGGACGGCGGCCGGCTACGGCGTCGCCGCGGACGGCCGCACCTACCGCGGCCCGTACCGGCCCGGGCTGGACCCGGCCGGCTTCAAGGTCGGCCCGGGCGCGGCGCCCGAGGCGCAGCTGTACGCGATCCGGGTGTTCGGCTGCACCGGGTCCACCGACCAGCTCGCGCAGGCCCTCGACGTGGCCGCCGACCCGAACGGCGACGGCGACCTGTCCGACCGGCTCGACGTGGTCAACCTCTCGCTCGGCAGCTCCTTCGGCGACCCCGCCGACGCCGACGCGCTGGCCGCCGACCGGCTCGCCGAGCTCGGCACCGTGGTGGTCGCCGCGGCCGGCAACGAGGGCGACGTGTACGCGATCGGGGGCAGCCCCGGGATCGCCCCGCGGGTGATCGCGGTGGCCGCCTCGGTCGACCAGCACACCGACGCCGACGGCATCCGGGTGCTGGCACCGGCGGCGCTGGCCGGGCTGGTCCCGGCCCACTGGAGCGCCCAGTACCGGCAGTGGTCCACCGCCGACGTGAGCGGCGAACTCGCGCGGCCGGCCGACCAGAGCGACGGCTGCACCGCCTTCACCCCGGCGGACGCGGCCCGGCTCAAGGGCAGGGTGGCGCTGCTGACCTGGCGGACCAAGGACGCGGACCGGGCCTGCGGCTCGGCGGCCCGGGCCGACCACGCGGCCGACGCGGGCGCCCTCGGCGCGCTGTTCGCGGCCGACGGCGACCACCTGGGCGAGCTGGCCGGCGACGACCGGGTACCGGTGGCCATCCTGGCCCGGGCCGACGGCGAGCGGCTCACCTCGGCGCTGGCCGAGGGCCCGGTGCGGGTGCAGCTGGCGGCGCCCGGCGACGCCCTGCGCGGCTCGGTCGCCCAGGAGCAGCCGCAGCGGGTGGACACCCTGACCTCGTTCACCTCCCGCGGGATCGGTCTGCCCGGCCTGGTCAAGCCCGACCTGGCGGCCCCGGGCGAGACCATCTGGTCGGCCCGCGCGGGCAGCGGCACGGCCGGCATCCGCGAGGACGGGACCTCGATGGCGACCCCGCACATCGCGGGCCTGGCGGCGCTGGTGCGCGCGGCCCACCCGGACTGGTCGGTCGAGGAGGTCAAGGCGGCCCTGATGAACACCGCCGGGGACACCTGGCTCGGGGACGGCCACGGCGGCCCGGTGTACGGGCCGGAGCGGACCGGCGCCGGGCGGGTCCGGGTGGACCGGGCGGTGCGGACCCCGGCCGTGGCGTACGCGGCGGGCGAGGGGGCGGCGCCGGGCGCGGTCGGGCTGTCGTTCGGGCCGGTCGCGGTCTCGCGGCCGACCGAGACGGTCCGCGAGGTGGAGGTACGCAACCTCGGCGACACCCCGGTCAGCTACACCACGGGGTACGCGGCGGCGACCGAGCTCGCGGGCGCCACCTTCGAGCCGAGCCCGGCCCGGGTGGACGTCCCGGCGGGCGGCACGGCCCGGGTCCGGGTCGCGCTGCGGGTCCCCGGGCAGGTCGAGCGGCAGCCCGACCCGACCATCGACACGCTGCAGGGCGGCCGGGCCCGCGGGTACCGCGGCGAGCTGTCCGGGCGGCTGCTGCTGACCCCGGTGTCCGGCGACGCGCCCGAGCTGCGGGTGCCGCTGTTCGCGGCGGTGCGGGCGGCCTCCGACCTGACGGCGGGCCTGCAGCTGAAGTCGGCCCGGCAGGGCTCCGCGCTGCTGGCGCTCGGCGGCACCGGCGCGCCGTCCACGGCCGGCGCCCTGGTCAGCGCCTTCCAGCTGGGCGGTGAGGGCGAGCGCTGGCCGGACTGCCCGGCCGCCGGGCTGTGCGTCGACGCGCCGTCCGAGCGGGCCGCGAACCTGCGGGCGGCCGGTGCGGCCAGCGACGCCCCGGCGGTCGGCGGTGACCCGCTGGCCCGCGGCACGCTCTACCTGGCGGCGGCGCTGTGGGCGCCGGCCGCGACCCCGGCGGCGCAGTTCGGCGTCCGGGCCTCGCTGGACACCGACGGGGACGGCCGCACCGACGCGGTGGTCAGCGCCGACCGGCTGCGCGGCAGCGACGTCCTGGTGGCCCGCACGGTGGACGCCAGGACCGGCCGGGAGCTGGACGTCCAGCCGCTGAACGCCCGCTGGGGCGACAGCGACACCGGTCTGCTCGACAGCGACACGCTGGTGCTGCCGGTCCGGCTGGCCGCGCTGCCGGGGCTGAGCACCTCCGCGGCCCGGATCCGGTACGGGCTGTGGACCGGGTTCGCCCTCGGCGGGGTGCCCAGTGCGGCCGACGCGCTGTCCTCGATCGGGCTGCAGGGGGAGCGGCCGACCCTGTCGATCGACGTGCTGCACCCGGCGCTGGACGTCCGCAGCCCGGCCGACGGGCCGGCCGCCATCGCCGCCCCGGCGGGCCCGGGCACGGTGCTGGACGTCCGCAAGGGCCCCGGCGGCGACACCGCCCGGCTGCTACTGGTCCACCACCTCAACCCGGACGGGCGCCGGGCCCAGCTGGTCTCCCTGCGGTGATCCGGGCTGCGGCGATCCGGGCTGCGGTGATCCGGCGGCCCGGCCGGTCAGCACCAGCCGGGTCAGCAGGAAGCTGACCGGGATCGCGCCCGCGGCGACCACCGCGGGCGCGATCCGCTCGTCCAGGCCGCACCACTGCACCAGGGCGAACAGGCCGGCCGTCTGCAGCAGGTAGTTGGCCAGGTTGGGCAGCGGGAAGAGCAGGAACTTCCGCCAGGTCGGCCGGGTGCGGTAGGTGAAGTAGGTGTTCAGGAAGAACGACCCGACCATGCTGAGCAGGTACGCCACGCTGAACGCCGCCAGGTACGGCAGCGCCGGGTGGAGCAGCCAGAACAGCGCCAGGCAGCTGCCGGTGTTCACGGCACCGACCAGCCCGAACCGGATCAGCTGCCACATCCGTCTGTCCTCCGCCGTTCGCCCGCCGCTTCCGCCAGGCCGCACTGTAGGCGCACCCGGCCGGCCGGCACCAACCGCCCGCTGCCGGGAATGTCCGAATGGCGGACACGGGATGTCAGCCCATGGGACGCGGGAGTAGGGTCACGAGCATGTCTCGCACCCTTCGCCTCGCAGTGATCCCCGGTGACGGTATCGGCCAGGAAGTGGTCGCCGAGGGCCTCAAGGTGCTCAGCGCCGTCCTCCCCGCCGACGTCAAGCTGGAGACCGCCGAGTACGACCTCGGCGCCCGCCGCTACCACCGCACCGGCGAGACCCTGCCGGACAGCGTGCTGGCGGAGCTGAAGGGCCAGGACGCGATCCTGCTCGGCGCGATCGGCGACCCGAGCGTGCCGTCCGGCGTGCTGGAGCGGGGCCTGCTGCTGAAGCTCCGGTTCGCCTTCGACCACCACATCAACCTCCGCCCGGGCAAGCTCTTCCCCGGTGTGGGCTCCCCGCTGGCCGGCGACCCGCAGATCGACTTCGTGGTGGTCCGCGAGGGCACCGAGGGCCCGTACGTCGGCAACGGCGGCTCGCTGCGCACCGGCACCGAGCACGAGGTGGCCACCGAGGTCAGCCTGAACACCGCGTTCGGCATCGAGCGGGTGGTGCGGGACGCCTACCGCCGCGCCGCCGCCCGTCCGCGCAGGAAGCTCACGCTCGTCCACAAGAACAACGTGCTGGTGCACGCCGGGCACCTGTGGACCCGGATCTTCGAGCAGGTCGGCCGGGAGTTCCCCGAGGTCACCACCGACTACCTGCACGTCGACGCGGCGACGATCTTCTTCGTCACCCAGCCCGAGCGCTTCGACGTGATCGTCACCGACAACCTGTTCGGCGACATCCTGACCGACCTGGCCGCGGCCGTCACCGGCGGCATCGGCCTGGCCGCGAGCGGCAACATCAACCCCTCCGGCGCCTTCCCGTCCATGTTCGAGCCGGTCCACGGCTCGGCCCCGGACATCGCCGGCCAGGGCAAGGCCGACCCGACCGCCACCGTGCTGTCGGTCGCCATGCTGCTGGAACACCTCGGGTACGCCGACGAGGCCGCCCGGGTCGAGGCCGCCGTCGCGGCCGATCTGACCGAGCGCTCCGGCGCCCGTACCACCTCCCAGGTCGGCGACGCGCTCGCCGCCCGAGTATCCGGCTGAGGCGCCGGAGCAACGACGGGACAGCCCTCCGGCTGTTCGGCACGGCCCTCTGGATGCGAGTATCGACAGTGGGCCGTGCCGTCGTGCGTTCGATCACCGGCGGTGGCGGCCCAGCCCTACCCCACGGTGAAGGACAGACAGCCATGAGTACGCCCACCCAGGCGCCCATCACGTTCGACCTCAAGCCCACCGCGCACCCGCTGTCCGACGCGGAGCGCGAGGCCCGGCTGGCCAACCCCGGCTTCGGGCGGGTCTTCACCGACCACATGGTGACCATCCGGTGGACCGACGGCCTGGGCTGGCACGACGCCCAGCTGACGCCCTACGCGCCGCTGGAGATCGACCCGGCCAACATGACCCTGCACTACGGCCAGGCGATCTTCGAGGGCCTGAAGGCCTACCGCCAGGCCGACGGCTCGATCAGCACCTTCCGCCCGGAGGCCAACGCCAGGCGCTTCCAGGACTCGGCCCGCCGGCTGGCGATGCCCGAGCTGCCGGTCGAGACCTTCGTCGAGGCCGTCGAGCTGCTGGTCCAGCAGGAGCAGAACTGGGTGCCGAACGAGGCCGAGCAGAGCCTCTACCTGCGGCCGTTCATGTTCGCCACCGAGGTGGGCCTGGGGGTGCGCCCGGCCAACTCCTACCTCTTCATGATCATCGCCTCGCCGGCCGGCGCCTACTTCCCCGGCGGCATCAAGCCGGTCTCGGTCTGGCTCTCCGAGGAGTACGTGCGCGCCGCCCCCGGCGGCACCGGCGCCGCCAAGTGCGCGGGCAACTACGCCGCCTCCCTGGTCGCCCAGGCCCAGGCCGCCGCCAAGGGCTGCGACCAGGTGGTCTGGCTCGACGCCGCCGAGCACCGGTGGATCGAGGAGATGGGCGGCATGAACCTGTACTTCGTCTTCGGCGAGGGCAAGGACGCGAAGATCGTCACCCCCGAGCTCTCCGGCGCCCTGCTGCCCGGCATCACCCGCGACTCGCTGCTGCAGCTGGCCGCCGACCTCGGCTACGGGGTCGAGGAGCGGAAGATCTCCACCGACGAGTGGAAGCAGGCCAACGCCGACGGCACCCTGACCGAGGTCTTCGCCTGCGGCACCGCCGCCGTGATCACCCCGGTCGGCTCGGTCAAGTCCGCCCGCGCCGACTGGACCGTGGGCAAGGGCGAGCCCGGCCCGGTCACCATGGAGCTGCGCAAGGCGCTGCTCGCCATCCAGGGCGGCCAGGCCCCGGACACCCACGGCTGGCTGCACAAGATCGTCTGACCCGGCACCGGGCGCCCCGCACCGCCGGGGCGCCCGGCTCGGTAACCTCGAAGTGCCCCGCTCGTTGAGCCGTGCGGACCTGAGGAGGGGCTCTGAGCGCGCCGACGGGTGACTTCGCCGAGGACCATGACAGCTATCTGCTCGACGCCTTCCTGACCCTTGAGCATCCCGGAGGGTCTCAAGGCCGAGCTGATCGAGGCGGAGATCATCGTGACCTCGCCGCCGGACGGGGACCACGAGACCGCGGTCGGCCGGATCGTGCGGCAGATCGCTCGCCAATGCCCGGACGGCGTCGACTTCGCGGGCGGCAAGGGCCTGATCGTGCCCAGCGGCCGCTACATCCCGGACGGCACGTTCACTGCGGCCGGTGCCATGCTGGGCCGGGAGTCCTGGTCCGAGCCGGACGATGTGCTGATGGTCCTGGAGGTCACCTCCGGTCGGCCGGGCAAGGACCGCGAGGCCAAACGGCTCGGCTAC
Source organism: Kitasatospora sp. NEAU-CNBT7 (assembly GCF_057220535.1). Taxonomy (NCBI): domain Bacteria; kingdom Bacillati; phylum Actinomycetota; class Actinomycetes; order Kitasatosporales; family Streptomycetaceae; genus Kitasatospora; species Kitasatospora sp. NEAU-CNBT7. The sequence goes on along the minus strand of NZ_JBXQQB010000007.1, from coordinate 2,808 downwards.
GCGGCCGCCGGCATCCCGCTCTACCTGCTGGTCGACCGGCACGAGGGCAAGGTCCTGCTGTTCGGTGACCCGCGGCGGGGCGACTACCACGCCGTCGCCTGGGCCGCTGTCGGGGACCCGCTGCCGCTCCCCGCGCCGTTCGGTTTCGAACTCGCCACCGACCGGCTGACCTGAGGCGTTTCGCATCGCGAGACGGCGGGGCCGGGATGCGGTCGGTGTGCCAGACTGCAAGCGTGTCCTCGCTCTCGCTGATTATTAGCAGCAGGCGCGCCGGTCCGCAGTGACCGCTCCCGCAGTACCCGAATGCGGAGCGACCACCAGCGTCCAGACCCGCGCGCAGACCTCTCGCACCCGCGAGGGGTCTTTTGTTTTGCCCCGGACCGGCCGGAGCCCCCACGAGGGGCCGAGGGACACCGGGTGCGCGCGGGATGCTGGACAGTGGAGCCGGACTCCCACCCGGCAACAGCAGTAACTCCACCGAACGGAGAACCCAGGGCCATGACCGAGGCCAGCAACAGCCGCCCCAACGACAGCTTCCACCTGTTCGACACCACGCTGCGCGACGGCGCCCAGCGCGAGGGCATCAACCTCACCGTCGCGGACAAGCTGACCATCGCCCGGCACCTGGACGACTTCGGCGTCGGCTTCATCGAGGGCGGCTGGCCGGGCGCCAACCCCCGCGACACCGAGTTCTTCGCCCGGGCCGCCGCCGAGCTCGACCTGCGCCACGCGCAGCTGGTCGCCTTCGGCGCCACCCGCCGGGCCGGCGGCAAGGCCGCCGAGGACCCCCAGCTGGCCGCCCTGGTCAACTCAGGGGCCCCGGTGGTCACCCTGGTCGCCAAATCGCACGACCGGCACGTGGAGCTGGCCCTGCGCACCACCCTCGACGAGAACCTGGAGATGGTCCGCGACAGCGTCACGTACCTGCGCGCCCAGGGCCGCCGGGTCTTCATCGACTGCGAGCACTTCTTCGACGGCTACCGGGCCAACCCCGAGTACGCGCTCGCGGTGGTCCGCACCGCCCACCAGGCCGGCGCCGAGGTGGTGGTGCTCTGCGACACCAACGGCGGGATGCTGCCCGCGGGCGTCCGGGAGACCGTGGCCGAGGTGCTGGCCCGCACCGGGGCACGGCTCGGCATCCACGCCCAGGACGACACCGGCTGCGCGGTCGCCAACACGCTGGCCGCCGTCGACGCCGGCGCCACCCACGTCCAGTGCACCGCCAACGGCTACGGCGAGCGGGTCGGCAACGCCAACCTCTTCCCGGTGGCCGGGGCGCTGGAGCTCAAGTACGACCGCCGGGTGCTGCCCGAGGGCCGGCTCGCGGAGATGACCCGGATCTCGCACGCCATCGCCGAGGTGGTCAACCTGGCGCCCTCCACGCACCAGCCGTACGTGGGATTCTCGGCCTTCGCGCACAAGGCCGGCCTGCACGCCTCCGCGATCAAGGTCGACCCGGACCTGTACCAGCACATCGACCCCGAGCGGGTCGGCAACACCATGCGGATGCTGGTCTCCGACATGGCCGGCCGGGCCTCGATCGAGCTCAAGGGCAAGGAGCTCGGCTACGACCTGTCCGCCGACCGCGACCTGGTCGGCCGGGTGGTCGCCCGGGTCAAGGAGCAGGAGAACCTCGGCTACACCTACGAGGCCGCCGACGCCTCCTTCGAGCTGCTGCTGCGCGACGAGGTGCGCGGCAGCCGGGAGCGGTTCTTCGCCCTGGAGTCCTGGCGGACCATCAGCGAGCAGGGCCCGCACGGCACGGCGGGCAACGAGGCCACCGTCAAGGTCTGGGCCAAGGGCGAGCGCAAGGTCGCCACCGGTGAGGGCAACGGCCCGGTGGACGCCCTCGACAAGGCGCTGCGGGCCGCCCTGGAGCCGATCTACCCGCAGCTGGCCCGGCTGGAGCTGGTCGACTACAAGGTCCGCATCCTGGAGGGCCAGCACGGCACCGGTTCCAAGACCCGGGTGCTGGTCGAGTCCACCGACGGCAGCGCCACCTGGTCCACGGTCGGGGTCGCCGACAACGTGATCGCGGCGTCCTGGCTGGCGCTCGACGACGCCTACACCTACGGCCTGATCCACGCCGGGCTGGACCCCGCGCAGGGCTGAGCCGGGATGGGCCGGACCCCCCGGGGCCCGCGGACCGACGACGGTTCCGCGGGCCCCGGCCGTCCCCCGGCGGGGCCGGCGGGTCAGCGCAGGCGGGCGAGGAGGGCGTGCTCGACCAGGGTGATCAGGGCGCTCTTGGCACTGTCCCGGCGCCGCGCGTCCAACGCGATGATCGGGGTGTCGGGGCCGAGCTGGAGTGCTTCGCGGACCTCTTCGGGGGTGTGCGGCTGGTGGCCTTCGAAGCCGTTGAGGCCGACGACGAAGGGCAGGCCGCTGTTCTCGAAGTAGTCGAGGGCGGGGAAGCAGTCGGCGAGGCGGCGGGTGTCGACGAGGACGACGGCGCCGATGGCGCCGCGGACGAGGTCGTCCCACATGAACCAGAAGCGGTCCTGGCCGGGGGTGCCGAAGAGGTAGAGGATCAGGTCCTCGTCGAGGGTGATGCGGCCGAAGTCCATGGCGACCGTGGTGGTCGTCTTGCCCGCGGTGTGGGTGAGGTCGTCGATGCCGGCGCTGGCGCTGGTCATGACGGCTTCGGTGCGCAGCGGGTTGATCTCGGAGACCGCACCGACGAGGGTGGTCTTGCCCACGCCGAAGCCGCCCGCGACGACGATCTTCGCCGAGGTGGTGGCGCGGCTGGGGGCGGCCGCGTTAGAGCTTGCGAAGTCCACTGAGGACCCTTTCGAGCAGCGTGACGTC